>JAYUUT010000164.1:0-5007 GCA_043754455.1 Myxococcales bacterium
CCAGGAGCCGCCCTGGCCGAGGTGGTGGCCACAGGAAACAGAACGGAAATCTCGCTGCCGGCGGCCCGCTACCATGTAACCATGCGCGGCCATGACGCCGTCTGGGAGGGTGAGCACGAGGTCACAAGCGGTGCCACGGCGCCTCTGTCCCTTTCAAATTTAAGCCGCATGTCTCTGGGCCACATGGTTCGCAAAGGGGAACGCAAGGGCGCCCTAAATAGTGTCGGTGCCACTTTAGGGTTCCACGCACCGATGCGGGATCTACGTGTAGACCACGACCCTGTAGAAACAGGGGTTGCAGCGTCCGTGGCGATGCGACGGGACTATCGGAGATTCGCCTTCGAGGCGCGGGCCTCCTGGACTCGCAGCAAGACCGAACAATACCTCGACATCGGCACTACATTTTATGGGGGTTCCGTGGTCGCGCTGAGAACCTGGGATACAGGCCCGGTTACCCTTGCCGTGGGCATCGAAGCCGGGGCGGTGATGACGGTTCAAACCTACGCGGACAAGTTCTATGGGTCTTATCCCCTTGCGCCCCGACAGCTTGCTACGACGGTTGGTTTTGGCGCCTTTGCCGCCCCACTCGTTCTGGTCGAAGTTCCCTTACATCCGTCGTTTTCAGCACGTATCGAGTTCGCGGTGCCGACGTATCTGGTCCGCGCGGCGGGCGACTATGGGTTGCAACCGACGACCTTGCTCACCGGTCCCCGCGTTTTGGGCGGCCTTGCCTATTTCTTTTAATCGGATGCTGTCACTATGAAAAAACATTCCCGTATTGTTTCCGTTGTCTTTGGCGTTTTGGGCTTCACTGCGTCGTGCGGCGATCCGATTCGCTCCGACTTTGACCGAGGACAACCCGCGTTCGTGCTGCACTTAGAAGGGAGGATCGACCCTCGGGACGAAGCCGTGCCGGTGCGACTGGCTCTTTTAAACGAGAGGAACCTATACATTGGCCCGGGATCGGTTCTTGGTCCCGGCCGTCCTGCCCCTGTGTTTGCCAGGACTTTGGACGGGCCTCGGTTGACTAAGAACGATCGACGGTATGCCATTGAGACGATCGAACGAACAACATTGGACGCGGCCGACACCTACCGCACCGACACGCCAGGTGGGGTTACCCATGTTCCTTTTTTTGCCGTTGTCGATGCCGATCGGGCGGTCCTCGATCACGTATTGGCCTTCAACCCTGGCTTAAGCTCGATCACCATTGCTGCCTTTGGTTCGGGGGGGGACACGTTAGAACTGGAACCGGGCTGGCAATTGTTTCGTCGCGGTTGTGGGTCTGGAGGACATCCGACGTATACGCCGGTGCCCGAGAGTTCAAAATTGAAGCCCGAGAAAGTTCAGCAAGGCGACGACCTGGAGCGCATTTGGTTCGCCCGGTGCCCGGAGGGACTTGCTGCCCCCGACGTTGGTGCCATCGTCGTTCCCGACGCACAGGACACCCGCGCCATCACCTGGGCTGGCGGTCGAATTTTCTATACGCGCGGCTCAATCCACTCGGATGGGCGCCTTTTGCCATCCGCACCGACATCCAATGTCCAAAGCGAGCCCTGGGCAACTCAGGTGGGTGCGTTTGACCTGACGACAGGCAGGGAAACGTTGCTCAGTCGCGGTGCCTTCGTTGGCCCGCTCGTCCCTGTTTCTCAAGGAAAGTTTCTCGCGCGTATCCCTAGCGACAAAGTTACCTTTCCTAGCAACAACAGAAGCTGGCCCGAATTTGCAATCATCACGGTGCCGACCGACACGGTCACAGGCAATCTTACCGCCCTCGGCGTATCCTCGCAGAACACGGTCCCTTCGCCCGATGGCCGTGCGTTCTTGGTATATATGCCGGGGCAAACCGAGGGATCAGAGGCGACCATGGTTCGGGACACGGTGACAAACACCACGAGTTTTCTGACCATCGGGCGCCCCCTGGCCTGGGCCCCACAGGCCGATCGCATCCTTGTGGTTCGTGAAAGGCGAACCGTTGACGGGGGCCCGAAACTAACCGCGACGTACGTCATCGTAAATCTTTCCGGCCGAGAAGAGGAAATCGGCACTTTCCCGAAAGGTTTCGATGTCATCGACCAGGTATTCTGGGACGTGGACGGACCTCAGGTCCTCTCACTAACTGAGGATCGCCTCGTTCACATCAACCTTTCCACCCAAGGGATCACGGCTTTGCTCGACGCAAAAGGTGGCCTGCCTTCGGTGCGAGGTGCGCCCGCGCCCTGGATCGCGATTCTGGCGCGGCCTGACGTGGTATTCTCTCTGCTGCGTGATCACGCCACGGCGTTTTTCTGGTCCTACACCTGCGTGGGCTTTAGCGACGCTTTGTGCACGTCACGCCTGCACCGTACTGACCTTCGAACGGGCTTAGACACCATCGTCGCGGTCACACGAAAACCTGTCCCCTTTGCGGTCAGCCCCGATGGGAGCCAACTTGCCTTGGGCAGTGATTTGGGAATCTCCGTAAAGCCGCTCTGAGCGGCGGCCTTCGAAGGAAATCGGAGGCCGCTATTCCCTAGTGCCACCCGACGACAAATCCCGCCCCGCCCCCGGTGGCGGTTGCCCAGCCCGTCGGGGCAAACGAAAGGTCGGTTGGCGCCCGATCGTATTTGGCGGGGTCATCGCCGGTCGCTAGCAGATACGCTCCTAGGCCCACAACGACCGCGCCGACACCAATGCCAATCATGCTTAGGCTCTTTCGCAGATCGAGACTGTTAACCTTGTCATAAGCCGTGCTCCGGTCGGTATCGCACTTAAGGTGATCGCCGCTACCTCCCACGTCGCACGCGGCACCGGCTGCGAAGGAATCGTCGATACGGGCCCGAGACTTCGAAGCGTCGTCCAAGGCGGATTGGTTGGTGATAAAAAGCGCCACAGATGTGCCCGCAATAACCACGCCCCCGATAAGGGATACCATGGCCCACCTGCGGCGCGCGCGGGTGCTGTCCACGAACGTGCTGCGGGTTTCAGGGGTGGGCCGCAGCGTGATCTTCACATGGGATTCGGCAACGGCGGAAATCTCAACCGCCCGATCCACAGGATCGAATCCGGCCCGTTCGATGCGCAGGGTGTGGGGGCCAACGGGCAAACGAACGCTGTCCCGGTAGACGCCTAAGGGCTTGCCGTTGACGGTTAGCTCAACCTCGCCTTCGCTGGGCTGCAACACCAACCGCCCGAAATCAGACGCGGGTGCCTGGCTGTCTTCCTGCAAATCAAACACGATGTCGCCTTGCGCCCCATCGCCCAGGACGATGTCCTGCTTGCGTGCCATGAATCCCCTGCGGCGCAGTTCCACAACGTGGGCGGCAGCAGCCACAGACAGGGATGCGGGCAAGGGGGTGCGTCCCACCACCTGGCCGTCCAAAACCACATCTGCCCCCGGCGTCGCGGATCGCACGGTGATGTGGGCCAGCCTCGATTCCGAAGGCGACAGATCCAGGGTGAGCGATTCGGTAGCGCCCCCCGCAACGCTTACCTCCCGGCGCAGCGGCAAATGCCCCGCCGCCACCGCCGACACAACATGTGTGCCCCCCGCCACCCGCAGCGGTTCTGCCTGGGGCGTCTGGGCCACCTGAAGGCCGTCGATTTCAATCGAGGCTGGAACGTTAGTGGTGATCCGCAACATGCCCACCCGGCGTGACTGAAGATCGCGCGTGCTGCGGGCCTTTTGCACGCGTGTGGCGTCCAAATCTTTCGTATCGGCCAGCAACTTATCCAAAGCGCTGACTGATTCAACAGGCCGCCCCATAGCCGCGTACACGAGGCCAATGTTCAGCAGCAGGATCTTGTTCGGAATCAAATCGTAGGCGCGTTTGAATTCAGCCAGTGCGCCGGTGTTGTCACCGTCATTGAACAATTGCAGCCCCCGATCGAACCGTTCGCGGGCTTCCTTGCGGGCCGAGTCAGACGTTGTGTCGGCCCAGGTGATGGGTTGGGCGGCTAGGGCGGATGCACACAGGACTGCGACAATCAGGCAGATTTTCATCCAGATGGTTATCTGTCACCAACCCCCCGGCGTCAACGGCTGCGCGATCGGCCTGCGTTGCCCGGGTCCTAGAAATTGAACGTTGACAGCGTCTGCGCGGCTGTTTTCTGTAGATAGGCAGCATCCGCCGGGGACATCTTCAAGGCGGGGGCCCCTACGGGGGATGTCCCAAGGATCACGCCATAAAAGACACAAGCCCCTAGGTAAGTGCCCGCATACGACGGGTGTGATCCGTCATCAGCAAACAATTCTAGGTCGGGTCGTTCGCTGCGTACCCGCGCCCAGGCAGCGCCAACAGGCGACAGGTAGGCCTCGGCGGCCCGGGCCGCTGTCCGGTAGGCGTCGTCGAATTTCGGCTGATCCGCAAGAGCGGATTTTTGCGACCAGGTTCCGTAGAAGACCGTCTGCGCGCCTCGTTCATCCACCATCTTATCCAGAAGGGCGGCGTATTTAAGAAATGCGCCCCTATTGCCAACAGGCGTCATGCTCTGTTCCTGCAGCACCACGAAATCCCATTTCCGCTTCTTGATGGCGGTCGGTCCGGCGCCCGTGCCATCGCCATAATGCCCCTGCAGGGACTGCCCACCTGGCGTCTCCCGTTCAGTGTCCAAGATCCGTTTTGAGGCGGCCAATTGGGTCAGGACCAGGTTCAGATCGTTGACATAGGTGTAGCTGTTGCCAATGAACAGAATTGATACCGGATCGGTCCCGGCCGGCTGTTGCTGGGGTGGGGACTTTCCCAGGTTTGCGACGCCACTGGAATCGGCGGCACTCGTGTCGCCAACCGGGCTGCGTGTATCGATCCTTCCCGCATCGGCCACCGCCCTGGGGCCGTCTTTGGCAACTGGGGGCGGGGGGATAACCGGGGGCGCGGCGTCAGGATTGTCTTTAGGGTTGTTGGGCTGCGCAACGGCATTTCGTGCGTCGATTGGGGGTGTTGGGGTGGGAGTGGGAACGGGACCAACCGGCGACGTTGCTGGGGCAGCAAAGGCCCCACCCGCCCCCTGGCCTGCGGAGGTTTTTGG
>JAYUUT010000165.1:0-5709 GCA_043754455.1 Myxococcales bacterium
ACGCTATTTCGAAGACGGTGCACTAGGTGGGTGTCTGATTACGTCCCGCAGCCCCGTGTAGTGAATTGGTTGAAACCCCTACTTCTCCACTAACCAGATGTTTCTGAATTGAAGCGGGTTGCCGTGGCCCTGAAGCTTGATCGGGCCGGGGGTTCCCTCGGGTTCGTTCCGGTTCCCGCCCGTCGGGCCCGGAATCTCCTGTCCCTCATGGATCAGGACGCCGTTGTGTCTCACGGTGGCTCTGGCGTTCTTCGCCTTCTTCCCGTCCGCCCCCTGCACTGCGTTCGTGAAGTCGACGTCGTATACCTGCCACTGCAGGGGCGCTAGGCACAGGTTCATTCTGGGTGCGGCCTTGGTATAGAAGGCGCCGCATTCGTTATTGACCCCGTCGAGGCCAAACGAGTCAAGGATCTGCAGCTCGTAAAGGTCGACCTGATAAAAGCCGCTGTTCCCGCGTCCTTGGCCGCGCTCGTCGGGTCTGTAGGGCAGCATGAATTCTAGGTGCATCGTGTAGTTCGAAAACTTCCGTTTCGTGACGACGTCCTTGCCGTCCGTATTGAGCAGGTGCGTCCTAGCGTCGAGCCGGCCGCCCGTCCAAGCCTCGATGTTTTTGCCGTCAAAAAGCACGACGGCACCGGTGGGTGGCGCGGCGCCCATTGAGGGCCCTCTTCGCACGACCTTCGCAAATTTTAATACCTTGCCACTGTCGGTCGTGAGCGTGAGCCTCCCGAAGGCCGCAACCCCATTCCAAGCATTCGGGACCTCGGGAGAAAACATCCGGGTCGCCGAGAACTCTTCGGGCTTTTGTGCAAGATACTTCCGTTCACCTGCCGCCGGAGCGAGGACCGCGCGATCGCCGTCGAGTCTCCCCGCAAGGAGGATCTTCGCCGCCCCGTTCCAGCCTGCGCCTGGCAGGCCTCCTGGGTAGATCACGGCGTGCATCTGCCCACCGCCGAGCGCGATCAACTGCGCGCCGAATTTTCCCCCTGCGTATTCGCCTTGGAGCCGAAAGTCCGCGGGTAGCGACGGATCCGCCGGATCGGTCCAGGCCCCCTTGTCCTGCGCGAAAACCCCAGAAACCAGCAGGGCGGCGATGAAAAGACACGACATCACTTTCTCCTCAATTTACTTCTTATAACTCAAAGGCCGAGAAGTCCCTTTGACTGGCTCGGGGCCTGAGTCGATATTTTTGGAACGGGAACTGGTAGTCCTGTTCCACTTATCATTTCTTGATATCGCTTTCGGCTAGACGCTCATTGTGAATCGTGTTCTAAGCGCGAATGTCACTTAAAAACTGGTTCCTTACTCTCATGTTTCTGTGTGTTTGGGATGGGGTCGCAGTTTCGGCCCCCGGGGCGGTCAAGACGGAAGGCAACCTCAAGTCAGTGAAAGATGCTGACGGCAACCTTTATAGCACCGTGGTGATTGGCGAGCAGATTTGGATGGGAGAAAATCTGAGAACAACAAAATACAGCGACGGAAGCACAATACCCAAGGTCACCGACAGCAATATCTGGGGGACAACCGATGCTGGTGCCTACTCTTGGTACAACAATGACGAATCGTTAAAGGCGCCCTATGGGCCCTTGTACAACTGGGCTGCGGTTGCCGACCCTCGAAAAATGTGCCCATTGGGCTGGCGCATTCCCAGTGATGGTGACTTTCTGGCATTGGTCACTCTCCTGGGCGGCGGCGATGTAGCCGGCGGCAAAATGAAGGAGACGGGAACCGCTCACTGGACCCGAAACCTTTACGCCTCGAACGAAAGCGGATTCCGGGCGATGCCCTCGGGCGATCGTCATGGTGGGGATGGCCTCTTCTACGACCTTGACTACCTGAGCTATTTCTGGACTTCCACGGAGAGTTCGAGGCAAAAAGCCTGGACTTACGAGCTGCACAAAGGCAACGGGGCGGCGCTTCGGGCCTCACACCCGCAAAAGGATGGGTTCTCGGTCCGATGCATGAAGGACCGGCCCAAGGACGGGGCGAACGCACGGGATGTTGATGGGAATGAGTACAGGGTTGTAAGAATTGGATCGCAGACCTGGTTGGCTGAAAATCTTCGAACGACCAAGTATCGAAACGGCAACGCCATATCCCACCTTCCCGACGCGAAGTCCTGGCTCTCTGCCAGTGCGGGAGCATATAGCTGGTACAACAACGACGCGACGGCGAACAAGGCCACCTACGGGGCCCTGTACAACTGGTTCGCTGTGAAGGATCAGCGCCAGCTTTGCCCCGCTGACTGGCATGTACCGACCCAGGCCGATTGGACCAAACTTGAAGATTTTCTGGGTGGCGGGGCCGTCGCGGGGGGGCGGCTGAAGGACACGGGCCTTAGTCGCTGGATTCAAAACCCCGGTGTGACTGGCTTTGCGGCGCTCCCCGGGGGGCTCCGCTTCGTAGGTCGGCCGATTCACAATCCCGCAGGGACCTTCGACGTCCTGGGTTATACGGGCTTGTGGTGGACAGCCAATGAACTAGGGACAACCAACGCTTTGTTCGCGTACATCGATGGGGGCTCGGCGGGACTTTACCGGGGAGAAGAAAACAAACGGAGCGGGTTCTCAGTGCGCTGTCTTAAGGACTAACACACCCGTTCATCGCATTCACCAGACAAAAACCAAGAACGTATAGCGCGACGCATTTCGCCTGGCCGACTCCCAGACGGTGCACTCGCCACCTTCACCGCTGATCCCTCCCAAATCATCTGCTCCCGCACGCTTGTTTTCATTATCGTCAGACTCGGTGAGAAAATCGGCCCCGGCTGTCCCTATCCCGTCCCTATCCCTCTGGCAATTTCTAAGAAATTGGATCCGGAGATGTGAACGGAGTCGTCATGAGGTACTCAGTAGGGGCATTTTTGGGTCTATTAACCACGTTCGTCGCGGCGTCTGTTTTCGTCGTTTTGTCGCCCAGATCCGCGTTCGCGCAGGGCGGTGAAACCGGCAGCATCGTCGGGTTTGTCATTGACCAAAACAGCATGCCGATCAAGGGCGTGAAGGTTGTCGCGAAATCCTCGACCCAGATCGGCGGCAACAAAACGACGTATTCCGACGACGAGGGTGCGTTCCGGTTTAAGGGCTTGTTGCCGGGGACGTTTGAAATTGTGGCGTCAGCGCCAAAAATGAAGACGATCAACCAGCGCGACATTCGCGTTGGCGTCAACGTATCCGCCGAAGCGACGATCATCATGGAGATCGAAACGTCCGCGGTGGAGGAGGTGAAGGTCGTCGAAAAGGCGCCCATCGTCAGCACCACGTCAGCGGTCGTCAAGGAAGTCTATGACGAAGAGTTCATGGACAACTTGCCGCTGGAAACCCGAACCTCTGTCGAACACTTTGTTGGCAACAACGTAGCGGGAAGCCGATCGATCAGCAACCGCAGTGCGCGCATCCGGGGGGGTACTTCGGAACAGAATGCGTTTATGGTCGACGGATTTTTCATGAACGGGCAGAAAACGACCTTCAAATCGTTGGCGGCGATGGAAGTGCAGACGGCAGGTGTCGGGGCTGACGGGGCAACGTCGCCCGGAGGCGTTATCACGATGGTGACAAAATCTGGATCAAACAAGTACGAAATCGATGTCAATGGGTTCTGGGAAGACTCCGTTTTCAAACCCTTCCGAGACGAAGGCGAATCCGAACAGCGGGGGTGGCGTATCGCTCTTAACCCGACCCTGTCTGGGCCGATTATCAAGGATCGTTTGTGGTTCTTCGTGAACATCGAATCCCGCAGCGAGGTCAACGCACGCGAATCCGACCCTACGGGGTTCTTTTCCCAGCCGCCGCGACTTTCGTACGGCAACGTCCGCGGCACCTTGAAGCTAACTTGGCAGATGACGCCGCGTAACAAACTGCAAAGTTTCACTATCATTAATCGGGATTTTGCAAAGAATCTTGGCGATGGGCTGAACGTGGATCGCGATGCCCAGAGCAAGTTTGACCATTTCGATGGGTTCTCCGGTTTGACCTGGGAATCAGCGCCCCGCAACGACCTGGTGCTAACCCTAAAGGGAGCGCTTACCCGCTTCTGGGAAGAAACCGCCCCAGAAAGTTGTCGACTAAATCCTGATAGCTGCGATCACACTCCGGCCATCGTGCAGACCTTTCCTCAAACAATTTTTCTTGGCAACTACAGTATCCACCAGCAGATCGTTAAAAAGTCGGTCGAGCTGGCGGGGCAACTAGAATATTTTGCCACCACGAAAAACTTAGGTTCCCACAACATCAAACTGGCCCCCCGGTACTTCTCGACGACCGAGGAGATAGCGGATTCGACACCCGGCGACAAAATCATCTATTGGAACGGTTCTGTAAACGCCCGGCAGGTTGAGTATTTTTCCAACGATCCGCGGTTGCAGCCCCAGCGGTACGGATGGTTCCTTCGGACCGGCACGGGGACGAAAGTCGTAACGCCTTTGACGGATTCGATTCGGGCCACCAGGTACCTAACGTTGAACCCTGGCGTCGCGTTTGTCTGGGCTTTTTCAGAGAACAGCGCGGGAGAGCGGGTTACGGATGATAAGGCCCTGACCCAACATTTGTCGACGGCGTACGACTTGACCCACGACGGGCGAACCGCCCTGCGAGCCAGTTTCAACAGTTATGTGGACCCGGATTCTGGTCGATTGGCGCGGTTTTCATTGGGAGATCGCGTAAGTCGGGATTGCAACTGGGTTGAAGCAACAAAATCTTATGCGGACTCGTGCACTTTCTCGGGTGGAAAAGGGAATAACACTTTTGGGCTGCCCTGTGGGAAGCAAGGCGTCGATATTTACGGGAATGACTGCCGTGAAAAGTTGAAGCTTCCCCGAACCTGGGAATACACGGTGGGTGCCGAACGTGAGATCATACAGGGCGTGGGGGTGGGCGGGGATTTCATCTACCGCCTGTTCACAACTCCTTATACCAACCGCGAAACCAACCGCGTATGGAACAACTCGGGATCGGAACTGGACCGCACGTCGCCCTACCGAAACGGAGTCGCCCAAATTGTGACCGACCTTGGCACCCCGGAAAATGCTGAACGCATCTATAAGGGTGTCACGCTGAACGTCCACAAGCGCGATGGTGTGTTCAAGGTCAACGCTGCCTACACATGGAGCCATCTGACCGGGAACGCTTTCGACACCAACAGCGGTTATGGCCTTGGATCGATTCCGCCACGCGATCAGTTTCTTTACGGTGACCTACCAGATGATGCTCGGCACAACGTGCGGGTTACTGGCAACTATCAGGCCACCAAATGGTTGACCTTCGGCATGGTGTATCGGTACACGTCTGGATACCCTTACACTAAATATTTCTACAACGTGCAGACGGGTGGTCGTGACGACCTTCGTGCCAGGGTGGGGCTGAACCCTGGGAATGATATCAACGATCCGAAGGATGACCGGCCGCTGCGTATGCCCGACACGACTCAGTTCAATGTATCGATCCGGGCGAACTTGAAGCCACTGACCGGGACGCAAACCGAGTTTTTTGTCGACGTCATTAACGTGTTCAACTTGCGCGAGACGACCGGGGTTGTAACAGAAGACGGGCCGCGCTTCGGCCAAACCTCGGCCCGCCAGAGCACGACGCTGTTCCGTTTGGGCTTCCGGTTCAAATACTAGTGCACCGTCTTCGAAATAGCGTCAAGTCCGGCCGACGATCCGGGCCGAGCGCAGCGTTGCTCCTCCTCGCAATAGCTACGGCTATTGGTCGT
>JAYUUT010000166.1:0-5744 GCA_043754455.1 Myxococcales bacterium
TGGCGACGAGAAACTGGAAACTCAAAGGAAGCATTGGCGACGGCTAAATTCCCATGAGTTTGCTGTGGATTGAAGCTGTCGATTGCCCTCGATTTCTGCGAAAATTCCACCGCGATGGTTTTTTTGGACATAACGCGGAACAAAAGTAGCGTCACTACGCCGGTCAAACGGACCCGAGTGCTTCCCGCGTTACACGGGACAGCAGGACCGAGAGTAACAATGCGCACGGCAGCAGCGCCCCGAGCATGCCTGCGATCAAACGGACAGGGGTTCGCAGCCATAGTTCGGCCAGCGCAAGCGCGCTTGATGCGGCTAGTCCGACGAGCAACGCCGGTTGGACCGCTGACCGGGGGCTCCGCGCGCGGACGCCGATGTACATCCCAAACAGTGCCGCCGTGAGAGTCGTCGCGGCTCCTGTAATCGCGACAGCCAACGTCTGAAATGCAACAGCCTTTGGGGGCGAGCCGACAGAAGATCCTTGAATCATCAGATGCAGGGCATAGCCAAGCCACGATGTCGTGAGGCCGGTGATAAAGGGAAAAAGCAGCTTTGCGAAAAGCAACTGTGTCGGCTTGATTGGTGCGGACAGAAGATAGTCGAAAGTGTTTGCCTCGCGTTCTTGCGGAAGTGCACGGGCGGCGAGGGGGATCGCGCTCATGACCGGGAGCATAGTCCCAAAAAAGGCAACCGCCTTAGCCACGCTGTTGGTGGGCATGATTGCGGCTGTGGCTAGGAGCAGGATAGGGAGCACCACACCCGCTGACCGCGCGTTTGCGTCGCTGAATGTGAATGCCAAGTCGTTGCGCAACACAACCCTATTGATGCCCATCAGAAGCTGTCCTTGAGTTCCAGTTGGCGGAGGGATTGGGCGTAGGCGATATCAAGAAGGGAGTCGACGGGCCTGAGTTCCGATACTTTCCCGCCTCGCGCGATTACAGCCGGGATGATGCGATCGACGTTCTGGGCGAGGACCGACACGACGTACCCGTCGCTATCAGCATGAACACTTGTCACGACCTGCTCCCGCAACAAAGACTGCAGCGCTGAAGCGGTGAGCTCATCGCCTACAACACGAAGAACTTGTGGCTCGTTGGTTTGTCTTGATTGCGCGCAGGCCTCCATCCAATGCCCGTTCCTCAGAACAAGCAGGCGATTGCAGATCCCGTCGAGAAAAGCCAGATCATGGCTGGCAACGACCACGATACCGCCAGCCTTAAGAACGGCGGCGAACCGAAGGCGCAGCATTTGCACGGCCTCTTTGTCGAGCGCGTCCGAGGGTTCATCCATGACGACCACCTTGGGTGGACGAAGAAATGCGCGCGCGAGTACGAGCCTCTGTCGCATGCCTTTAGACCACCGAAGGGGGCGCTCCGCTGCGAACGCGGCAAGGCCAATCTCATCCAGTAGGGCAAGGGACGCGGCTTGCACTTGTTTCGGCAACATGCCCGCCAATGTCCCAAAAAAAGTCAGATTCTCAAGCGCGGTCAGGTGTTCGTAAAGACCATGGTGGCCGAGCACTACGGATACCTGCGCCAGGGCGGTGGGGGTTTTGTTGAGCAAGGCCACCTCACGTCCGAGCAAGATGACCTTCCCTGTGTCCGGGGCGCCAAGTCCCACCAGAATCCTCAGCAGAGTGGACTTGCCCGAGCCGTTCGGCCCGACCACGCCCAGTGCTTCCCCCGGGGTGACGCGAAAACTGAGATCCCGAAGAACAGGGCGCGCGCGAAACGTCTTGTTCAGATTCTCAACCTTGAGCGCTTCGCTTGCAGGCCCGGCGTTTTGATCCACGTCCGATGCAGGGGCCATGAAAGTCAACGGGATCCTCCGCGTTGCAATACCACGGTTCTGCTTTTGGGGGTGCCCGCTACCTCCATTCGGGCGAGAGATCCGCGCGGGCCGAACGCGGCGAAATGCACCCCGTTGCCCCCGAGACCAGCGGTTGAGTGCCCGTCCACAGCCAGCACGCGCATCCCCGGCTGCATTCCTGACTCGGCAGCGACAGAGTTGGGACGAACGTAAGTGATCACAGGGATTCCATCCGCCAAGCCCAAGTCAATGCCCGTGGGCCCGGCCTGCCGACGGCGCTCTGCCGGGACGAGGAGGGCCGTTGCGAGATCAAGAGGACCCGCTCCGTCCAGCGCAATAGTCCGACGCTCGGAGATGAAATCTTCGAGCGCGCTGGTGAAGTACACAGTCGCCTGTCCCGCGAGCGGCAACCCATCCAAGGCAAAGGTTCCGCCTTCGGAAGTCGTTGTTCGCCGGGGACCAACAGGCGTAAGTACGTCCACTTGGGCGCCCGCGATCGGCTCATCGCTTGGGTACGTGGCAACGCGGCCTCGGAGCGTGCGGCCCTCCCTCATCGCAAGCTCAACCACGGGCGCGGGACCTGTCTGTGAAACTTCGATCTTAGGTGTGAAGGCAACGCGGCCGTCCGGCGTGGCAGCCCAGACGGCGTATGTGCCAGGAGCCAAGCCGGCCACGTCGACCATCGATTCGGGCCAAACCTCGGCCTGTCGCGAGTCCGTGGTTTGAATTCCGTGGGCGGTTGGCGGCGCTAAAGCCTGCGTGGAGGGGAATACCAGACATTCGGCCGGCGCCGGATTGCCGTCCGGGAAGCGCGTTCGAATCTTAATTCCCCCGCCTGCATTCATGCTGAGACGCACATCTTCCCCCAGGCTTACGCCGCTGCGCTTGGTTGGGGTAAACTTCTCATGGCGTGCCCATAGGGTGTAGCGGCCGCCATGCAGCCGTTCGATCACGAACTTCCCTTCCGAATCAGCAGTCACGGATCCAAATCCGGTGGCGCGGGCCACGTCCCGACTCGACGGATCGAGATCCTCGGCCACCGATCCTACCTGTGCACCCGGGATTGGTTGGCCATGCTCATCGACGACCACGCCACCAATCCGGCCGTTTTCCCGTTCGATCCGAAAGTCGACGTGTGGGTAATCGCGGACCTGGTCAACCTTGAAAGACGTGCGGTTGGATGCAAGGGCGCCCTTGGCCTGCAGCATAAAGACAGCAGCTGCCACACCACCACTGCCGGAAACCGCAAGCTCGACCGTCCCAGGCTGGACAGGCCCCACCTCGTGTGTTCCGTCGCTTGCCGCAACGGCGAAGGCCGGGGCGGGTCGCTGCAAGAGGATGATGGTGGCTCCCTCGGCTGGCGCTCCATCAGTCCATGACACGGTTCCCGTGATCCGCGCACGCGCACTGAGCTGAAGAACCACGGGGGTATTTTCTCCGGAACGCAGTACCATCTGCTTTTCGGAAGACGATCCATGGTGTGGATGGGACGCGACCACCGTAGCTCGGCCCGGAACGAGCGAATCAATCCAGAATCGACCGCTGGTGTCGCTGATTGCCGTTTTCAGAGCTTTCTGCAAGGTGCTGCCCTGCGCACTCAAGGCGTTGACGATCACCCGCGTCCCTGCCACCGGGGTGCCGTCTTGGGACATGACCTGGCCTACCAGCTTTGCAGTGGCAGCCACCCAAATATCGGCATCGGAGACTTCCTGGGTTCCGACGCTCAGGTCGCGAGATGCCGGCGCGAGATCCGCCCGGGTCGCCGCGAGACGATACATTCCTGACGCCACGCCGCGAAAACTAAAACGTCCCGCGCTGTCAGTGTTCTCCAGGACGCGTGTCCCTGTCGAGTGGGTCAGGGAAATCGTCACGCCAGCCAAGCTAATGCTCGACGTTGCGCGAACCTTGCCTCCGACGATGACGCCTCTTCGCAGCTTTATAACGACGCCCTCGGTCCGTCCACCGTCGGGCAGCGTGAGCGGGCCGTCGAGACGACCAGTCCACTCACCTAGTCGAGCATTCAAAAAGTACGTACCACCGGAGAGCTGCTCAAACCTGAAGTGTCCGCGGTCGTCCGCTCGGACTTCGTCGTTCAGGCTGGCCGGGGCCAGCTTGCGCACCAGTGTCACGTTCGCGCCCGCGGCGATTTCGCCTTTGGGGCCTTCAGTCACGACCGTGCCTTCGACTACGGACCACGGACGCAGCGTTATTGCGAGGGTCGCGTCTGCTTGTAGGTCGAGGACCTGAAAAACGCGCGCATAGCCCGAGGCCGATACTGTCAGCAAATACGGACCCGGAGCGAGCGTCAGTTCGAATTCACCGTGTTCATCCGTCGTGGCGATTCCCCGAGCGGTGGTGTTTGCGCCATCGGCCGTCAGAACCGCGACACTCGCACCCTCGACGACCCCTGCCCTGTAGTCGCGAACGTTGCCGCGCACCAAGAAGCCCCTTGCGTACGCCACCAAGGTGACAGACCGTGCCGGGGTGCTGGCGATGGTTAGGTCGACGAGCGTAGATTCATCGGTCACCCAGCGCCCTTGAAAGGCCGTGAGGATGTAAGCTCGACCCCTTGGCACGTCGGCGGAAAACGCTCCCCGATTGTTGGCGACTGTTCGCGAACACTTAACGGTCGCAGTGGACGAAGCCAACCCGGCGTCGCACACACTAACAATGGCTTTCGCGAGCGGGTTGCCAGCATCCGTGAGCACCTGGCCTGTGATTGAGCCGGGACCACCGCGTGGGACAGTCACCTCGTCTGGCGAAAACGACGGGACGCCGCCATCGACGTTACGGGGCTTCCCTCCGAGCCGACGATCACCCCTGAGCAGCAGAGCCGCCGTCAACGCTATGATGGTGCACAGACCAACGGCTGCCCACAGAGCGGCAGGTCGCCGTTTGGACATCACTGGAACTCTTTTCGTGGGGAACATAGGATCGAAGTTTCAACGGCTCTTTCGCAGAGGCTGGCCGAGGCCGCACAGGTCCATCGGGTTGACGTCCTGTTGCATTCGCAATGTCGAGCCACGTTCATTTGGCCATTCACGATTCGGAGGGCAACTATCCCCTGTTCATCGAACGGTTTCACAAACATCTGGCCAAAATGCGTGAATTCCTTGCGTGGGCGACGGAAAAATGTGTTCTCGTCCGAACAGGCCAGCGTCGTTCGCCTGACAAAACCCGACCATATCATCGACAATGGCTTACGCCCACGCGGGTCCTTGTGGGGCCGACCTGGTTGAACACGGTTCGCGATGGCCTGGCGTCTCGGCTGTTGATACGATCGTGAAGGGGCGAAGCCTGACAGCGTTCTCCCTGTGGATCGAGCGGAGGTGGCCCTGGCCGCCGCGGATCGGCGATGCCGCGCCGCATGGGTCACGCGTTTCAAGAAAATCATCGATCGGACCAAGGTTCCCACGTCCAACGACGATTTCGAGGACTGACACCGCCAGCATCGGCGCCTACGAGGCGGCCAGTCCGGGCGATGCCCATTTTCCTGCCGATTCGTTAGGGCGGCGCGCCGAATTCCTGGGTCTATGCGACAATGCCGGGGCGTGCCAACCGATCCCCTCCCGGTCAGTCGGCCTGCGCCTGAACCGCCCGCCTAAAGGATCGCCATGGCCTTGAAGAAATCAGAACTGTATTCGTCGCTGTGGCAAAGCTGCGACGAGCTGCGCGGTGGCATGGATGCCAGCCAGTACAAGGATTATGTGTTGGTGTTGCTGTTCGTGAAATACGTCAGCGACAAATACGCGGGGCAGCCGTACGCCCCGATCACGATCCCCAAGGGCGCCAGTTTCAGCGACATGGTGGCCCTGAAAGGGAAGAGCGATATCGGCGATCAGATCAACAAGAAGATCCTGGGGCCCCTGGCGCTGGCCAACAAACTGTCCGACATGCCGGATTTCAACGACCCCACCAAGCTGGGCGATGGCAAAGAA
>JAYUUT010000167.1:0-5899 GCA_043754455.1 Myxococcales bacterium
GCCAGACAAGGCCTTGACCGCGTACAAATCGTACTTGCGCACGGCCCCCGCGGACGTTCGGAATCGCGACCTGGTCCAGCGGCGGGTTGCCGATTTGGAGCAAAGCCTGGCGGAAACCAAAACGACGCCGCCATCGCAGTCGCCGCCGCCGTCAGATACCCTGTTCCCTCGAAAAAGCGCACCGGCCTTAGTGACCTTTCCGATAGAGCCTTCGTCGCAAACCCTGGTCCAACCGGACACCGGAACGGCCCCTGACGCCAGAAAATCGTCGCCATCCCCTGTCGTGTCGCCAGTCTATCAACGCTGGTGGTTCTGGCCGGCTACGGCTGCTGTTTTAACCGGGGTCATTGTGAGCGTGGTCGCTTTGTCATCCGGCGGGGGCCGGACCACATCTTGCGGTGCTGGCGTGGACGCTTGCGCTCCCGTGCGCTGATGAACACGCACCTCGTTCGCGTCATCGGGGTTGTGGCCGCGCTCGCGGCACTGGGATGTAAGGGCGACGGCCGTACCATGCTGGTCGTCGAGGTGGGAACAAACCTGACCGTTCCCGCTGAATTGACCAAAATCGAGATCGTCGTGAAGAAGGCGGGGATGGTCCGTCAGAAGATTCCTTTTTCGCTGCTGGGCGCGTATACGTTGCCCGTACGTGCGGGCCTGATCGCTGTGGACGACCCGCGCGGGGCTGAACTTGAGATTTCAGCCATTGGGTACCGAGGCGACGAGATAGTCCTCGCCGAGGACGCCGTTGTGGCTTTCGTGGAGGGCCGATCCGTGTTGCTCCGGCTCTACCTGGCACGCGAGTGTCGGATGGTTGCCTGTCGGCCTGAACAAACCTGCAGCAACGGTGGGTCATGCAGGTCTAGGCTCAGAGCGTACGTCGATCTTCCGCCCTTTGACCCAAAAAGACAGGCTGAGAATTCGGTCCCCCTATTGAGTGCGGTCGACGCGCAGGCCCCCACGCCGCGGATGCCTGATGCTGCTGCAATCGCTCTGCCGCCGCCCGCTGTCGATGCCCCGCCACGCAATTTCCCCGCGCCTGACGGTCCCACGCCGGGCGCAATGGATACGCAGGTCACTTTGCCATCGCTGGTTGACACGGCTCTGATCGTTTTGCCGAGCCCGGGTGTCGA
This sequence comes from Myxococcales bacterium, assembly GCA_043754455.1. GTDB lineage: Bacteria > Myxococcota_A > Polyangia > Fen-1088 > Fen-1088 > JAYUUT01. Next base: position 1,131 of record JAYUUT010000167.1, read on the forward strand.
CGCGACGCCACGAAAGGACCCACCGCCGGATGTCGCCCCGGATAGCCCGATGGCCATCGATGTTGCCCCAACGCCCGCCCGACCCGGTGACCTGTGCAAAGTAGGATTTGAGTGCGCAAGCGGCTTCTGTGCGGATGGGATTTGCTGTGAAAGCGCCTGCACCAGCCTGTGCGTGGCCTGCAATCTTCCTGGATCGATGGGCAGTTGCAGACCGATCCCATCGGGGGCCGATCCTCGCAATGTCTGCGCTGTCGATCCACCCAGCGGATGTGGCCGCGACGGTAGCTGCGACGGGGTTGGCGGATGTAAGATCTACTCCGTCGGAACCATCTGTTCGCCCCAGTCCTGTACAGCGGGATCGGTCGCAACCGCCCGGACCTGTGACGGAGCCGGATCTTGTCGGCCCACAACCGCGCAGCCTTGTGCCCCGTACACCTGCAACGCTAACGCCTGCGGAACCATTTGCAGCACCACCGCTGACTGTGCGCAGGGCGCGTACTGCGTGGCAGGCGCCTGCATGCTGAAGCTGCCCAACGGGATGGGCTGCGGCACTGGCGAACAGTGCGACAGCGGTTTTTGCACCGACGGTGTCTGCTGTGTTTCCTCGGCCTGCGGTTCCCCATCAAACCGCTGTTTTACCTGCGGCCGCGGCACGAACGGCGCCCAGCCCGGCACGTGTCAGGGCGCTCGATGTTCGCTCTGCCAATGCGATTCGGGAAACTGTCACTGCTAGGCAGGCATGAGGGGCTTGACCATGACAAAAAGTCCGGACGGGTCGCAGGGTCCCCTGCGATCGACGATGGGCGCCATCCGATCCATCCTGGTTATTCTGGCCTTCAGTGTCGGCCTCATCGGCTGCAAGAAAAGCCGCACGATGCTGGTGGTGGAGGTCAACACGAACCTGCTGGTTCCTGCGGACATCACCGACATAAAAATAGACATCAGGGCCCCGGGTTCGGCAGCGCAAAGCCTACCGTTCTCGCTGGTCAATGGTCAGTACACGTTGCCGATTCGGCTGGGCATTCTTGCCGCAAGTTCGTATACGGGCAAAGACGTCGAAGTGTCGGCAGTCGCCCTGAAGGGGACCACGACCGTGGTTCACGAGGATGCAATCGTTGCCTTGCAGGAGGGCAAGTCAATTGTGATCAAGCTGTTTTTGGCCGCTGAGTGTCGGGGCGATCCCTGCGGCACCGCTTCGGACAGAACATGCACTGCGGGTGGGATCTGCCGGGCCTCGCGTCGCACAGGTTTGGACGTGCAGCCTTTCGAAGCAGGCCGGGCGCCATCGCCCCCCATGATCACGGTGGGGCCGTTTTCGGGCCTCGATGCGGCCCAGCCCCTTATCGATTCTGCGCTTCGGTCCGATTTTCAGGCCGCAGGGCCCCGCGATACGATCCCTCTGTCGCCCCCCGATACTGCGATTCAAGTTGCAATTCCGGAAATCAGAGTCGATGCCGCTGATCCAGCGATTGTGGTGCTTGATGCGGCTGTCATCAGCCGTGACACCCTGCCACCAGGATCTGACCTGGCCTCAGGTCAAATCGATATCCGTATTGTGGATGTTTCACCGGGGATGCCCCGATCCGTCGACGGGTCCAATATCAGTGTTGATGCCCCGGTTGCGGTTGTGAATGATGTTGCTCCGGATGTCCAAGGCGACGTGGCCGACGTGGCCGACGTGGCCGACGTGGCCGACCCAATCGTGGATGCGCCAACCATGACAATTGTCCCGGTGGATGCGGACGTGGATGTTGCCGAGAATGTTCCCGCGGACGCCCCCGCGTCGCCTGTCGATGCCCCGCCTCAGAAGGCGGCCATCGGTTCGGCCTGCGTGACGGGGTCTGAATGCCAGACCGGCCTATGTATCGGTTCGCCCAGCCACTGTGCGGAGGACAACATCTGTTTGGATACAACCGACGCTGGCGTGTGCCAGGTCTTGCCGTGTGGCCTGCCGGGTCAACCCTGCTGCCCTGGCAAGATTTGCAAGGACGCAAACTGTTGCGTTCTCATGGGAACCACCCGGACCTGTGTCCAGGTTGGGTCGGCCTGTGGAGAGCTGCCGGGCCTCTGCGAACAGAACGGATCGTGCGGTGGTTCATGCGGGGCAGAAGGCCAGGCCTGTTGCGGTGCGATCAAGACATGTACGGCATCGGGAACCAGTTGTACGGGACTGGGCCTGGCCTGCCTGAAATGTGGCGGGGTCGGCGAACCCTGTTGCGGTGTAAGTACGCCCTGGGCGTGTCAGGTCGGCCTGCAATGTGATCTTGGCTCGAAGAACTGCGCGAAAGTCGTTCCTCCGGTCCCAGGCTCAGGGCTTCGCGGTGACTACTTCAGCAACGTGGCGCTTTCGGGGGCGCCAACCCTGACGCGCATCGATCCTAACGTTTCGTTCGAATGGGGGATGGGCGCACCAGATCCGTCCATCCCCCTTGATGGTTTCTCCGTCCGATGGACCGGATCCATCGTGGCCCGTTATTCTGAAACATATACGCTTGGGATCGAATCGGACGACGGAGTCAAGCTGTGGATCGATGGCACCCTTGTCATCGACGCCTGGATTGACAAGAATCGGACGGAAAGGACGGGAACGATATCCCTTACGGCAGGACGGCCATACAGCATCAAACTTGAGTACTTCGAACGTGCCGGTGAAGCTGTCGTGAAATTCGGCTGGTCAAGTCCTTCGCAGCTCAAGGAAACCGTCCCCCAGAGTCAGCTTTCTCCTCCCTGACAATAGGTCCTGCCAGAATCACCGGCCTGCGCTGAATTCGTCGTCATGCGCCCCCCTACATATCACCCGTTCATTAACCAATCATCGGTGTTTATACTGGCTTCAGATCGCGATGACGTCTCGATATTGGATTTGATAGATCGCCTGGTAAGCCTGTCCCAGACTCGTGCGGCGCCACAGAGGGCGTGCCCGGCCCGGCCCCGCGCCGCGGCGCCATTTTTCGGGCATCGCACCGATATCGACCAGTTTAAGGGGTTTACGGAAGGCCTCGTGGAATCGGCAAAACCAGCCAATACGGGTTACTGCGTGGGCGCGCGGATAATCGGGACCGACACAGGATCCTTTTCGCCGCCCGAGCAGGCGATGCCCATGTTTTGGGCCTGGCTTCCATCCGCCGGCGGTCCGCTCAGGCTTGTCGCTTCGCAGAAACTTTGGGCGTTCCCGTCGACGGTCAAGCTTCAACCAGGACGAGCGAGCGAGGGGATACCGGGAAACGCAGACTTTGGACCAGACCGAGTCAGGGGTGGTAAATTGAAAGGAAAACGATTTGGACGACGCCGTGGGATATCATGGGCTTCCCTTGAAGTGATCAAGATCAAATGGGCATCGGGAGTGACGAAAATGAAAAAATGGTCTGGTGGATGGTTGGTAGCGTTCGGTGCGTTGGTTCTGGTGGCCTGCTCGGGCGAGAATTCAACTCAACCAAGGATGGGACCGGCGGTCAATCTGGATCGGCGGGACCAACCGGCTCGACCGGGACCGCGGGTGCAGTGGGAGAGGGCGGCCACGGACTAGACTCGGCCGCACGTGTCGCGTCGGACACAGATGGCCCTACGTCTGTTGATAGTCCAAACATGCAGGACCAACCGCTCGACGTCCACGCGACGGTTGATGCCATCACCGACGTGGGGTTGGCAACAACGTCGGAAGTCGCAGCGACGGACACAGGGGGCACTGCGGATCTTAGCAGCACCTCAGCCCCGGACGGGTCGCATGACGACGCCGGGCTAGCGAAGGCGCCGGACGCCGTGACGTCGGATGCAGATATAGGAAAGACGCCGGATGCCATGCCTGCGCAGAAGACGCTTGTCACGGTCACGTTTGAGGGCGCGGTCATCGGGCCCGCCAAACGCGACGGCAAAGCATGGGATAGCGACGTGATGGTTTCGCCTAGCAACATCGCCGCGATAACCACAGCGCTCGGGGCTCCGAACTCCTACAACGACGTCATCGCCATTCTGTCCAACGCAGCCCTTGCTGGTTTTCAGGCACCCGATCCCTTCGGGGACGTCTGGATCGACGGCCCGGGCATCCAGCGGGGCATGCAACCACTGGCCACTGAGGCCGAGTATATGAAGGACACCTACACACCCACCTTCTCACGTCGACCTGCATGGACGGGTATTCCGCTCGATCGAGACATCCGGTTCACGGTTCAACTAACGGACAGTGACCTAATCTACAACGACGCAATCGCGCCCGTGAGTATCAATATGGACGATCTCAAGAAGGCCCTCGATGCGAAACAGATCTATCACGTTAGAGTCTCGGACCAGTCATTCAATGAATTGCTGTTCGTGAACATTTCGGTCGTGGCGACAAAGTAGCGCCGCGGACCTCATAAATGCGAGATCCGAGTCAATCAGCCCCGGCCATCACTGGAGACCAACGCTGGCCCTCGCACAATAAGGGCAGTTGATCGGCCTTCCCAGTGATCGCCGCGCCTTTCGGCTCGACGCGCAGCCCATAGGCCGCCCGCTCGCGGAATTCTTTATAGTCCTCTCGTACCTCGGCATAGACTTGAGCTCGCATTTTCTTTACCAGATCAAACCCCTCTACTGCGAGCTCAGGGTGGGATTCCAGGAATTGCTTAGTCCCCAAAAGGGTGCGAGGGTCATATCCGACCGGGCGGCTACCCCTTGTCGGCCGGGTCTTTCACCGTATCGCCTCGCCGTCCCCCGTCCTGACGTCGCCACAAATCCGTGGTAGCGGGGGTGGGGGCTATTTGGCGAGGGAGGCTTTGAAATCGGCCGGGAGA
>JAYUUT010000168.1:0-5368 GCA_043754455.1 Myxococcales bacterium
ACTGTGCCGCCGCCTCGACCGGCACCAGCACGTCTTCCCCGCTGGTCGGGACGACCTGGCCTCGCAGTTTGCTGTGCGATGACAGCACCCCGAAATACCTCACAACATGCCGTTTCGGCGGCGGCACGATCGCGGCCAGCCGCGCTATCAGCGCCAGCGGCTCCAGCGACACGGACGTGGTGCCATCGGACCAGGGTCGCTTGAACGTAAAGTGCACGTTGCCCTCGAAAAAAAGCCCAGCCGCTGATTCGCAACCGGCGGGCGCAGAATGTATCGGCACAGCGATTCCCGGCCTTCCTTGTCCTCGGCGGCTATGCGGCGGGCCGCGTGCAGGTTGAACAACCAACCACCCCAATACACCATCGGCCCCATCCCTGGTACCAGGGACGGTGGTGATTACCTGCCTGTTCACCCGTTGTGCGGTACTCGGGTATCGGTGTTCCGGGGGCCGTTTCGGTCGCTTGGGCAACCTATCATCGACGTTGACTTGCCCGACGGGCGTCGGCAGCGGCTGCCGCTCGAGTGGACCGATCGGATGCCGCCGGGGAGGCTTGGATTGGCCCGGGTCTTGTTCGCGCCTGGGGCGTTGTTGGCGGCCGTGCACTGGGTCGGTGAACAGCAGGAAAAGTTGACAGGGCAGCAGGGCGTCGAAAGATCGTCGGACTACGCTGCACAGCACGGCCAACCGAGTTCAGACGAACCCAACGATGGCGTGCCGCTTCGAGGCGCCGCCGCAGGGGACAAGTTTTCTCGACGACGGGGGCCGCAGCAAAGTCCTGCTTTGGGTGGCGTCGATGGTCCGTCAGGAACTCGAGGACGCCGGCGAGGCAACCAGGAACGAGGGCGGCGATGAACGGCCTTGAAAAAATCCTGCCCGAGCACCGTGAACGTCGCGCATTCGCCTACGCAAGGCGGTCGACCGGCGCGCAGGTGCTCAAGCACCGGACGAGCACCGAGCGACAACTGGATCTGCCGCGCTTGGCCGTCGATCTCAGCTGGGCGGCCGGTCAAGTGGAGTTGGTCAGTGAGGACAAGGGACGCTCCGGGAGATTCAGCGAGAACCGCGAGGGATTTCAGCGTCTCGCGGCGGAGATCAGCCTGGGTCAGGTCGGGGCCGTCTTCAGCATCGATGCCTCACGGCTGGCGCGCTCGTCGGCGGACTGGCATCGCCTGCTGGAGATCGCGGTCTTGACCAGGACGCTGCTCATAGACGAGCAGACCGTCTATGACCCGCGCGATCCGAACGACCGGCTGCTGCTCGGGATGAAAGGGACGATGGCCGACTTCGAGTTGGTGTGGCTGCGCCAGAGGATGGACGGAGGACGCTGGCACCTCGCACGGCGAGGCGAATACCGGAAGGGCTGCCCTGCCGGATACGTCTACGACGGGAGCCGGCTGGTCGTCGATCCGGACGAAGAGGTGCGACGGGCGGTACCCAGCTTGGCCGTGTCGCAACAGATCTGCACCTGCCGTGCGAAAGCAAATTGATCGGGGGCCAATCGCTGGGTCAGGAAAACATTGGGGTCGAAGGATTTCGCCTTCGCGTGGGCGGTGGCGGTTTCCAGCCACTTTTCCAGCTGGCCAAGCTGTTTCTTCATCTGGGAAACGATGGTGTAGTACATGGGGCCGAATCGACGATGAATTGCGCGTGTGTGCCCGCGGGGGCCTGAGAAGGGGCGGCGCTTAGTGCTTCTCGATCTTGAGGATGTTGCCCCCTAGCTGGTTAACGATCAGAAGTTCTCCGTCTCTATCGGGGACCAGGTTCACCCACGATCCGGCGATGGTCGTATGCTCAAGGAAGTCATTGTTAGAATCAGGGTAAAAGTGGTGTTCCACCAAATCGATTAAAGCGCCGTTTTGCATCATGCCCGAAAACAGAAGAGGGCTGGGTCGGGCCGATGCGAACACGTAGCGGCCTTTCAGACAAGGGATGGCCGACCCCCGGTAGACAGTCCCGCCTGAAAACCAATGTGATGCATTTTCCGGCTTCGTGGTCTCACGATTGGCATTGAAGAGATAAGGATTGACGAATACCGGCGGCGTGAAGCCTGTGGGGTCGCATGCGGGTGGAGGCACAACTGGAGGCCCATAACACCTCCTTCCTTCCATAATCTTCCAGCCAAAGTTTCGTCGCGAGGTGTCCCCTCCGCGGACGTAATTGATCTCGTCTGTCCCCCAGAGTCCATAATCGACAATAAAAATATCCCCGGTGGGAATATCGAACGAAAATTGCGCCGGTGCCCGAAGACCCATCGCCCAGACCAGTGAATCGGCGCCTGGAAGGTTGCCTGGCAGCGGGGTCAAATCAGGTCTATCAACATCCAGACGCAAGATTTTTCCCAGTTTCGAACGGGGATCCTGTGCCACTGCGCCCGTCGGATCTCCCCCGACGGATTCTCCCGTGGCTACCCCGTAATAAAGAAAACCGTCGGGTCCAAAAAGAAGTTTACCGGTGGTATCGCCAATGACCCCATCCAGGGGCTCGACCACCAGCAGCGCCTTCAGCGCGGGTTCAGCCTCATCGGGGGTGGTGACTGATCGATGACCCTCTGCCAGGACAACGTCACCGTTGTTTCCCTTTGAATAGGGATCCTGTGCCGAGCGTATATAGGACACAAAAAATCTTCCGTTTTCGGCGAATCGCGGATGCAGAGCTACCGATCGCGCGCCATTTGGCAACAAGATGCTGCTCCGCAGATCAAGGAAGGGTTTTGAAAGGATACTTCCGTCACGAACGATGCGCAGGAAGCCAACCCTTTCGAGAACCAGCTGCGAACCTAGTGAAAGCGGTGGCATGACGACTTCGAGAGGTTCTTGCAACCCGTGGAAAGGGTAACTCACGTGCGTGATATTCACCTCGCAGGTGTTTGGAGAAAAGTAAGCGGGGGAATAATTTCGTCGTGGTTCTGCCCCCGCGTCGGGGGTGCGCACAAGGCCGGGGGCTTGGGGGCTAGGAGCATTTTGTGAATCACCGAATGTTGAGGCGTCAACCGCGGAGACCTGCGGCGTCGCTGCCCGTGAATCTGTTGCGGGCGAGGGAGCGAGGGGCGGGGTCTGGGTTGGAGGAAACGGTGATGGTTGGTAAGTCCCCACGTCGAGCAACCCAGACTTGGCATCTTCCAGAACCACCGCAGGCGCCCCAGGTCCCGGTCTGGGGCCACTTTCTGCGGGATCCAAGGAGGCATCAGGTGTTGAGAACGCCTCTGCGTCACCGGGCGCCGACGTCTTGAGACTTGAGCGGGAGCACGATGCCGCCGCCGACAGGAAGCCTAGGACCTTGAGAAGGGTCCATCCGTGGCTCACCCGTTGGCTGCGGAGCCGGTGGATCTTGGTAATCAACGTGTAACCCAAAGCTCGATCTTCTCGATGTAGGCCTCGTAAACAAGAACAACCATGCCTAAAATGCGACGCTTCTCATCCACCTCGATCTCGACGGCAGCGTGATCATCATCTTTCGAAACGACGGGTACCCCCGTATGTAGGTCGCTCCAACTTCCGTCCTCGTACCGCAAGGCGTAGCAAACAACTTGGGGAAGCCGGCGCCAATTCGATGGGTTGGAGCCGATTTGTGATCGGAAATCCAACCTAAACCTCCGCAGTAGCACGGGGGGAACTTTTGTGCGGGGGTCCCGGTCGAGATTGCCCTCGGTAATGGTTTTCAGAGCACCCTTCACCAACCTTAGATCGCAGAAAACTCGTGACAAACCTAGGACAGGCGCATTGGGAGACACCAGCTTTTTTCCATTTTCCGAAAAATCAGGAAAAACATAAAGTGCTCCCCCTACAGATTCTGTGGAAAAAGCCGACGTAGTGTCTCCCGGGTGCCACTGGGAGAAGTCGTATGAGATTTGAAGAAGTTTCTCATCTTGTGTATCGAGGTGCGCTGTGCCGGACAGATCCGAAAGTGACGGCCTTGCATCGGCAGCCGGAGTGTTATCCGTGTGGGTGTCTGCGGGGGACGCATCGACCATGGAACCAGCCGGCAGCGCGCTCGTGGTGTGCGTACACGCAGGTGGGCCGCCCAGGAGGACGAAGGCTAAGGCGCATAGCGATCGTGCTTGGGTGGTCATCGTGCTGTTACCACGCAAAGACTTGGTCTGCATCGGTCCAACCAGAGACGATCGTGGTCGGGGTCGTCGAAACCAATCCGCCCGCCCCATCTCCCCGATAAAGTTTCACATTTGCGCCGTCGAAGCCGGCGATGTCGATTTTGTCATCGCCATCCCAATCACCAATGGGAACCAAATTCCGATAAACCGACCAATCGATCCCGCTCCCGACGGGGTATCCCGCAATAAAGGTACCGTCCCCCCTGCCCGTATACAGAAAAAGACTGGAACTGATGCGGGCCAATACGTCGGCGTTCCCATCGCCGTTTAGGTCGCCCACCCCATTGACTTCGGAGAAACCAGACCATCCTATCCCAACCACCGTCCCGACCGCGGACTGCACCCCCCCCAAACCGTTGCCACGAAATAAAAGAATATTCCCCGAGGTGTCGCGCGCCATGATGTCGGCATTCCCATCACCGGAAAAGTCGCCAGGCGAAAATACATTCACGTATTGGCTCCACCCGCCGCTGGGGACAGGGGTCACCTGAACCGCCTGAGTGTTTAGGGAGTCACCGGTTCCCGTGTAAAGGAATAGTTCGCCTGCCACGACACCCAGCACATCTTCGATTCCGTCGCCCGAGAAGTCGAAGGAGCCCAAAACAGTGTTAAAAGCTCCATAGTTCCATCCGACCTGTGTAAGCCATGGGCTGACCATCGTACCCCGTCCCGTAGGATAAAACGCGAACAGACCGCCGTTGGAGGCTGATCGGCCCACAATGTTAGCGGGCCGACTTCCTTGGGCGATAAGGGCCCTCATCCGAACCAGCGGCGCACCTGAATTCACCAGTGAAATGAGACGATTGTAGAGCGCGTTCAGCGGCGAGGTATATCCGCCGCGACGGTGCATAAAAGAGAAAAGGTTGAAAAATTGGGCGGCCTTTTGATAGTTCCTTAATGTTGCCAAAATAATGGGTGCCGTCCCCGTCAGCGGCGGGTCGAAATTGCCTGTATAAACAGTTCCGGCGCAACCGCTGCCCCCAAGCCCTTTTGCACAGTTGCTGATGGCCGTTGCGTTTTGCAGCCATCCCGCGTCAGCCATTGACAAGAGTGGTTTCGGCATCCAAGGCGCTGTTCCGATCTTGTGCGACTCCCACCCCTGGGTGGCACGCACGCCGAGGTCGATTGCGGAACCGGAACCACCGTCACTTTGAAAGTCGCTAGTGCACCGCGCTGGAAATAGAATCAATGCAAGAAGGGTTGATCTCATGCAACATGAGTCACCCCATTTTGTTGAATCTGACCCCCAAAAAGCGATC
>JAYUUT010000169.1:0-27436 GCA_043754455.1 Myxococcales bacterium
GGTATTTGGCGGTATTTGCCCTTGGCGTGGCTGGTGTTTTCTACATGGCCACCCGTCCACCGGCGCCTACAGAGCTGACCGTCAAAGTGATCGAGGGAACCCTGGTACAGGCTGATGCCAGCAAGGGCATGCCGGTCGGGCGTTCGATGGATTACGAGTTTGATTTCGACGGGGACGGCACCCCCAACCGTATGGGGAAAAATCCTGTCGCCAGTTTTGCCTACGAAGGGCGGGGCACTTACATCGTCAAAGTCACCATTCGTGATCCCCGTTGGGACACGACGCGGACCTTGACCCAGAAGGTATCGGTTAAATAGCCATGGGCGCGCTTTCGTCATTCGGAGTGTTGGGCTGGATCACAGTCATCCCGATTCTGGGGGCGTTGTTGGTCATGGTGGTTCCGAAAACCGAGGAATCGGTTCACCGGGGCATCGGCATCGCCACCACCATCGCGACTTTTCTTGTGTCCCTGTTGATCCTGCCGGATTTCGACGGCACGGCAGCGGGGTTCCAGATGGAGGTGAATTTGCCGTGGGTTTCCTCCCTAGGCATCAACTTCCACCTGGGCATTGATGGAATTTCCATCTGGTTGGTGCTGTTGACGACGCTTATGTCGATGGTCACCATGTTTGCGCCTCAGGCGATTGGGATTCGCAACATCCGTGTTCGCGAATTCATCGTTGCGATGTTGGTCCTGGAAACCGGGATGATCGGCGCCTTCCTGGCGCTGGATATGTTCCTGTTCTACGTGTTCTGGGAGCTGATGTTGATCCCGATGTATTTCATCATCGGCATCTGGGGTGGCGAACGGCGCTTGTATGCGTCGATGAAATTCGTGCTTTATACCCTTGTTGGGTCGTTGCTGATGTTGGCAGCCATTCTGTACATGTATGTGCAGGCCCATGCCGTCTCCGGGATCTGGTCGTTTGACTATGCGACCTTGTCGGTGCTGACCCTGCCCGAGCTGCCGCAGCTTCTGTGTTTTGGCGCCTTTGCCTTGGCTTTCATGACTAAGGTGCCGCTGTTTCCCCTGCACACCTGGTTGCCCGACGCGCACGTCGAAGCGCCTACCGGTGGTTCAGTTCTGCTGGCAGCGGTCATGCTGAAGTTTGGCACCTACGGGTTCTTGCGATTCGCGATGCCGATGTTCCCGCTTGCGACTTGGGAAATGGCGCCGTTGATTGCAGGGCTGTCGGTTGCGGGCATTATTTTTGGTGCGTTGATGGCGTACGTTCAGGACGACGTGAAGAAGTTGGTGGCGTATTCATCGGTTTCCCACCTGGGGTTCGTGGTGTTGGGACTGTTGACGCTGAATCCGCAGGGTATCCAAGGCGGCATCTTCCAGATGTTGGCGCATGGGATTTCGACCGGTGGTCTGTTCTTGGGTGTTGGCATTTTGTACGACCGTCGACACACGCGAAAGCTTGAGGATTTTGGCGGTCTTTGGAAACAGATGCCGGTGTTCGCAGCCTGTTTTCTGGTGATCGTCCTGGCTTCGGGTGGTTTGCCGGGGTTGTGCGGGTTCGTCGGTGAATTTATGATCCTTTTGGGGGTCTTTACGGCGGGTAAGGGTTGGGTGGCCGATGGGTTTCCGGCCGGGCGCATGTTCTGGAACCCGATGGCCAGTGGCGCCTTGGCGGCCACAGCGGTCATCCTGGCGGCGATGTACCTGCTGACGATGTACCAAAAGGTCATGTTCGGTCCCCTGGACAAACCCGCAAACCGCGACCCATCCGTGCGCGACATCCACGGCATTGAAACCTGGATCTTCGGGGTGATCGTGGTGGCCGCTATTGCCATGGGTGTTTGGCCCCAGCCGATTCTTTCCAAGACCGAACCCACGGTGAAGGCCTTCATTTCGTCGTATCGGGGACGGCTGGCCGATGCCCACCGCGCTCCCGAAGCGGCTGCCCATTTCTTCCCCGCGGCCCCCGCAGCCAAGGTAGAGAAAACTGCCCTTCTTGCGCCTGTCCCGGGAGCCGTGCCATGACTTTTGATTTTTCCCAGGTTCCTGCGCTGATTCCGCTGCTCATTCTCTCCGGGATGGGCTGCTTCGTGCTGCTGGCAGAGACGTTTCAGAAAACCGAAGAACGCGATGGCCTGATGTGGCTGTCAGCAGTCGGTTGTGTGGCCACCCTCTTCGCTCTTTTGGCCCAGTGGGACACGGCTGCGGTCCGAACATCGGTGTTTCAGGGCATGTGGGTTGTGGATCGGATGGCGGTCTTCCTGGACATCGCGTTTGTGATCACGGCGCTGGTCACCGTTCTGGTTGCCGGGCCCTTCATGCGCGAACACGGTTTTGAATTTGGCGAGTTCTACGCCCTCGTGCTGTTTGGCGCGGGCGGTATGATGATGACGGTTCACGCAGATCACATGTTGTCGCTGCTGATTGGCATCGAGACTATGTCCCTGGCGGCCTACGTTCTGACGGGATCGTGGAGGCGCAACGCGCGCTCTTCGGAAGGCGCACTGAAGTATTTCCTGATGGGAGCGTTTGCCACGGGGTTCCTGGTGTATGGCATGGCACTGGTCTACGGCACAACCGGCGGAGAATTTGGGTTTCCGGGCATTGCGGCCAAAGCAGCCGGGGCCTCCCAAAACCCTCTTTTCTTCGTGGGTTTTTATTTCATCCTGGCGGCGCTGGTATTCAAGGTTGCCGCTGTGCCGTTTCATTTCTGGGCCCCCGATGCCTATGAAGGCGCACCGACGCCCGTGACGGGGTTCATGGCGGCGGGCATAAAAGCAGCCGCTTTTGGCGCGATCTTGCGCCTTCTGGGGTCGGTGTTTGGCGGCACCGGAATGCCGTCAGAGCAGACGGGTTGGGTCGAGGTGATAGGAGGAATGGGCCTTGTCACCATGATCCTCGGAAACCTTGCGGCGCTTCGCCAAGACAATGTGAAACGGATGCTGGCGTATTCGTCGATAGCCCATGCGGGGTATTTGTTGGTCGGTGTGGCGGCCCTAGGGTTGGGCAGCGCGACAGCCCAGCCAGCCGTGTTGTTCTATCTGCTGGGCTATTCATTTACGACTCTGGGCACCTTCGCGGTGGTCGCCTGGGTGGGCAAAAAGGGCGATGAACGGTTGTTCGTCGATGACTGGGCCGGATTGGCTACCACGCGTCCGGGACTTGCCCTGGCGATGACAATATTTTTGTTGTCGTTGGCGGGGGTTCCGCCAACCGGTGGATTTTTTGGAAAGTTCTACCTGTTCCGCGCCGCCATGGAAAACCCACGGCTGTATCCGTTGGTTATTGTGGGCGTTCTAACCAGTGCGGTCAGCGTCTACTACTACCTGCGCATCATCGTGGCGATGTACTTCAAGGAGCCGGTCCGCGCCCACAGCGCGTTCCCCGCAACCAGTTTGCGGCTGGCGTTGGTGGTGGCGGTCCTCGGCGTTCTTGGTCTGGGAATTTTACCAGGGGCCGTGGTGCAGTGGGCGTCTGGAGGCGCGCCACCCACTGCCAAGGTTGCGGGTCTCTAAGTCCGTAAGGCGATCGGTTAGAGGAAGGTTACGACCAGTGTGGCTTCGGTCAGCGTGTCTAGTTTCTGAACGAAGGGGCGGAACGCAGGTTTCTGCATGAGGGCAGTGTCCGTCCCGGCGTCCATGGCATTGCCGGTCCAGAACGTACCCCCCTTGGGCGCCTTTAGTGGCGCAGGCGCCCCGTCGTAGCGCAATCCAAATGAGAATCCGAAGCTGAGGTTTTTCCACAGCGTTGTGGTGATACCGGCTTTTGCGGTCACGCGCGTGTCCTTGAGCGCATCGACCTGTTCGTATCCTGTGGCGGGGGCTTTTTCTTGGTTGAGATTGGTCAGGAATTCGACGTTTGCGAAGACGCCGGTTGCATCTGAAAGCTTGAGATCGTCCGCAAGAAAGAGCCGAGCCGAGTGAACCGTCACGCCCTGGGCGAGGGCGGCGCTGGCCTTTTCAAACGAGAAGTCATAACCAAGTTCGGCCACCAGGCGTTGCAGGTCAGATTTGATCAAGAGGCGGCTGTAACCAACCTGGGCGCCGGCGACTACGGCTTTACCTGCGGGTTCATCGCGAAGGGCCTGGACGCTGCCGTAGGCGGCGTTGTTGAGGGTCAAGAATCGATCGTAGCGGGCTTTTCCAAAGAAGAGCTGACTGCTGGTGTTGCTGGTTCGCCCCAGTTCACTATCGTCCTCAATAAACTTGTTCCCGTTGCCATCGCTTGCGGCAAGCACGCTTGACCGTGCATAGGCAAGGCCGGCGTTAACTGAAAATCGGTTCTGGTCAGCCTGGTAGGATCCGGCTGTTCCCAGGGTGCCTGTCGTCGACCGCGAGTTTCCCGCCATGCTGACCAGGCCACCGCGCGCCTGCAGCTTCTTTTCAGCCTTTGCGGCGTGGGCGGCATCAAGTGCTTTTTTGGCCTCGTCGGCTTTTGTGTACTTGAACTCCGGAGGGGGCGGGTCCTGGGCGTTTGCGGCGGATGGCAGCGTCAAGAACAGGGCAAGGACTGCGGCTGCAAGGGCGCTTGCGCAGAACTTACAGCGCCTTGCCAGAGCCGGGACAGCTTCGAGGCATTCGGGGCAGGCCTTGGTGGCAGGCGGTGCGGCTGCAGGCTCCTTTTTCACCAGGCCGCCCGCAAGTTTTATGAGCACAAAAAACAAAACGGCGGCGACGATCAGAAAATCGACCAGGCTGCCTAAGACCAGACCGACGTTGAACTTCAGCCCCGGACGAGGTTCGAGTACCAGTTCTCTCCAAGCCCCCGATGGCGTCACAAATCCAACCAGGGGCATGACCAAATTGTCGACGAATGACGAGATGATCTTGCCGAACGCCGCCCCGATGGCGACGCCCACCGCTAGGTCAACAATGTTGCCGCGAAACAGGAAGTTCTTGAAATCCCTAGAAACTGACATGCATTTAGCTCCTTGTGTTAAATCGAAACCGGTCATTAGATGCCGCCCTACCTCCACCTATGTCTGGCTACATGAACAGGAGGGTACAATCAAATGAGGCGTTTCCCACCCTGAAGGTGTCGCGTGTGAATCAGGACGGAGCACCCTTTCATGAGCGCTTTTGTTCTCGATTTTCGCGTCGCCCCCGCGGTCGGATATGCTGACCGTGGTGATACACGTGCGCCGGGGGGCCGGACCCTAATAATGGATGAGGCCGAATTAGCCGCGCTGTACCGCGACCATGCCCCCGCCATCTTTGCGCACTGCAGGCGGTTGTTGCACAACCCCACCACGGCACGAGACGCGATGCAGGAGGCCTTCATGCGGGTCCTGGCCAAGGGCCCCGCACGCCTGCAAGGTCAGGATGCCCTTCGTTACCTTTACCGTGTGTCAACCAATGTCTGCCTGAACCAGATGCGCGAGCAGAGGGTTCACGACCGCGCCAAGCCTACGTTGATGTTGCAAGGCACTGGCATGGGCGGGGCGGAAAGTGGGCACGCCGATCGCCAGTTTGCAGCGGCCTTGCTTGAGCGGACGGATGATACCGGGGCGGCCATTGCTGTTATGCATTTCATTGACGGGTTGTCGCAGGTGGAAGTTGCAGACACGCTGGGAATCACCCGACGGACAGTGTTCAATCGGCTGCGAAAGTTAGAAAAATTGGCGGCGGACCTACTGCTGACCCGCGCTGAAGCTGAGGCCACCGAGCATGTGCGGAGCCAGGAGGTTGAGTCGTGATCAAAGGTGAAGCGATGCCGGAGTTGAAGCCTCGGGGAGCCAACAACGGGTGTCCATCCCGTTTGGAATGGAGCGCGTACGAGGCCAGCGGACGCACGGAGGACATGGCCCCTCATATCAAGGACTGCAACAGGTGCCGCACCATGCTGCGTGAGCTAGCGGAGGCCCGGATCGAGGTTCTGGGAACTGATCCCATGAGCGCGAGCCTGTTGGCGGCGCGGCGGATTGAACGCGCCTTCGTGGCCCGAGGTCAGACGCGTCGTCAAAAGTTCTGGCGTTGGCTGCCTGTGGGGCTGCTGCCTGTGGCCGTGGCGGGTATGGCCGTGTTGCTTTTGGGGCCGCGCCTCGGAAGGTTGCCTGGGCCGATGGCTGATGAGGCACCGGCACCCATATTGGGCGTGCGCGCCAAGGGGGGTCTGCTGCTGCAAATCACCGCAAAACGCGGTAACGAACAATTTGTCCTGACCGATGGCGCGGACGCAAAACCCGGCGACCGGCTGCGCTTTTCATATACGAAACCGACAGACGGATTCCTGATGGTTTTCAGCGTGGATGACGCGGGCGAGGTTTCGCCCTACTACCAGGATGGGACCCTAAAGGGCCTGCCGATATCGGCTGGAACGCGCATTCTTCCCGGATCCATCGAACTGGATGCGCATCGGGGTTGGGAGCGCGTGTTTGCGGTGTGGTCAAAGGTAGCGCTTGACGAACTCCAGGTACGTACGTCCGTCACGGCGGCCCTGTTGAACGCGGGTGGTGATGTACGAAAACTGGAACGTCTGCCGCTGCCACCGGACGTGGATCAGAGCACGGTGTTGCTAAGGCGGCCTTGATGGACAAACACCGCCGCATCCGGTTTCGCTGTGTTGTTGCGCTAACGGCCTTGGGCCTGGCGCTACCCGGCGTCGGCGTTGCCTTTGCGGCTGGGGGGCAAATCCGCATCGGGTTGGTGGTGGGAAACAACGTGGGCAACGATCCATCACGTCAGCTTAAATACGCCGAAGAAGAGGTCGGACGGGTGGCGGGGCTATTACGCGCTTCGGGAGATTTTTCGTCGATCGTGGTGGTACGGGGAGGTGATCGTTCGGGAGTCGAAGATGCCCTACAGGTGGCGCGCACCCAAGTTGTGGCCGCGCGCAGGGCGGGCCGCTCGACGATGTTCCTTTTCTATTATTCGGGTCACGGGGACAACGAAGCGTTAGAACTGGGCGCCACGCGGCTACCGCTGCGCGATCTTCGGCAGTATCTAGAGTCTTCGCCTGCGGAAGTGAAGTTGGCCTTTGTTGATGCCTGTCAGTCGGGCGCCTTGACCGGCGTCAAGGGCGGTCGCCGCGCCCCCGCGTACGAGGTGAGGTTGGCGGATCCCGGTCAGACCGAAGGGCTGGCCATTGTGACGTCATCGTCAGCGAACGAGTTGTCACAGGAATCCGATGATCTGCGGGGTTCATTTTTCAGCCAGAATCTGATGGCGGGGCTGCGGGGGCTGGCAGATTCGTCCGGCGACGGACAGGTCAGCCTGCAAGAATTGTATCAATTCGCGTACCGGCGCACGTTGGCCAATACCGCTGCCAGTTTTATCGGCGGGCAGCATCCGACCTTCGTGTTCAATATGAAGGGCGCAGGGGACGTCATCCTGACGCGATCCAAGGCAAAGGACGCGCGCCTCCAATTCCCGCGAGAATCTGGCGTGACGTATTCGGTATTGAGCGGGGCCGACGTGACGGCGGAACTTGTGTCGAGCGCTGGGGAGGATCAGTACTTGGCGGTTCCAGCAGGCGAATATCGTGTGATCAGGCGGGCCCTGGCGGCGGTGTCCGAACGTGCGTACACACTGGCCCCGGGAACGGTGGTGACGGTGCAGCCGGATACGATGCTGGCGGTGGCGATGAACGTAACCCAACGAAAAAAGGGCGGACGGCTGTTTCTGCCCAACCAGGTGGGCGCCGATCTTGGCGTGCGATCGTCGGTGGAACCCGGCGCATCGGGCGCGGTTGCCGCATTCGGGCTTTCGTATGCGCGGCATTTGGATCGGGTGGCGTTGCGCGTTCGGGCCGACATCGCGCGTTTTGATGGACAGGAACGCAACGGCGGGGCGGCGGATGTTCGTTATGGCTACCTGCGAACAGGGGGGGCGCTGGACCTGTTGTTTTCGCTGTGGGACACGGGACGCGCGTCGGTGCTTTTGGGCCCCACAGTTTCGATCCCGGTGGTGTGGCAATCGTTTGATGGTGAGGTGGGACGCAGCCGATCGTTGTCGCTGGGGCTTGGATATGGAGGCATGCTGACCGCGACGGCGCAGGTCACGGGACAGATTTGGTTGGTGCTGAATGTGTCGGTCGGTGCGGAAACGTTCTTGCTGAACGGGGCGCGACAGGCGACGCGGGGCACAGCGGGTGGATCGCTGGGCGGCGCGGTTTCGTTCTAACTAAAGAGCCTTGTCCAAAAGGCGAAGAAACTCGGGCACCCCGACAAGCTGATTTATTTCAGCTGCGATTTTTCCGTCACCGCCAATGATACGAACGGCGGGCAGCGTGTTCACGCCGTATTTCTTTTTCAAAAGTTCCAAAGATTCGTCTTCGGCCTCGTTCGTCAGGTCGACCTTCACCAGGACAAAGTTGGCCATCTTGCTAGCCGTGTCGGGATGGGAGAAAACCTGCACATCCAGTTCCTTGCAGGGAAGGCAGTAGGTTGCCCAGAAATCAATGATCATGGGTTTTTTTGCGGCTTTGGCGACAGCCAGGGCTGCTGGTTCAGAATGCAGCCACGCGATTTCGATCTTGGGCGTTAACACGTAATTGGTGACCGCAAAAAGGCCCGCGACGGACAAGGCGATGCCCAGCGCCTTGCGCATCCGACGGGGCCATGTGTCGTGAAACGACAGATGGACGGCACCAACGACAATGCCGATCACAATGATCGCTAGGGCGCCGAGCAGGAAGGTCTGGGTCCGCCCGGTGATCTGACCCAACGCGGGGACGACGTTCTTCAGGTAGTAAAGCGCTGCGACCAAAAGAGCGATGCCGAAGACGCTTTTGACGTGTTCCATCCAGCCGCCCGAGCGGGGCAGGCGCATCGAAAATCCGGCGATGGCCCAAAAGGGCACCCCGATGCCCACGGCATAGGTTGCCAGCAAGAAGAACCCCAAGACGCCGTCGCGCGTGGTGGCGACGTAGGCCAGGATGCCGGCCAACGGGGGGCCGGTGCAAGGGGCGGCGATAAGGCCACCGACGATGCCCATAAAAAACGCACCTCCATATCCGCGCCCTCCCACCTGGGACAATCGCTGCTGCAGCGCCATGGGTAAGGCCAGTTCGAAGGCGCCGAACATCGATGTGGCCATAAGGGCGAAGAACAAGGCCAGGGGCACGATGACCCAGGGGTTGGCCAAGAAAGTGCCGAAGGCCTTGCCCAATAGGGCAAAGGTGGTTCCTAGGATCCCGAACATGATGGCGATGCCCGCCACGTACAAGGTGGCAAGGCCCATAGATTTGCCACGGGTGGTGCCCTTGCCACCGAACACGCTGATGGTGATCGGAATCATGGGGTACACGCACGGGGTCAATGCGGTTAGAAACCCGAAGGTCAGCGCGAAAAGAAACGCGCTGCCGGTGCCGCGAGCTGCGGCGTCGGCGAAACTTTCAGCGTGAGCCGTGCGGGCCAGGAGGAACGCCGGAGCAAGCCCGCCCAAGAGGGCCAGGAGTTTGGACAACCCAGGGCGCCGGTTTGGGGAAGGCATACGCCCGAGTTTGCCCAAAAGTCGTGCCCCGCGCACTCAAGAACGTGGGCGGGACCTAAAATGAGGAGTTTTTCAGCCCATGCCCATGCCGCCGTCGGCCCCGGGGGGATTGGCGCCGCCACTGGGCGATCCGGCCTTTTTGGGCTTGTCAGCGATCAGGGCCTCGGTGGTCAGCATCAAACTGGCCACTGAGGCCGCATTTTGCAGAGCGACGCGGACGACCTTAGCGGGATCGATGACCCCGGCGGCCACAAGATCTTCGTAAGTTTCGGTCGCAGCGTTGAAGCCGAAGTTATTGCCCTTGCCTTCGCGCACCTTGCCAACGACCACGCCGCCGTCCAAACCAGCATTTTTTGCAATTGTTCGCAATGGCTCTTCACAGGCGCGGCGAATGAGAGCGACGCCCTGGTCGCGTTCATCGTCGAATTTCAGTTTGTTCAGGGCCGACAAGCAGCGGATGAGGGCGACACCGCCCCCGGGGACAATGCCTTCTTCCACGGCCGCACGGGTGGCATGTAGGGCGTCTTCCACGCGGGCCTTCTTTTCCTTCATCTCGGATTCGGTGGCTGCGCCTACCTTGATGACGGCCACGCCTCCGACCAATTTAGCCAGCCGTTCTTGCAACTTCTCGCGGTCGTAGTCCGACGTTGCTTTTTCGATTTCCTGCCGGATCTGTTTAATGCGGCTTTCGATGTCGGCCTTTTTTCCGGCGCCTTCGACGATGACCGTGTTGTCCTTGCCAATGACGATCTTTTTGGCGCGGCCCAACTGTTTTAGGGTCAGTTCTTCAAGTTTCACGCCCAGATCTTCGCTGACGAAGGTGCCGCCGGTGAGTACGGCAATGTCCTTCAGCATTTCCTTGCGGCGATCGCCGTAGGCAGGGGCCTTCACGGCACAGATTTTCAGCGAGCCGCGCAATTTGTTGACGACCAATGTCGCCAGCGCTTCGCCATCGACGTCTTCAGCCAATAACAGAAGGGCCTTGCCGTCGCGTGCGATCAATTCCAGAACCGGAATCAAATCTTTCATCGAAGACACGCGTTTTTCGCAAGGCAGCACATAACAGTCTTCCAGCACGCATTCCATGCGGATCTGGTCGGTCGAGAAGTAAGGAGACAGGTAGCCGCGATCGAATTGCATGCCCTCGACCACGTCGAGCGTGGTTTCCATGCTTTTGGCTTCTTCGACGGTGATGACCCCGTCCTTGCCAACCTTGTCCATGGCCTGTGCCAAAAGGTCGCCTATCAAGGCTTCGCCGTTGGCGCTGATGGTGCCAACCTGTGCGATTTCGTTGCGGTTCTTCGTTGGCTTAGAAAGCGTTTTCAACGATTCCACGATGGCGGTCACGGCCGCGTCGATGCCCCGTTTTAGCTGCATGGGGCTTGACCCCGCGGTCAACAATTTGGCGCCTTCGTTGAAAATAGCCTGGGCCAAGACGGTGGCAGTCGTGGTGCCGTCGCCCGCAACGTCGGAGGTCTTGGAGGCGACCTCCTTAACCATTTGGGCACCCATATTCATGAGTTTGTCGGCCAGTTCAATTTCCTTGGCGACCGTCACGCCGTCCTTGGTGACGGTGGGGGATCCCCAGCTTTTTTCTAGGATGACGTTGCGGCCGCGCGGCCCCAGGGTCACCTTGACGGTGTTTGCAAGCTGGTCCAGGCCCTGGCCGATGAGGCGACGGGCCGACTGGGAGAAGACGATGTCCTTGGCTGCCATGGGAGGTTCCTCTTACTCGAAAAAGCGGGGGATGTCGTCCCCAATGCGTGTGAGACGAAGGGGTTAATCACCGGGCTGGGGGCCGTCAAGCCTAGAACCACACCCGCGTCTCTGTCATGACGCGTCAAGGAAACCGTGGAGCTTAGATGCGGCAGCTCTTGGATTCGCGTCCGTCCTTGTAGTAAACGACGCCGCGTTCGTGGTCGAAGGTGATAGCCAGGTGGACCCATATGCCCTTGGAATTTTCCAGGCCGGGGCCGTGAAACCACCAGGCGGTGTTTTGAAACCGAAGGCCACCGGCGTGGCGGTCGAGGCGCAGTGCGTCTGATTTGTCGAAGATGCGCATGAATTCGCAGGGGATTTTTTCGGCCGTTGCGGGACACGATGCGGAAGGGCGGATCCAGGCTGAGAATGAAAAAGCCTTGGTGAAGGTCAGGGCCGCGTGATGGGGAATTTCGACCCAGCCCTTGCCATCGAAATGGGCCGCGTTCCCTTGGACCCCTGGAATGGTTTTGATTTCACCGTTGGTCTTGGTGGGAACGCCGCTGGGGCCGGTGTCCTTGAACCCGTCGCCTGCTTGAGCGTCAAAATCCAATTCGACGGCGCAGCCGGAGCCTGCCTTGCAGGGCTCGTACATTTTCTTGGCGTGGGCGGCAATTTCAGCAGCCGTCAAGACGCGGTCATAAAACCGGACCACGTCCAGATCCGCTGGCAACGGATTCTTTTGGTCTGGCCCCATCCCCAGCAACAGGGGGACGTTCGGCTTTACCGCTAGGAGCGCCAGAACCCGGCCATCGCAATAGAGCTTCGGGGGGCCTTGGTCGCATTTGCTGACGTCGTTGGTGCGTACCAAA
Organism: Myxococcales bacterium; assembly: GCA_043754455.1. GTDB lineage: Bacteria > Myxococcota_A > Polyangia > Fen-1088 > Fen-1088 > JAYUUT01. The sequence goes on from JAYUUT010000169.1 coordinate 11,967, forward strand.
TCCTTCGAGATAGTCATGCAATCAAGCACGGCCTTGGCGGTGGGGGCGGGGGCACCTTTGTTTGCGTCCGTTGATGCCGTGGGTGCCGCAGGGCCATCGGATTCTGGCCCTGGAGGTAATGCGTCAAATGGGGCTGTGTCCTGTGCGCTGGGTTCGCGAGACGACGGACGCGGGGTGGGCGCGGAAAGTTTTTGACCGGGGGAAAGATCCGGATCCTCTGTGGGGTTCGGGTCTATTCCCGCTGGGGCACCCTTATTGGCACCGGCGCAGGCCGCTAAGACTGCAAATGACGCCACTGCCGTGCGTCCCAAAGGCCGGGAAAAAGGGTGCATGGATCTGTAGTGGCTCGAGGGCGGCGTTGTGGCTCAACAGGCGACGAGGGGTTAGGGGTCAATGGCGGCCTGGGATGTGGTCTGCGTCGCAGCTAACAGGTGGGTTTCGATGCCCAGGACTTCTGCCACGATGGTTCCGTCGGCTAATTGAAAAGCGACGTCGCACAATCCGCGTTCATGGGCGGCCTCGCGCCCGGTCAATAGCGCGGTGGCGGGCGTCGCGATGGGGCCTGTGACATGGATGTGTATGGTTTCCACGCTGGTGGGCAGGGAGCTGCGACCCAGGATCTGCTGGGTCCACAAGAGGGCGAGTTGAAGCGCGCCATCTAAAAGCGCGGGATCAAGCTGCCATGAACCTGGCCATTTCTTATGGTTCACGCCCTCGACCGTGGCCCGGATGGACAGGGGCGTGTCGTGCTCGACGGTCCGGACCACCTGAAACAAAGGCCCGTGGAACAAGGGGGCTTGGCCGTAAATCACGGATGAACTTGTCAAAGGCGGAGCCAGTACCGAAGGTCCGTGGGTGAGGCCTGGGTTGGTGAGGCCTGGGGGCCGATCAAGAACTTCAACCGTGGCGGTGTAGAGCCGGACGCCTTCTGTATCGGTCAGTTCAACGGCCAAGGTGGCGCCATCGCCGTTTGATAGCTGCCGGGCGTGGATCTGGAATCTGTCGCTAGAGGTGTCGAAGGCGCGCAGGCGAATTCCGCGCAGGACTTTCACAGCGCGGATGCGCCCTAACGTCAGGTCGGGGCGGCACAGGTGGGCCGCGCGCGCGAACCATTCGAGGACCAGCGCCACCGGAACCACGGCTGTGTTTTTGATTCGGTGATCACTCAAAAATGGATACGTGGCGCGGTCCACAATGATGTCGCACGTGACGGCGTGGGGGGCGGATCGTGCCATCAGACCTTGGGCCCCGCCGACAACGACGTCCACATCGGATCCCGGTGAACACAGGTCATTGACGAAGGCCCGCGCGCCATCGCTGACAGGAATCAAAGGAACGCCGAGGGTGGCAAACCGAGCCCGCAGGCCATCATCCACCATGCCCCCGTCCCAAGGTCCCCAGCCCAAAGATCGGACGACGCAGGTGGCGCCGCGCTTTCGTTGTTCCACGATGGCGACGCGGTTCAAAATTTCGTTGGCCATGGCGTAGTCGGCCTGGCCCAGATTTCCCGATCGCGCGGCCACCGAGGAGAACAGGGTCAGAAACGCTAGATCGTCCCCGCGGGTGGCTGAAAGCAAAGCGTGCAGCCCTGCAAGTTTCGTCTGCAAAACGCGATCAAACTGTGCGTCAGTTTTCTCGCTGATAAGTTTGTCCGCTAGGACGCCAGCCCCGTGTACCACGCCGGTCACTGGGCCCCAGTCCTTGCGAACGGTCGCCACAGCGTCCCGGACGGCGTCGTGGTCGGTTACATCAAGCGCGACGTAGCGGGCGGCGCCCCCTGCACTTTCTATGGCCGCGATCGTGCTGCGAATCTCGCGATTGGCCCGTAGGGAGCCTTCTTGTTTTGCGAGTTCGGCGGGACTGGGCGATTCACCGCGTGCGCGGGCATCGGCCAATAATGCGCGTTTGATGTCCGCGCCCTTTTCAAGGCCCGTGCACGAGGAAGGTTCCGGTGAAGGCCGCGATCGCCCCAGCAGCAGCACGCGCGCCTGCGTGTCCTGCGCTAGGGCTATCAGGCACGCCGAGGTTACGCCACGGGCACCCCCAGACGCGACGACAACGGGCTGGACGGGCAATTTTGCACGAAGTCCCAGCGGGGCGGCGTGCGGTTCTAAGATGAGTCGCTCCCCGGTTGCCCGTAGGCCTACGTCTGGCGCGGTTCCTCCGGAAAGCAATTCGGTTGCGATGACATCTGCGAGGACAAGTGCAGAACGTCCCGCCTGTTCTAGATCGATGGCGCGGATGGTGGCGCCTGGCCATTCCAGCCGGGCGGTTCGGCACAACGCTGCGGCGCCGGACGTCCACGCGCGGTCGTTGCCCGAAAGGCCGAAATCTCCGCCGGAATCCTGGACCGCAATGAAAGAGCCACCTTTGGTGCCGAAATTTGCAGCGACGGCACGCGCGGCCTGAAAAACCGTGCGGTTAATGGCCAGCGCGCCCGCCAGGTCAAAAGCCGTCCGCAGGCCGTGAAGGACGATAACGGCATCGGCGTCTGGGGGAACTTCGGTGACGAGGGTGGTGTTGGGATTCCAGGCGAGAAGCCGTTGCACCAACGCCGCGCCCACGCCGCCCCCGTCATCGGTCACGACCAACCGTCGTGCCCCCCAAAGACCCGCTGTCGTCAATCCGACGGCGGGTTTTGCCACTGTGTGAAGCCCCTGCCTTGTCAGCGCCGTGGCGCGCTGATCAAGGCCTGAGGCTTTTCCCAGGGCGGCCCCGTTGCCTTTCTCGTTGGCTTTTCCGTTGGTGTGGCCGGGAGGCGGCCCACTGGTCAGGGCGCTGCCAAGGGCTGCCACGATTTCACGTAGCGTGCGCAAGGCCGCCATTCGTGCGGCGCTGACTTCAGGCAGGCCCGGTGCACGCGCGGTCATCGCCGACAGGATTTCGACGCGTTTGATGGAATCGACGCCCAGATCGGCTTCGATGTCCATGTCTAGACCCAGCATATCCGGGGGATATCCGGTGGCCTTGGCCACGACGTCGATGATCAATTCTTGCAGCGAATCGATAGACAGTGTGGTGGCATTGGTGGTCGGTGCAGCGACCGGGAGAGCCGGAGCTGGTGCTGTGGGCGCCGGAGCTAGGGGGCGTGCCACAACTGCTGGCCGTGAGGGGGCGGGCCGCATGAGTTGCGACGGCGGTGCCGGGATCGGCGCCTTGACGATCGGCGCTGAAACCGCAACCGGCGCCGGAGCCATAGGTGCGGGTGAGGGCATCGTGACGGCCGGCCTTGGGGGGGCGTCGCCCATCAAAGAAGCCAGGCCAAAAAGCGACGCTTCAGACGAGCGCAAGAAGGCCGCGTGCGCGTCACCCATGGCACGTGCAAAGGCGGTGTGTGCCTCGGCGGTCTGGCGCTGGTTTTCTGAAAAGGCCTGAATCCACGCTAGCTGCACGGACGGATCGATCGATGCCGCTTGGGTCGGGGCGGCTGGCACGGGGATAGGTTCTGGGTTTGGTTTCGGCAAGGCGGCTCCTCCTCCGGGGGGCGGGTATGGTTTTCCAAGATTGGCACCGCCAACCTTCAAGGTCATGGCGGGTTTTGGGACTAGGCGGGGATCGATTGGGCGATCAAAGGAAGCCCACAGGGTTTCATACGAGACCGGCACCCCCGCCACGGACAGGGCACCGAGGGTTTGCAACAGGGTGCTGGTTCCCGGGCGGCCTTTGCGGTCAACCGCTACGGCCCGGTGGGGGCGATCTTTGAGAATGTGACCGACCAGGGCGGTCAGCACATGTCCGGGCCCGACCTCGACAAAAGTATGGATGCCCCGCGCGTACAAGGCTTCGACCTGTTCGACAAACCGCACAGGCAACGCCACCTGATCGGCCAAAGTGGTGCGGATTTTGTTGGGATCGGTGGGGTAGGGGGCGGCTGTGGCGTTGGCAAACACCGGGATGCGCGGCGCTTCGATGGGCACGCCATCTAGGAAAGCCCGTAAAGGCGCTGAGGCGCTGCTGACGACCGGCGAATGAAAGGCAGTGGCCACATCAAGTCGTGTGACGGTCAGACCCTGGCTGACAAGACGTTTTTCGGCATCCACGATGGCGGCTGTTGGTCCTGACAGGACGGCCTGGCGGGGGCTGTTGTGATTTGCCAGGACGATGGGAAGACCTGAGGTTTCGATGAAGGCGTGGACAACATCGAGGGGGGCCGCCACCGACAACATCGCGCCGGGTGTGGTGGCGGCCTCTGCGATCACTTCGCCGCGGCGTCGGGCCAGGCGCATCAGATCCTTGGCCGCAAAGACGCCCGCAGCGTGAAGCGCGGTCACTTCGCCGAAACTGTGGCCTGCCACGGCGGCGGCATGAATCCCGATGGCGTTCAGGATCGCAAGGTACGAAAGGCTGGTAGCCCCAATCGCGGGTTGCGCCCACTGGGTCGCGACGAGGCGCTGTTCCTGCGCGCGGCGGCCTTCGTCATCGAAGGCGGGGCGAGGAAACACCACGTCGTGTAGCAGGGTCGTTACATCCGGGGCGTCCAGGCCATCCCAGACCGATCGCGCGGCGTCGAAGGCCATCGCCACATCAGCGCCCATGCGCAGGTACTGACTGCCCTGTCCCGGGAATAAGAACGCCAGGTCAGTCGCCCCGGTGCCGAAGGCAAGGTCAATGCCGCCCGGCACGGTCATGGTGCGGGCGTCGCTGCAAAGCGTGCCCGCCTGCCGTAGCTTGGCGGCCAAGTCGTCGCTTGAGTCGGCAAAAATCGAAAGCCGCGCGGCCGCGGTCGGATCGAAAGAGTCTTGCGACGAACGCGCTAAAAAGGCCGCAAGGCCCGGCATGGCAACGTCGAGAGCCAGGGTGACACATTTCTGGGCTAGATCTGCCGGCGTGGCAGCCGAAAGCAACAACAGGTGGCCCACCAACGGGGCCGTGCGCGCGTGTCGACAGGGGCCGGTGTATTCCTGCAAGGCCACGTGAAAATTTGATCCACCGAAACCGAACGAACTGACCCCCGCCCGTCGTGGATGGGCGCTGTCGCGGATCCACGGGCGCGCAAGCGTATTGAGGTGAAAGGGGCTTGTTTCGAGGGCCAGCTTTGGATCGGGCCTTTGAATCTTGATCGTGGGAGGCAGCACCTTGTGGTGCAGCGCCATCACGGCCTTAAAAAGTCCCGCTGCCCCTGCCGCCGCTTTGGTATGACCGACCTGCGATTTTACTGATCCCAGCGCGCACCAGCCGCGATCAGGGCGCCCCGTTTCTTCGAATACCGTGCGCAGCGCTTCGAACTCGGCCGCGTCGCCAGCCTTGGTGCCGGTGCCGTGGGCCTCGACCAGTTCGACGGTGTCGGGGCCATATCCCGCCTGTTCAAAGGCCCGACGCAAGGCCCGTGCCTGCCCAGCGGGTACGGGGGCATAAACGCTTTTGGATCGGCCATCGGATGAACTGCCGATGCCTGTGATCAATGCGTAGATGCGATCGCCGTCCCGCTCAGCGTCTTGTAACCGTTTTAGCGCCACCATCCCAATGCCTTCGCCCAGCAACGTCCCGTCGGCCTGATCGGAAAACGGGCGGCAATCACCGGAGGGCGACAGCGCCGGTGTTTTTGAGAAACACATGTACATAAAGATGTCGTTCATGGTGTCGGCGCCGCCCGCGATAACCAGATCCGACTGGCCCAGATGCAGTTCCGACACCGCCATTGAAAGCGCGGAAAAACTGCTGGCGCAGGCCGCGTCGGTGATGCAGTTGGTGCCGCCCAGATCCAGCCGGTTGGCGATGCGCCCTGCCACGACGTTGCCCAACAGTCCGGGGAAAGAACTTTCTTGCCAAGGGACGTAATGAGCCGCGATGCGATCGCAGGCCCTGATCACCTGGCTTTCAGGTAAGCCCATTTCCCGTAGCGCCTTGACCCAAATTGGCCTTTGCAACCGGCTGACCATCGATCCCAGCAGTTCCTGGGCCGAAGTCACGCCCAAAATGACGCTGACCCGATCCCGGGGCATCGATTTCCACTGCGAGCCACAGGCGTCTTGCAAAACCTGTTGGGCGACGATGAGGGCCAGCACCTGCGTGGTGTCGGTCGCGGGCAAACTTGAAGGAGGCAGGCCCCAGGCCACAGGGTCAAAATCCACCTGGGGTAAAAACGCCCCGCGTTTGGCGTAGGTCTTGTCGGGTGCGCTGGGATCTGCGTCGTAATAATCGTCGATAAGCCAGTGGGTGGGCGGCACCTCGGTCACCAAATCGCGCCCCGCCAATATGTCCCGCCAGAAGCCATCCCGATCGATGGATCCGGGGAACAGGGCCGCCACGCCGACCACGGCAATCGGCGGCTGTCGTTTCGTGTTTTGCATGGCGGCGGGAGGGCCGGGAGTATAGGGGACCCGGGATGGTCGTGCGACCGGGATGCTGTCGTTGGCATCGGGGGCCGGGGGCGGGACGCAACTTTGGCGGGAACGCTGCCGACAAGGGCGGGCTGTGCAGGCCGCGGCGCACGGGGGGACCGGGTGATGCAGGGGCATCCGGGGACGTTCGAGCCAAATGCCGGGCAGTGGTCAGATGGCACCACGTCTGGGTCGCTGGAACCGCTGGCCATGATAGCGCGGCTGGCCGCGATCGTGCCGACCAGCGGGGAAGACGTGCCGGAGCCAGTAGAGGCGGCACCAAAGCCAAAGGCTGGCAAGCGGGGGCGGCGGAGCAAGTACAGACTGAGGCGTGAACTTCTCAAAGGGATGTTCGCTATCGACATTCCACGGGAACATCGTGTGTCCTGTTTGCCAGCGGGATCTGCGGCTTATCGCGCTTGTGAGGACCGAGGCTGTGATCAAGACAATACTGGCGGCGATGGGCCTGCCCGCCTTCGGCCCGCAGGGGCCCATGTTAGAACGTGCAAGCCATGCCACTTGTCATGCTGGAAATGCGTCGCGGCCGGTCGCCTGAACAAAAACGCGCTTTGCTCGCTGCGGTTCACGAATCGCTTCGCACGGCTTTCAAAATCCCTGCCCACGATCGCACCCAACGCGTGGTCGATTATCTGCCCGAGGACTTTGAGATTCCGCCGGGCAAGACAGACGCCTATACGCTGGTCACGATCACAGCGTTTCCTGGACGTTCAATCGAGGCAAAGCGCGCCCTTTATCGGGGCATCGTCGAACGGTTCGACGTGATTGGGGTTGCCCCGACGGACGTGTTCATTGTGATGCACGAGGTGCCGCTTGAGAACTGGGCCATGCGTGGCGGCGTTCCCGCAAGTGATCTGGACTTGGGGTTTTCACTGAAGGTCTAGGTCGAGGCGGTCTGCAAACAGGAGTCGCCGTTGTCCCCAAAGAGGTTCGTGGTCTTCAATGAGACCGAACGCAAAGGGGAAGCCAGCGGCGGTCCCTACCGCGATCGCCGTTGATTGCACACAACGTAGCCGCCGGGTCGCACAAGCAGGCGGCGCGGGGCGAGCGTCGCTCTGGCCGTCGATGTAGATGTCGATGAAGTCGTGCGGGCCGCCGTCCGGTATCCCACGAGCGTCAGGTCGGCCACCCCCCCTCGAGCTGTCGCGGCGGCACGCCGAGCAGCGAAAGACGAGGGCTGATTGCGCCCGCCGCCGTGCCCGGGGACGGGGAGCTTCAGGTGGTGGGCAGTGATGACCTGCTTGTCCAAGGGGACGGATTGCTTGGGCGGCTGCAGGCGGCGGGGTGTGCGGGGGGGGCCGTCTGCGGAGCCTGCGTATCGGCGCGCGCCTGTGCGGCTGTCAACGGGGGCTGGCACGAGGCCGCGCGCGACGGGGAAACTGTGCGCACAGGACATGCTCCGTCTACGCTTTCAAAAGACCTGGCGGGTCGCCGTCGGCCGCTTTTCGAAGGTCACCGCCTTCATCGCGCGCGATCTCTATCAACAACCGCTTTGAGACCACCGACCGCGGCGCCAGTTCCGTGATGTCCTCGGTGCTGGCCCATTCGTCCCTATGTTTGATAAGCAGCCAGGGCGAACCTTTCTCCCCAGGCCGGGGACGGGTCCGAACCAGCACCCAGGACCCCCTGAGCTTCTTGCCGTGAAAGGAGAATTTGAGGTCCCCCTTCTTCAAGGCGGCATCCACGTCCGCGGACTCCGGCGTCCATGTTCCGTGATCCCAGATCATAACGGTGCCGCCCCCGTATTCCCCAGCCGGGATAATGCCTTCGAACTTGTTGTACCCCATCGGGTGATCTTCGACGTGCATGGCGAGTCTCTTGACGGCCGGGTCGTACGACGGGCCCCGCGGCACAGCCCAAGACATCATCACCCCGCCCCATTCCAGGCGTATGTCATAATGTAAAGCAGTGGCCCGATGCTTTTGGACCACGAAAACGAGCTTCCCTTTGCTCGCGACGACGACCTGTTTCCCCTTCGGTTCTGAAGTTACGTCGAAGCGCCGCTTCTTCCGGTAATTTTCGAGCGCCATGATTATTGCTTTCTACAGCTTAAGGAATGATTTGGTTTGGGACACCGACAGCCGATAGAATTTTTTTGGTGAGGACCCGCCTCGACTCATCAAACCCCTTCCAGGATTCACCTCGACCCTCCTTGGCGAGCCATACCGGCGCCTCCTTAGGCGACAGACGAAGAGGTTTGTCAGAGGCTTCCACGTCGTTCCAGCGTACCGGTAACGCCACAGGCGCTCCGGCGCGCGCGCGGACGGAATACGAGGCAACGGCGGTGGCGCCCCGTCCGTTTCTTAAGTAGTCGATCAGAATCTTCGACTCTCGTCCCTGTTTGGCCAGTTTGGCAGTCAGGGAACGGGGAGCCTTGCGAACGAACTCTTCCGCAATATTCAAAGAAAAGGTCTTGACCTGCTCCCATGAAGCGCGGGGCATCAGGGGCACAACAACATGAAGCCCCTTACCGCCGGTAAAACGAGGGTAACTCTCCAGGCCCAGTTTGCTTAGACGTTCACGGAGCGCAATCGCTGTGATCTTGACATCTTTCCAATCGACCGCAGGGCCGGGGTCAAGATCAAAGACCACGATATCCGGAGTTTCCAGGGCCCCGGCTTTCGCCCCCCACACATGGAATTCAAGAACGCCCATTTGTACCAGCTCAATCAGGGACGGCAAGCCATCGACCATCAAGTAAATGTCCTGACCGTCCTCGGTCTCGTCGACCTTCACGCGAGGAATGCCCTTCGGCATATCGACCGCGTGCTTTTGAAAGAAGCACCCCTTCTCAAACCCTTCTGGACAGCGAAGAAGGGTGAGAGGGCGCGCGTTAAGGGCGGGCACGGCCCATGGCGCTACCTTTTCGTAATAGAGAGCCAGATCAAGCTTCGTAATGCCCACGTCGGGAAAAAGCACCTTTTCCGGATGGCTGATCGTAACGCCGGCAACGGTATTTTTGCTTGAGGCCGAGACCGGTTTGGGCGTCGGTGAAACGGGTTGCGCTGCTGGGCGTTCTGGCGTTAAACCTTGCGCTGCTGGGCGTTCTCGGGTCACCTCGTGAGCCGGTTTGTCCTGCCGTAGACCCTGAAAAGAGGGATGACGGACGGATCCCTCAGCCGTCCATTCGGCAAAAGAGATTTCAGCTACAGTTTCGGGCTTCATCCAATGAATACCCTTGGCTTGCGCCCCTCGCGGCGGATTCGCCACCGGGGGCTTGTCTTGCTCCAAGGGTTTGAATTTTCGATAGAGGTCGTTTAACAGTTTTGCTGAAAACCCTGTCCCTACCTTGCCGCAGTAAAGGATCTTGTCGCCCTCAAAAACACCCAGCAACAGGGCGCCAATTCCCTTGCGGATTCCCGCTGCATCGGTAAATCCGACGATGACGAATTCTTGTCGTTGCAATGATTTAACCTTTAGCCAAGAACGGCTGCGCCCCGGCTGGTAGGGCGCGTCTGCAAGTTTGCTAACGATTCCTTCTAAGCCCATGCGGCACGCTTCGGCATAGACGCTGTCCCCGCCTCCCAGTACGTGATCGTTGAACTTGATCCGGTCGTGGCTTTCGGCCTGCAACAACAGTTGCTTAAGTACGGCTTTGCGATCGAGCAACGGGCAGGCTGTTAAATCATACCCGTCCAACCGCAAGAGATCGAAACTGAAGAACACGACGTTGTTCATGCGCTCGTCACCCAGAGCGTTTTGTAGTTTTTGAAATCTGCTCACGCCGTTTTTGTCGAGAACCACAGCTTCCCCATCGAGCATCGCGTTTTCGCAGGGAAGTCCAGTAATGGCTTTTGCCAGCTGCGGAAATCGCGCGGTCCAATTATTGCCATTTCGAGTGAGAATTTTGGAAGAATTCCCTGCCTTAATCGCGAGCAGTCGATACCCATCCAGTTTGATTTCATGGAGCCACTCGCTGCCCTTGGGAGGCGTCAACGCCAGGGTGGCCAACTGTAAAACCGTGCCGACAGCAACTTCAGTTTGCACCGCCCCTTCCATCTTCTTTAGGAGCGACGGTGAAAGTTTCATGGCGGGTAACGTCCTAACCGAGAGGTCATGGGGTCGGGCGCCGAGGCTTAGGAACAACCTTCTGGTAAGGCGCCTTCTTTCTGGATGCGACTTTTTTCGCTGATTTCACCGGATTTTTTGTAATAGGGGTAAGGGTTGCCGTTTGGGATTTCCGGGTCTTAGGCCCCGCGTCCTTCGCACCCAAGTTTTGTCGAAGCTTTTCCATGAGGTCGATGACCTTGCCCATCGGCCCCGATGGGCCGTCGGAGGAAGATTCTTCATCGTCCTCGGACACTTCGCTATGCACGTGCACAACGTCCAAATTCTTCTGTAATTTTCCTTCAGCCAGCTTCCGCAGGGCTTCTGAGTGCTCGTTTTTCAACGGTTCAAGGGGAATTTTATCGGATGAAAGTTTGCTGATTTCAAGCTTCATCTTGGCGACGAGTTTTGGATCTAGCCTTGGTGCCGAACTTAAACCGGCCTCCTCTGGCGTTCGGAGTTCGTCGAAAAAGCGAAGGGTTTGCCCGTGCAAGATTCCGCGCTCTGCGAAAATCGCCATGACGTAGGCTTTGCCTCGCATCACAAAGGTTCCTATTCCGGCTTTTTCCGACCGTTCCATGGTCTCCGCCAGGAGGTGATAGGCTTTATTTGTGGAGCCGGCGGGTACAAGAAAATAGGCGCGGTCGAAATAGGCAGGTGAGACAGATGAGCGAGGAACGAAGCGGCTCAGGTCAATGTCGCGGCTTTTCTCGGGTTCCAGGGCCTCCAACTCTTCATCGGTCACGGTCACGAACCGCCCCGGTTCTATTTCAAATCCTCGAATCAGTTCGTCATCCCCGAGGCGTTGTCCGTCTTGTGAACAGACATACTGACGTTTGAGTGGTTGGCCCTGCGGGCCGAGCATCCGCAGCCTAAGCGCCGCCTGCCGGTTCGCGGCGTAGAATTCGACGGCGACGCTTACCAATCCGAAGCTTATCGTGCCGGACCAAAACGAACGCGATGCGACCGCGGCGTCAGGAAGCACGGCGCCCTTTCGCGGCGTCCAAACTAGAACGCAACGACTCCTCAAGTGAGTTCATCACAGGCTTTTTCTTGGGCACCTGTGTGCGAATGGTTTTACCCTCGGATTTTGCGTTCACCAGTTCCATGACGCGGTCCCTGTATTCATTTTTATAGGCAGCAGGATCGAAGGAAGATTCCAATGCTGCCACGAGCTGTTCGGCCAACTTGAGTTCATTGGGGGCACGCCGGCTGGATGGGGTAGCTTCGATATTTGCCAACGCGAGGACCTCGTCTGAGTGTCGAAGCGTGACGATCATCAAGATTCCCCGATGGCCTATGAGGGCCCCGTTGTAGGATTTTTTCCGCATGACCCAATGGGCGAGGCCAACACGACGGGTAGCCTCCAAAGCGGCCGCTAAGGCAAAGTAAGACGGTTCAGCTCCATCGGGTCCTAAATAGTAGGGACGCTTAAACCAGGAATGCGGAATTGCCGTATCTGAGTAAAATTCAGAAATCTGGATCGCCCGAGAGGCGGTGGTTTCTGTGGTGGCGACTTCTGAAGGCTTGAGCACAACCAACGTCCCTTCCTCCATCTCTAGGGCTTTCTGAACGTCATCGCCAGACACCTTCTCGCCCGTGACGGCGTCTACCATCGCTTGTTCAACCGGGACGTTGTCACTTGCATGAAGCCAGCGAAAATGGATTCCTTGCTCCTTCACGGCCGAGTAGAACTTCACCGGCAGGCGCTCGCGGCCAACGTCAATTTCGCCCTTCCAAATCGCTCGCGCTGTCATATGGCAGGTGTCGCTGCAAGATCTGGGCCGGGCTATTGCCCGAAGACGTTGGGTTTCGCCAAGGGTTAGCAGCTCCCAAGTGACGCGTTATCTCTTGCAGGTCCCGGGCAGGTTGGCGTCCAGCCACTTGATCCGCTGGTCCAGCCAGTTGCGCATCCACATGGTCTCCTTGGTGAAGAACTGCTCGAGAGAATCGGTCTTCACGGGCGCGCTGCTGGGATCCACCACGTACGGGTTCGGCGTCACATAACCGCGCAGCGCCGGCCACTTGGCAAAATGTCGTGGCACGGCCGTCGGTCGCAGAGCCGCGTTGTACTCGGCGATCCTGGCATCTACAAACGTCATGTTGATGGACGCCTTGCGCAGGTCCTGCCAGCGGCATTTCACGTCGTTCTGAAACGCCGTATCGGCCCACAGGCGCTCGAAGTAAAACGCCACGATGGGCATGTTCCAGCATTTGGTTTTGCAGGTATTCATCGCCGCGGCCGCCTCGCAGCACAGGCCGTCGCACACCGGCGGCCCCTTGACGGTGCCCATACATTCCCCCCCGAAGGTGCTGAGGACGTTCAGGTTCGAAACGTTCGCCTTCCACCCCTGCCGGTAGTTGGCGTTTCCGAAGGCGAGATTGAAGTCCCAGACCGGGGTCAGCATCATCTTGCCGCCGCCCGGCGCGCTGTCGGGCGGCTTGGTGTAATAGACGCTCTTCCAGTAGCCGTCGACGTTGTTGGAAAGCTCTTGCATCAGCACGTACTCGGCGGCCGTCGGGACGTCGAGCACCGACCGATAGCCTGTGGCTGGATCCGCCCAGCCGGCCGAGGCCATGATCGTCTCGAATCTCGCGAAGAAGCCCGTGATGTAGGTCTTCTGCTCGGCGGTGATGTTGTGTTCGCGCGGGCTGTGGAACGTGTAGACGATCTGGTGGGGGTACATCCCCGGCGCCTTGACGGGCGAGAGCCAGTCGCGCTGATAGGCCTTGCCGTTGATCGTGATGGACCCCTTTCCGCTGGCCTCCCGGTGCACGATGTACCCACCCGTGACGTCACCGCCCGCCACCGGCTTGGGGATGGGAACGCGGTACTTGTCCTCGCGAATCATCTCCACCAGCTGGTACAGCCCTTGATAGGCGTTGTTGTACAACACCTCGACGAACAAGAGCCGGGGCGCCCACCGGCCGAACTCACCCGCCATAGCGTACGCCAGCGCATTGCGCATGCAGGTTTTGTCGTTCCAGCACGCGATCAGCGCCCAATCGGAGCCCTTAGGCAGCCCCAGGACGGAAAAATCCTTCGAGGCCATGGAGGCATCCCTCGTCTCGAAGTTGAACGATTTTTGCGGGAAGGTGCGCGAGCTGGACCCGTGCAACTCGATGCCGGCGGGCGTGTCCAGGTTCGGCGTCTTCCCCATCAGATCCATGAGGGTGCCGTCGTGATCCTCGATGATGCGCACGCGGCCGGGCACCTTCAGCGGCTGGTTGCCTAGGACGTCGGGCGTGGCCTGTCCGGGCACGTCCAGCATCACGATCGGGAGCTTCGCGCTTTGAACGATTCGCATCGGTGCGACGCCCGGTCGGGTCGACGCGACGTCCAGGGGCGCGCTATTTGCAGTGCTGGCGGCGTCGGCGGCGTCGTCGGCCGCCTCCCGGGAGTCGGCTTCAGGCGCGGTCCCACCCGCGCCGCCCGTGCCGGCGGGCCGCGAGCCGCCGCCTCCGCCCGTGGCAGGGCCACCTCCTTCCCCGCCCAGCCGCGCGCGGGCGGATGGAACTGGGATATCGGCGCTGCAAGCGCTCACAGTCACGCCCAGCGCCAAACAGACCAACCCCGCTCTCATCGAAACTCCATTATGCATCCTCATGGTCCCCGTTAGCCGCTATGAGGCTGGATCTAGTTACAGTCGAAAACTAATGACGCGGGCGAGCCGAGGCCCTTCGGATGCCCGACCCCGCCGGAATGTTGTGGTTTCGAACTAGGCAAGCTGGCCGTGGCCTGAAGATGGTCCCGCTACATCTTGGCGATGGCCTATTGTCCACAGCGGCAACGCCGTCACCTGCCTGTTGGCGGCCTGTCCGGGCACAATGGACGTACCGTTGTTTCCTCTGCGTAGCGCTGGGGGCGAAACGGTAACGAGGGCGTAACGTCGCGCCTCAATTTTATCTTGAGCATTCTGGTCTAACGCCGAGCTACGCGATGGCCTCAGCCTTGCAGCAGAGATCGCCATGGACCAAGCAATGAACACGGTGAAAGTTCTTCCCATTCTTTCAAAACCTCTCCATGGCCGTGTCCCCCATCCTCCCCTCGGTGATGTTCTTTGTCTGTCTCATTTGCGGTGGAACTTTGTTTATCAACGCCCGCAGCATCTGATGTCTCGATGGGCCCGGGAGCGGCGGGTATTTTTTGTCGAGGAACCTGTCGAAGGACCAAGCGTCAGTACCAAAATTACTGTCGATCCTTCCGGCGTCACCGTTGTTACGCCTGTCCTACCCACGGGAATGACGCATGAAGCGCGGGTCGCTGCGCAGCAGTCAATTCTGGATCGGCTGACCAAGACATTCGCCATCCGTTCGTCTGTCCTTTGGTATTACACACCTATGGCGTTGCCATTTACAAGGCACCTTTCGGCATCCGCCGTGGTCTACGATTGCATGGACGAACTGTCTGGATTTCTCGGATGCCCTTCCGAGTTGCCGTCACTTGAGCGTGAGTTGATGTCGCGTGCCGATGTGATGTTTACAGGGGGCCAGAGTCTTTATGAGAGCAAAAAAACGTTGCATCATAATGTTTACCCATTCCCCAGCAGCGTTGACATTTCTCACTTTGGCAAGGCTCGACGAACAACCGTCACGCCCGAAGATCAAGCATCAATTCCTGAGCCTCGTATCGGTTTTCATGGTGTCATAGATGAGCGCATGGACCTGGAGTTGATTCGGCAAATCGCCTTGCTGCGACCGCAATATCAATTCGTCCTTTTAGGCCCCGTTGTTAAAATTGACGCAGGTACCTTGCCACGGCTCCCGAATATTCACTACCTGGGGGCAAAAAGTTACGACGAGCTCCCCGAATACCTGGCTGGGTGGAATGCCACGATGCTCCCTTTTGCGCTCAATGCAGCGACGAAATTTATCAGCCCCACAAAGACCCCAGAATATCTCGCAGGAGGCAAGCCGGTCGTATCAACCCCGATACGGGACATCGTTAAACCTTATGGGGAATTGAACCTGGTAAAAATCGCTGAAACCAGTGGCGAATTTGTTGTAGCTCTGGATGAGTGTTTGGAGCCTATACATCCTAACTGGCTGCGCCGGGCAGACCGCTTCCTTTCGGTTTTGTCATGG
>JAYUUT010000170.1:0-11063 GCA_043754455.1 Myxococcales bacterium
CTCAACCTCGGAATCTAGATCCAGCTTTGCTTCCGCTTTTTCAGCTTCTGACACGCGGCCCCGGGTAGAAGGATGCGCAGGGAGGAACAGGGAGCAACAGTCGTCGTAGGGCAGGGACGATATGTCAAAGGTCCCGATACGCTGTGCGATCTCAATGGTTTCTTGTTTGTCGTACGTGATGAGGGGTCTGAGAATCAAGTGTCGAGAGACCGCCTGGATCGTCGCCATATTGGGAACAGTTTGGCTCGCCACCTGCCCTAGGTTTTCCCCGGTCACGAGTGCGGACGCATCGATGCGCCCAGCCAGCTTGTCGGCAACACGCATCATGGTTCGGCGATAAAGCACGACCGCCAGTTCGGCTGGGCCTGCTTCACGAAGGTGCCGTTGCGTCTCGGTAAAGTTCACGACGTAAAGATTGCGCATTGCATGCCAGCGGGCCAGTTCCCGGGCCAAGCTGACGACTTTATCTCGCGATTTTTCGCCCACAAAGGGCGGTGAATGAAAATAAAGGCCGTCCAGGCCCAGACCGCGTTTGGCTGCGAGCCAGCCCGCAACAGGGGAATCGATGCCGCCCGACAGAAGCAGCAACCCACGGCCCGAGGTTCCAACGGGCAGCCCCCCCGGGGCAGGCGTCGACCCCGTGTAAACGAAGGCATGGCGGTGCCCCACCTCGACGCCCACCACTAGCGCGGGGTTATGTAGATCCACCGGCACCGAGGTGGCGACGTTGATGGCCGATCCGATATGCGCCGACAACTGCAACGAATTCATCGGGAAGGATTTGTTCGATCGGCGCGCTTCAACGCGAAAACTCCGGCCTAGCGCGGGGTTCTTGGTTAACGCTTCCTTCGCGGTCTGCACGGCCAATTCCGTAATTCGTGCCAGATCTGGTTCGACTGATACAGCCTCAGAGAACGACACCAGGCCGAACACGCGCTTTAGCCGTTCCTGGACCTCGCGTGCGTTGCTGGCTTCTGCGCGGACCAAAACGCGGCCGTGTGTCGGATCGACCTGAACGCCGCGCAGCCCGTGAAGCATGCGGCGCATGTTTTCCTGCAACACCCGCTCGAAACGCAAACGGTTTCCTGATTTCAAGAACAACTCACCAAAGCGGCACAGGAACACGGGGGTCATGACGGGCCTTTGTTTTGGCGTCGTCCAAGCGACGTCATCGCACTAACTTCGATGATCGATTCGCCTAGGGCGATGACCGCGCGATCGACGTCGGTGCTGGTCGAGAAACGGGACAAAGAAAACCGCAACACGGCGTCGTCATCGCGCACCCCAAGGGCGTCGAGCACATGACTTTTCTCTTGTGTCCGGGACGCACAGGCGGACCCCGCAGACACAAAGACGCCACGGGCCTCCATCGCGTGTAACAGAGGCTCGGCGGGAAGGCCGGGCAGGGTGATGCTGACAATATGGGGCGCCCGAGGCGCCGCAAGCGGGACGGTGGGGCGTGCGTGAGGGGTGAGGCGAGCCAGCTTCTCTTCCAGTCGATCCCGCAGCCCTGCCAGCAAGGGGCCTTGGGTGTGAATTTTTTCCGCAGCGACACCGAACCCCACACAACCCGGCAGATTTTCGGTTCCAGATCGCCATTGGCGTTCCTGACGGCCCCCATCCCATAGCGGATCGATCCGGGCACCTGGGGCCAACCATAAGGCGCCTATGCCCTTGGGGCCGTGCATCTTGTGTGCAGACAGGGCCATGGTGGTGGCGCCGAGGGCCTGAGCGTCAACGTTTAGTGCGCCCATCGCCTGAACGGCGTCCACGTGCAGCGGCACGCGCCCGGCCAGGGCGGCTGCGATCTGGGCGACCGGCTGAACGGTTCCAACTTCGTTGTTAACGAGCATCACTGCGACGACGGCCGTTTCGGGCCGGGTGGCCTGCACTACGGACGCAGCCGACAGCACGCCATCTGGTCCGGGGGCGACGCGTGTCACTGAAAACCCGCGGGCCACAAGGCGTTCTGCGGTTAGCAACACGGCCGGATGTTCAATGGCGCTGACCACAATATGCCGACCCCGGGACAACCCGGCCAACCCTAACAAGCCCAGGGCGTTCGCCTCGGTGCCCCCGCTGGTGAACAAAATTTGCCGGGGTTCGGCGCCCACAAGGGTGGCCACCTGGGCGCGTGCGATCTCCAGCAGGCGTGCGGCCGCCGCTCCCAGTTTGTGGGCTGATGACGGGTTCGCAAAATGTTCAGTGGCCACCCGCGCGCAAGCCTCCACCACCTCGGGAAAAGGTGCTGTCGATGCGGCATTGTCCAGGTACACCATTGCGGGAGGCCGTGTTTACCGCGCGACACGCGCGTGTCCACCTGTTCAGCCGACGCGTTGTAAGGTCAGCGGCCATGTCGCCGCCCCTGTTGCCTGCGCAAGGCGTGTTCGATCACTCGCGCCCCATGGGGGTGTACGTTCACGTCCCTTTTTGCAGTGTTCGTTGCCCGTACTGTGATTTTGCTGTCGATGATCGGGCGGACATCCCCCATGATCGCTACGCCGACGCCGTTAGCGCAGAGATCGCGGCCCGCGCTCCCTGGTTTTTTGGGCCAAACCTGCTGCGCCCTGACCTCCGATCGGTCTATTTCGGTGGCGGCACGCCCGGCTTGTGGCGTCCGGACGCGTTGGTCCGGACGATCGATTCGGTGCGCTTGGCGTTTGATGTCGTGGATCTATCGGCACTGGAGATCACGGTCGAGGCCAACCCAGGCGAGGTTTCCCCGGACGGCCTGACCGCCTGGCGCGAGGCGGGGGTGAACCGGTTATCGTTTGGCGTTCAATCTTTCGATGATGGCCTTCTTCGTAAGATTGGTCGGAATCACGACTCTTCTGCCATTGCGCGATCGATGTCTTGGGCACGGGATGCGGGTTTTTCCAACATCAGCTGCGATTTGATGTTTGGGCTGCCAGGCCAAACCATGGATACGTGGCTTCACTCTGTCGACGCGCTTGTTGCCCTGGGCCCTGAGCATTTGTCCTGTTACGCGCTGACGATTGAACGGGGAACCGCATTCGGGGCCCTGGACCGCAAACGGCGGTTGCCTCGACCCGATGACGAAGTTGTGGCGTCGATGTTCGAGGCGGGGCGCGAAGCCTTGGCTGCTGCGGGTTACGCCCACTACGAGGTGTCTAGCTACGCCCGTTCAGGGCATCGGGCGGTACACAACCATCTGTATTGGACCGCCGGGGCGTATTTAGGTGTCGGCTGCTCCGCGGCTTCGTTCCGGCCGCTTTGCGATGGCACCGCGCTTCGGTTTAGCAACCCGCGCGCCACAGAAACCTATATGCGTGCGGTGACCGCTGCGGGCGGATCGCCGATGCCCGCAGACATCGAAATGCGCCTGGCACCAGATTTGGAGAATGAGTTTCTGTGGTTGGGCCTTCGCACAAGCGACGGCATCGACCGCGCCGGGCACAGCGTGCGGCACGGCCATGATCCCCTGGCCGCCCCGGGGCGCGCCGCCGCTTCACGAGTCCTGGTCGACAAGGGGTGGTTGGAGGTCACGGCTACGCATCTGCGGTTGACGCCTGTTGGCTTCTTGTTTGCCGACGAGGTGGCCAGCCGTTTGTGGGCGTCTTGAACCGCGTTTTTGGCTGATAACGTCGCGTTTGTGCTAGAAATCTTGGCAACTATGACATCTATTCCTACCCAGGATATTCAGGCTCACCACGCCCCCATTCTGCACGATCTGAACGCTGCGGCCCTACGGGTCTTGGCGTCTGGGCGGTTCATCATGGGGCCGGAAATTGACCTTCTTGAAAAAGAAGTCGCCGCAGCGGCCGGGGTGGCTCACGCCGTGGGGGTGTCTTCCGGAACGGATGCCCTTGTGGTCGCGCTGATGGCTTTAGATATTGGGCCCGGGGACGAAGTGGTCACAACCCCATTTACCTTCTTTGCCACGGCGGGCGCGGTGGCGCGGTTGGGGGCCAAACCGGTCTTCGTGGACATCGAGCCGGACACCCTGAACCTTGATCCCGCAAAAGCGAAGGCGGCATTAGGACAGCGGACCAAAGCCGTCATAACCGTTGACCTGTTTGGCCGCGTGGCGCGGGTAGACGGATTGAAGGAAGCCTGCGCCGATCGCCAGATCCCGATCATCGAGGACGCTGCGCAGTCGATCGGCGCCAGTCTGGGGGCGTCGGGGCCACGGGTGGGCCAAATAGGGCTGTGCGCGACCCTGTCGTTTTTTCCGGCCAAGAACCTTGGCTGTGCCGGGGACGGGGGCATGGTGCTGACCCCGAATGAGGCGTTCGCGAACAAGCTGAAAATTCTACGTGTTCACGGCGGCGAGAAGCGTTATTACCATCAAGTGGTTGGCGGAAACTTCCGCCTGGATGAACTGCAGGCGGCTTTGTTGCGGGTGAAACTGCCCCACCTAAGTGGCTGGACGGAACGCCGTCGCGCCGTTGCCACGAAATACCATTCCTTGCTCTCGGCCCTTGCGGCGGCCGGGAAAATCACGCTGCCGCCAGCGGATGCCGGATCGGTGTGGAACCAATACGTCATCCGCGTTCACGCCGGTCGGCGCGACGCAGTGGCAAAGGCGCTGGCGGAAAAAGGCGTCGGCACGGCGGTGTACTACCCGGTGCCCCTACACCTTCAAGATTGTTTCAAGTCATTGGGGTACAAGGCCGGAGATCTGCCGATCACCGAAAAGGCCTGCGAGGAAGTCCTAGCGTTGCCCATATACCCGGAAATACCTTCCGATCACATCAACACGGTGGCGTCCGAGCTGGCGGCCTTTCTTCGCTGAAGCGTCACGCACTTCTACCCGCGGGGCAGGGGGGCCGTGGGAACGGTTGCGGGGAAGACGCGAACCTCGGGGCTGGTGAGGCGCATAGCCACATAGGCCGCGGCGATATTCCCTGTCGCCAAAAGCAGAGGGGTCAGTCGTTCCGTTACGGGCCCCCGGCTAACCCTTGTAAGCCAAGCACGGCCCATCTTGGTCAGCGTCTTGGGGATCTGTTTGTGGTACACGATCTTGGATTTTTCCCGGCCATAACGAGAGGGGCTGGGCACCAACCCGAACCGGCACCGCATCCGGCGAAATTCTGCCATCATGGTGTTTTCCAGGTCGTATCCCTCCGCGATCTGCGATAGGTCCATTCGCCGGAACACGTCGGTTCGCCCCAGAAGGTAGCCGTGCAGCACGTCGCTCATGCCATGGTACCCCAGCACCATTTCCATGATCGCGGTCACGCCCCGATTTCCCCAGTAACGAAACCGCGGCATGTTTCCTAGAGTTTCGGGATGCAAGAACCGCGATCCCTTGACGACGTCAACGTCCGGAAAATTTTCCAGAATATATCGGAAGACGGGTATCAGTTCCGGTGCACATTGGTTGTCTGACGCGATGATCCCCATGGCGTCAATGTCCGCGCGGCCCAGCATGTAGCGGTAGGCCGCGATCACGGCCCCCCCGATCCCCTTGTTTTCCTGGTGGATCACATGGATCTGGTCGGGATATTTGTCCCGGTATTCGTCCGCGATTTCGCCTGTGCGATCCTGGGACCCATCGTTGATGATCACGATAAGATCCGTGTGGGCCAGACAACCTTGCACGGTTTCGCCCAGCAGTTCTTCTTCGTTGTAGGCCGGCATGGCCAAAGCTATTCGCATGGTGAGTTGTCACGCGTACCACGGGGCGTGGGCGTTGTCACCAGACGCAGAAGCTGATAGGTAGACGGCGTGCCTGTTACACCACTACCAACCCTTGTCGTCGGTTACGGAAACATGGGGGCCAAACACGCCCGCGTCTTGCGCGAATTGGGCGGCCCGGATGCCATTTGGGGCGTCGTTGACCCCAGCGAGGATAGAAGGCGCAAGGCCGCCCAAGATAACGCGAAGGCCAGGACGTTCGCCAGCATTGCAGAGGCCGTGGCAAGTTTCGGGGCCGAAGGGCGCCCAACCTGCGCGACGGTCGCCGCGTCTACCCCCTTGCATTACGATCTAGGTCGACAACTGCTGGAAAATGGACTCCCGACCTTGATGGAAAAACCGATCGCCGCTACGGCCGAACAGGGTCGCACGCTGGTGGAATTGGCCGAGAAGAACCAACTGGTCTTTACAGTAGGGCACGTCGAGCGGTTCAACCCCGCTGCCGTGGCGGCCCGCAAGTTGGTGGCTGATCGGGTCATCGGCGACGTCATTCAGCTTTGTTTCCGGCGCGTCGGTGGGTCACCGGTCGATGCCACGGGCAGCCTGCAAGACGTGCTGGTTGACCTGGCGGTTCATGATTACGACTTGGCTCGTTTCATCATGGGGCAGACGCTAAGGATCATCCAGGCGCTGGGCCATCGGGACAAGGGACGCCTGGATTCTGCGCTGGTCCTTGGGCAGATGGAGCACGGGGCGTCTTTGCATTTGCAGGTAAACTGGCGAACGCCGGTAAAGATCCGCCGCATAGAACTGACAGGCACGACGGGCTATGCGGAAATCAACCTGATAACGCAGCAGGTTACGCTCTACCGGCAAAATCCCTTGTTGTCGTCACCCAGCGCGAGCGAGAACAGCAATCCATATTTCGACAGCTACTTGCTGTCTTTCGCGTCGCCCGATCGAGTCGAGCTGGGGATCGAACGGCGGGAGCCGCTGCTTGAGGAACTAGCGGCGTTTTGGCGAGCGATATCGGCGGGGGAGTCGTCGCCTGTGCCCGCATCCGAGGCGGTCGAGGCCGTTGCCCTGACCGAGATCACGCGCCGTATGGTCGACGAGGCCTAATCCGATGGCAGCTGCGTTCGTGCATCCGACGGCCCAAGTTCACGACAGCGCTGTGTTAGGCGACGGGGTAAAAATCTGGAATTGGGTTCAGGTTCGCGAACGAGCGCAGATCGGCTGCAACGTCATACTTTCCAAGGGTGTGTACGTCGATTTCGACGTCCACATTGGCGATAACTGCAAGGTGCAGAACCATGTGTCGGTGTTTCATGGGGTCACGTTGGGAAAGGGCGTTTTTGTCGGTCCGCATGTGTGTTTTACGAACGACAAGATCCCCCGAGCCATCAACCCCGACGGCAGCCAGAAGGCAGCCGATGATTGGATCGTAGGCGCCATTCACGTGGGCGACGGGGCGTCTATCGGGGCCAACGCGACCGTCCTGCCGGGGGTGACGATTGGCAGGTTCGCGCTGATCGGGTCTGGATCGGTCGTGACGAAGGACGTTCCCGATTTCGGGATGGTCGTGGGAAACCCGGCGCGGCTGATAGCGACTGTGTGCTATTGCGGCAACAGGTTTGGCGGCACGGCCTGTGACAGTTGCGGTTTTGCGGGAATTGATCGCAACGACCGCCGCCAGCCATAGGCCGACAGACCCAGCATCAACGTCAGTGCCGCCCCTAGCGCCACAGCCTTTGGGCGATGTTCGGTCCAGTCGAGAGCCCACCAATCAATGCGTGCGGCTTCGTACTGCTGGCTATAGAGAACCAAGGTGGTGGATGGATGCCAGGGCGCGTCTTTTTCGGCCTTCGGCCAGGCATGCCCAAAAGTAACGTGGCGTGCGAGCCAAAGGTGCCCCTTGATTGGCTGGAACATCGGCAGCCACTGGTGCGCGTACATATCTTCGAAACAGGCGTCGCAAAAACCGCCTCTATCGGGAGGATTAGAGCCAGCACGGTTTGGGGCGCCCAGCCATTTGGGGGTGACTTCCCGAACGATGCGGATGTAGTGATCCCAGTAAAAGGCGATGCCTAGAACCTGCACGCTGATTCCTGCCCCCAGCACGACCGTGACGGTCCCGGCCAGTAGAAGTCGTCGTTTTTGCGACACCCATCTATCGAGGGCCAGGGCAGCGGGAAAGGCTAGGGCGGGGACCGCAAACGTCAGATATCTAGGCCCCCAGGCCCAGTCGCCATGCCAAAAGGCCGAACGCGCGTAGACGATGATGACCGGTACGGTCGTAACGATGATCGCCACCAGCGTGCGAGGGAACCGCCGCCGCAGATCAGCCCACCCCCACAGCGCCAACAACAGAGGCGGGCTGTAGAGAAAGACACTTTTCCCTGGTGAAACTAGGAATCCCGTCAGGCCAATCCAAAGGCTGCCGCGAGAAAAATGGGAGCTGCTGTAACCGGAGTAGCCGTCGTTCGAGATCGCCCCGAAGCGTAACCAGTTGTAGTAGGGCACCAGTATGATCACCGGCAGGAAGACGGCCAGGGCGATACCGCACACGCGCAACAGCCGTTTTGGATCATGACGCAGCGTCCAGACAATCAACAGGGCCGCACCGGGCAGCGCGGCAGCGTACACGATCTTGGCGTCGAACAGGAGCCCGGCCCAGAGGCCCAGGCTGCCGGCGTTGCGACCCTTTCCGTCGTAAAGCAGGCGAATGAGCGACAACAAGAACCCCGTGAAAAGGGCGGTTTGGAGGCTTTCGGTATAGGTGTAGTGGGCATACACCCAGACAGACGACCCAAGGCCAATCATCAGTGTCGCAAGAGTAGAAGCGCGGGCGGACAGGCCGTGCTGAAAACAAAGGCCAAAAAACAAGACGCACACCAAGGCACCCGAAACGATGGATGCAAGGTGCGACGACCAGGGCAGGGACAGGACATCGACCCCGGCCCGTGCGGCGAGGATTTTGGGATCTTTGGATGTGGCGGGATATCTGGCCAAAAGGGCCTCACGCAACAGGACGCCGGGCACATGGGCCAGCGAATTCAAAAGCGGGTTGAACGCATAGAATTTTCCGTCGCGACCTGCCGGTGCGTCAGGAGGCCAGCGGTAAGACTGGGCGACTGTCTTGTTTCGGACGATGTTCTGGGCGACGTCGTAGATAGGGTTGGCATCGCCCCAGGGCCTGTCGCGGCTGCCAGAAAGGCTAAACACCGCCAGGAAGAAGAAAAAAATGGCCAACCGCAGGCCGCGGGGAGGGGGACCTGGAAGCTCCATTGCGGTCAAGGTATCGAACGGCTAGCACGGCCAAGCGTGCCCCGTAAAGCCCGTGGTACTCTGCCTCCACTTTTCGTAAACAGGAGGTTCGTTCCATGCTGATGTCTCGTCGTGGTTTTTCTGCCCTGGCTTCTGCGGGGTTGTGTTCGGCCGTGGCGCCGAGGGTTTTTGCGGCCTCCAAGGGGGGCAAGGTCACATTTGGCGTTCAAAGCTACAGTTTTCGCGACCGCCCCCTGGAACAGGCAGTGGAAGGCATGAAAACGATCGGCCTTGAAGTTTGCGAACTGTGGCAGGGCCACGTCGAGCCCAAGGGGCTTAAACGGGATGAACTGCGGAAGTGGCGGCTTGAAACCCCCCTGGCCGAGTTCAAAAAAATCGCCGACATGTTCAAAAAGGCGAAAGTGAAACTGGTCGCGTACAACATGAGTTTCAGGGACGACTACACGGAGGAAGAGATCGATCGTGGGTTCGTTATCGCCAAGGCGCTGGGATGCAAGGCCATTACCGCATCGGCCAATCAGCAGGTCGTGCAGCGTGTGGCACCCCTTGCGAAGAAGCACAAGATGATGGTGGCCATGCACAACCACGCCAGAATCGATCCCAACGAGTTCGCGAAGCCGGAAGATTTCGAGAACGCAATGAAAGGGCCCGGCCGTGAGTTCATCGGGGTGAACCTAGATATCGGGCACTTAACCGCCGCAAATTTTGACGCGGTCGAGTTTCTGAAGAAACACCACCACAAGATCGTGACGTTGCACATCAAGGATCGAAAGAAAAATGAAGGCGAGGCGACGCCGTTCGGTCAGGGTGACGCGCCCATCAAGGCGGTGCTGCTGACTCTTCGGGATAACAAATGGAATATCCCGGCCAACATTGAATACGAATACAAGGGTGCCGATTCGGTTGACGAGGTGAAGAAATGCCTCGACTACTGCAAGCAGCAGTTGGTCTAAAATCTAGGCGTCCCGGCCTTCGGGTGGTCCGGGGCGCCTTTGTGCGCTAAAAACGAGATGACGTGACCGAGATTAACGTTCGCGCCCGGAAGGTGCTCCACGCAGTGGTGGCGGAATACCTCGCCTCGGGCGAACCCGTTGGATCGGAAACGATTACGCGGCGTTATGGTTTGGCTGTATCGCCCGCAACGGTTCGGAACGTGATGAGTGACCTTGAGGAGCAGGGCCTGCTTAAGCACCTTCACACGTCCGCCGGGCGCGTCCCCACCGAACGGGGCCTTCGGTTCTACGTAGACGCTCTGCTGCGGGTTCGTGCGCTGTCGGCTGTCGAAAAGGACGACATCCGCGAACGGCTGGGGGGCAACCCGCCGGGTGACGTACAAGACGTGATGCAGCGGGCCTCCCGGGTTCTAAGCGAACTGTCCCACCTAGCCGTGATTGTCCAAAGTCCCAGGCCCGACACGGATCTCATTTCCCACCTGGAATTTGTCCGGCTGCGGGACAATCAACTGTTGGCAGTGATAGCTGGGGCCAGTGGCCAGGTCCAAAACAAACTGGTCACTGTCGACGCGGCGTTGGGGCCTGGAGAGCTTGATCGGATCAACAACTACCTGAACAGCCTGGTGGCAGGCCTGACCATGGCGGACATGCGGGCACGCATTGCGGTAGAAATTGACAATGAGCGAACCGCACACGATGCGCTGCTAAAACGGGCCCTGCAACTGGCCGCCGCGGCTATGCCGGAGGGCGGCAACGACACGGGTGACATCATGGTGGACGGCCAATCGAACCTTCTGTCGTCACCCGAGGATCTGGAACGGGCGAAAAAGGTGATGCGGGCTTTGGAGGAAAAGGACCTGATCGTAAGGCTTTTGGACCGCACGATTGGGTCCCCCGGTCTATGCGTATTCATCGGCGCCGAAGCCAATCTGCCAGATCTGACGGACGTTTCGGTGGTGGTCGCGTCGTATGGTGGTGAAGGGCGACCCTTAGGCACCATTGGCGTTATTGGACCGTCCCGAATGAACTATTCTAAGGTTATCCCCTTGGTTGACTTCAGTGCCGAAGTGATTACAGAGGCACTTCCGAAGCGATAACAAGACATGAGAGAATCTGCCCCCCCATGAGCGAAGAAAACCACTCCGAAGCTGCCAGCCCTGAATCTGTCGCCCTGCCTGTGGAGGGATCACCTTTACAGGCTGATCTGCCACCTCCCGGCCC
>JAYUUT010000171.1:0-15241 GCA_043754455.1 Myxococcales bacterium
CTTATTGCGCCGATTGCATGCGAAGAAGGATTGCGCTTCGCCATCCGCGAAGGCGGCCGAACTGTCGGCGCCGGCGTCGTCACCAAGATCATCGAGTAGGGGGACTGTCTTGACTCCGAAGATTAGAATTCGTCTAAAAGCATACGACCATCGTCTTTTGGATCAGTCGGCGACGGAAATCGTCGACACCGCCAAAAGGACGGGGGCTAAAGTTGCTGGGCCTGTGCCCTTGCCAACGAAGATAAACAAGTACTGCGTCCTTCGATCGCCTCTTGGGGACAAGAAGTCCCGAGAACAGTTCGAGATTCGAACGCACAAGCGCTTGCTCGATATTCTGGATCCAACGCAGCAAACGCTCGACGCGCTGATGAAGCTTGACCTTTCGGCGGGCGTTGACGTCGAGATCAAGACCTGAGGACCTCCATGCAATTCGAAGTTGTCGATATTCAGGGTAAGTCGGTTGGAACGGTAGACGTTGCCGACGAGGTTTTCATGGCGCCCGTGCGCGAGCATCTCCTCTGGGAAGTGGTCAACGCGCAGCGAGCTTCCTGGCGACGCGGAACGCACGCCACCAAGAAGCGGGACGAGGTTCGTGGCGGCGGTCGAAAGCCCTACCGTCAAAAAGGGACCGGTAACGCTCGGCAGGGTTCGACCCGAGCCCCGAACTTTGTTGGTGGTGGTACGGTGTTCGGTCCGCATCCCCGCGACTACGGTTACACAGTACCTCGGAAGGTGAGGCGAGCCGCCCTTGCCTCGGCCCTCTCCCTACGGGCACGCGAGAAGAAAGTTGTCGTTGTGGATTCGCTAAGCTTCGCTGCCCCGAAGACCAAGGTGGCTGCGGGAATTTTGAAGCGACTTGGTGCAGAATCGGCGCTTGTGATTGATCTCAAGGACAACGGGAATCTAGCGATTTCGGTGCGAAACCTTGAAGAGTCAAAGTGGCTGGCTCCAGAGGGGCTTAACGTTTACGACATCTTGAACTACCCGACCCTGGTTATTGCACGGTCGGCGCTCAAGGCAGTAGAGAGCCGCATTGTCGCCGCGACCGACGTTTCGTCGGCGGCAGTCTGAGAAGAAAAGGATTGAGCGATGCGACGATCTCCTGAAGAAATTATCAAACGACCTCTCCTGACCGAGAAAGGGGCCTTTCTCAAGCAGACCGGAGGCCAGGCCGAGAAGGATCTCGATCCTGAATCAGTGTCGGCTCAGGTTCTTTTCGAAGTCGCGAAGGATGCCAATAAGCTTGATATCCGGCGCGCTGTCGAGACGCTTTGGAGCGTTAAGGTTTTGAAGGTTCGAACCGCGCTCACGCGTGGAAAGAATAAGCGGTTGGGTCGGTTTGAAGGGCGTCGAGCGAGCATGAAAAAGGCGTTGGTCACTCTGGCGCCCGGCCAGAGCATCGAGTTCTTCGAAGGGGTCTAACATGGGTCTTCGCACACCAAATCCAACAACCGCTGGCGTTCGCAGCCGGGTCGCGCCCGACTTTTCTGAGCTTACGAAGGGCGTTAAGCCACTCAAGGGCTTGATGGAATCAAAGCCCTCCACTGGCGGGCGAAATCATTTTGGCCGAATTACCTCTCGATTCAGGGGTGGTGGTCACAAACGGCGCTACCGAATTATTGATTTCAAGCGCGACAAGATTGGCGTTCCTGCCGAGGTCATGGCGATCGAGTACGATCCCAACCGATCGGCTCACCTTGCTCGGCTGAATTATGCAGATGGCGAGAAACGCTACATTCTTTGTCCGGTCGGTCTCAACGTCGGTGACAAAGTGGTTTCTTCGCGCAATGCGGACATCAAGCCGGGGAACAGCTTGCCGCTCCGGTTCATCCCGCTCGGGACGACGATTCATAACATCGAGCTGAAGGTCAACGGCGGTGCCCAGATGGTGCGCTCTGCTGGTGTCGGCGCTCAGTTGATGGCAAAAGAAGGCTCTTGGGGCCAGGTTCGCTTGCCTTCGGGTGAGACGCGTTTGGTTCACCTTGACTGTCGGTGCACGGTTGGCCAGGTTGGCAACACTGAATGGAACCGCGTTCATGTTGGTAAGGCTGGCCGGACGCGCTGGCTGGGCCGTAGACCTCACAATCGTGGCGTTACCATGAACCCTGTCGATCACCCTATGGGTGGTGGCGAAGGCCGATCTTCGGGTGGTCGGCATCCGTGTTCGCCTTGGGGTCAGCTGGCCAAGGGATTGAAGACGCGGCATAACAAGAGAACGGATCGGATGATTGTAAAGCGCCGAGGGGAGAAATCGTAAATGCCTCGCTCAGTAAAGAAGGGTCCGTTCGTGGACAAGCACCTTCACACGAAGGTTATCGAAGCCCAGAAGCAGAAGTCCAAGAAGCTTCTGAAGACGTGGTCGCGACGTTCCACAATTCTTCCGGATTTCGTTGGAATTACGTTCTCAGTCCACAACGGAAGGAAATTCCTTCCGGTGTTCGTGACCGAGAATATGGTGGGTCACAAGCTGGGTGAGTTCGCACCCACGCGCACTTTCGTTGCCCATTCGGGTGAACGTAAAGCTGACGCTGCGGCTAGGAAGTAAGGGAGTCTCCAATGGCTAAGGCCTTCTTAAATTCATTTCGTGAGTCCCCCCGGAGAGTTCGAGTCGTTGCCGGCATGATCCGCGGTAAGCGCGTGGAGGAAGCGTTGGCGATTCTCCGGTTGCAGCAGCGAAAGGCGGCGAAGATGCTGGCCAAGGTCTTGCAGTCAGCCGTGGCAAATGCCGCCGAGAACGACAAGGCAGACGCCGATCAGCTGTTTGTGTCCAAGGTTGCCGTCGACGGTGGTCCTGTGCAGAAGCGCTGGCTGTCGCGGTCCATGGGTCGCGCAAATCGGATGATTCGCCGGACGTCACATGTCACTGTTGTCGTCGACGTAGTGCAGGAATAAAGGACTAACGTTATGGGTCAGAAAACACATCCAATTGGCTTTCGCCTTGGCGTCGTTCGCGGCTGGAGCTCTAAGTGGTACTCCGAGAAGAATTATGCCCTATGGCTTCATGAAGATTTGCGCCTCAAGGGCTACGTTAAGGAGAAGCTTGGACACGCCGGCGTAGCATCGGTCGAGGTCGAGCGCGCGGCGAACAAGGTCAAGATCAACATCTTTACGGCCCGTCCGGGGATCGTCATCGGAAAGCGTGGCGCTGGGGTTGAGACGCTGAAGAAGGACGTCCAAGCGTTGACCAAGAATGAGGTCTTCCTGAATATTCAGGAGGTTCGCAAGGCGGAAACCAACGCGCAGTTGGTTGCTGAAAACGTCTCAACACAGTTGGAACGGCGTGTGGCGTTTCGTCGAGCCATGAAAAAAGCGCTTCAGACTGCGATGAAGTTCGGAGCCAAGGGCATTCGGATTTCATGTTCTGGTCGACTCGGTGGCGCCGAAATGTCACGATTTGAATGGTACCGCGAGGGCCGCGTGCCTTTGCATACCTTGCGGGCTGACATTGAGTATGGAACGGCCGAAGCGCATACGACTTATGGGTCGATTGGCGTCAAGTGCTGGATCTTCAAAGGCGAGGTCCTGCCGCAACGGACCCAACGCCTGGCCTAATCCCAAGATTTACGGAGACCGAAGATGCTCGCACCAAAGAAGGTTAAGTGGCGAAAACAGCAGAAGGGCCGCATGCGCGGCGCCGCAAAGGGCGGCGCTACCGTGGACTTCGGCGAATGGGGTCTGCAGGCGTTAACCTGCGGTTTTGTGACCTCACGTCAGATTGAAGCCGCCCGCGTGGCGATCAATCGTTGCATTAAGCGTGGCGGAAAGCTGTACATCCGGATTTATCCAGACAAATCCCTGACCCGGAAGCCGGCGGAGACCCGAATGGGATCCGGAAAGGGAAATCCCGAGCTGTGGGTGGCCGTGGTTCGTCCGGGGCGTGTGATGTACGAACTGGAAGGTGTAAGCGAGGACCTGGCGCGTGAGGCATTCCACCTAGCCGAACACAAGCTTGGGGTTCAGACCCGCGTTGTTGGACGGGAGCAGATGATATGAGTGCGCGAAAGAAAATTGTCGCCAAGGACATTCGGGCGTCAAGCAGCGAAGATCTGCGCCAGACGTTGAAGCAGATTGAGGATGAGCTATTCAAGAGCCGACTGAAGAAGGCGACGAATCAGCTTGAAAACGTCATGCTGATCCGTGGGGCCCGACGGAATATTGCGAGAATCAAGATGGTGATGGCAGAGCAACGGGCTAAGCCCAGTGAGTCGGTGTCCAAGTGACCAAGGAGAGCCAGGTCGTGGAAAAAGCTAACGTGTCTGTAGGCGCGGTGGTTGACCGCGCGGTGAACCGGAAGCGAAAGCTGATCGGGGTTGTCGTGAGCGACAAGATGGACAAGACCTGCATCGTGGTTGTTGAGCGTCGCTACGCTCACGCGAAGTACGGGAAGCTTCTGACGGATCGCGCTAAATACAAAGCGCACGACGAGAGGAACGAGTTCAAGACTGGTGATCGCGTCGTTATTGTTGAGTGTCGGCCTCTGTCGCGAGAAAAGCGTTGGCGCGTCGAGAAGCTGATCGAACGCCCGCAGGAAGTTTGATTCAAAGTCATTAGGTCAGAGAAAGAT
This sequence comes from Myxococcales bacterium, assembly GCA_043754455.1. Taxonomy (GTDB): domain Bacteria; phylum Myxococcota_A; class Polyangia; order Fen-1088; family Fen-1088; genus JAYUUT01. The sequence continues at coordinate 4,565 of JAYUUT010000171.1, forward strand.
TCAGGCAAGCCATGGTTCAGACAACATCAACGCTCGACGTCGCGGACAACTCTGGTGCTAAGCGCATCATGTGCATTCGCGTGTTGGGCGGCACCCGAAGAAAATACGCGTCTCTGGGAGACGTGATTGTGGTCTCGATCAAAGAGGCCATTCCAGCGGCTAAGGTCAAGAAGGGCGACGTGGCCCGGGCGGTTATTGTGCGGACCAAGAAGGAAGTGTCGCGAGCGGACGGTTCCTATATCCGTTTTGATAGCAATTCAGCCGTTTTGGTCGATAAGGACAACGAGCCGATCGGGACACGTATCTTTGGTCCCGTGGCACGGGAGCTACGGGCAAAGCGGTTCATGAAGATCATTTCACTGGCACCGGAGGTGCTGTGATGCACGTACGCAAGGGCGATACTGTCATCGTGACGGCGGGTAAGGAAAAGGGAAAGAAGGGTAAAATCCTTCGCCTTTTGAATAAGAACGGTCGGGTAGTGGTGGAACGTTTGGCCATGACCAAGCGGCACACGAAGCCAACCCAGAATAACGACAAGGGCGGTATCGTTGAGCGGGAAGGCTCGATCGAAATGTCCAATGTGATGCTCTGGTGTTCTAAATGTTCGGCTGGACGGCGATCGAAGTCCCAGAGCGCCGAGGCCGAGAAACAACGGTTGTGCATCAAGTGCGGCACGATGTTTGAAGCGGCCTGAGCTAGAAGATAGGCAAAGGAACAGCAGTCATGTCGGACCAGAATGAAAAAGAGGGACAGAAGGCCGGAAAGCCGGCGTTGTCTCCTGAGCAACAGGCTGAAGCCGCGGCGAAGCGGGCGGCGCGGTCAAAGGGTAAGGGTAAGGGGCCTGGGGGCGTGGCCGCCAAAGAAATGGCGACTGAGCGCCTTAAGCGACCGGCCCCTGCGAGGCTACGCGCCCTGTTTAAGGGTGAGGTTCGGGAGCGACTCATGAAGGAATTGGGGCTGACCAATCCGATGGAAGTGCCGAAGCTTACGAAGATCACCATCAATATGGGTGTGGGCGAAGCGGTCACGAATCCCAAGGTACTGGACACGGCTGTCGATGAACTTGCGATGATTTCGGGGCAGAAACCCGTCATTACGGAGTCGAAGAAGGCCATCGCGGCCTTCAAACTGCGCGGCGGCCAGAAGATTGGCTGCGTGGTAACCCTTCGCAAAGATCAGATGTACGAATTCCTCGACCGTCTTGTCAGCTTTGCGTTGCCGCGGGTTCGCGATTTTAAGGGTGTCTCTCCCAAAGGGTTCGATGGGCGAGGGAACTACACGCTTGGAATTAAGGAAGGAATTATCTTCCCTGAAATTAGTTTTGACCGGCTGGAGCGGCCGAAGGGCATGAACATCACTATTAACACAACGGCGCGCACTGATGAACAGGGGCGAGCTCTTTTGAGGCATCTGGGGATGCCGTTCAGGAACTAAGCCATGGCCACTACAGTCGATCGTCAACCAAAGAAGGTGAAGTTCAAGGTGCGCCACCGCAACCGATGTAAGCATTGTGGCCGACCAAGGTCTTTTATGCGTAAGTTTGAGATGTGCCGGATGTGTTTCCGGAAGCTCTCCCTAAGCGGTGACGTCCCAGGCGTCATCAAGTCGAGCTGGTAGGAGTTACCATGTCAATGACCGATCCGATCGCGGACTTCATTACTCGAATTCGAAACGGGATTATGGCTCGCCATGGCGAGGTGTTGTCTCCTTCGTCAAAAATCAAGGTCAAGCTGGCGGAGATCCTCCAGGCTGAAGGCTACATAGCGGGCTACGATGTCCGCGATGATTTTGATGGCAAACCACAAATCAAGATCATGCTGCGCTGGGCGGAAGGGCGCGTTAATGCAATCACCGGATTGCGTCGCCGTTCCCGGCCTGGTCAGCGGGTCTACGTTCGGAAGGACACGATTCCGAAGATTCGTTCGGGACTAGGCGTTGCGATTCTTTCGACGTCACAGGGTTTGATGACAGACCGATCCGCGCGCAAGTTGGGCGTTGGCGGTGAACTCATTTGCGAGGTGTGGTGATGTCGCGCATCGGGCGAAAGCCAATTACACTGCCCAAGGGCGTGGCAGTCACAAAGTCCGGGAAGCTTTATGCTGTGAAGGGCCCCAAGGGGGAACTTAAAAAGGAGCTTCCTGAAGGCATCACACTGGAACAAGAGGCTTTGACTCTTGTTGTCAAGAGAGCGGACGATTTGCCAAAGACCCGCTCGGCCCACGGCCTGGTACGGGCCGACATCGCAAACATGGTCAAAGGGGTCTCCGAGGGGTGGACGCGGGAGCTGGAAATTAACGGCGTCGGTTACCGCGCCGAGGTTGCGGGGGATACGGTTACCTTCGCTCTGGGTTACTCGCATCCTGTGATTTTCAAGTTGCCCAAGGGGGTAGCTGCAAAATCAGAGAAAAATAAGGTGACCTTGACGGCTTTCGATAAGGAGCTGATTGGCCAGACGGCGGCAAAGATGCGGGAACTTCGCGCACCGGAGCCCTACAAGGGCAAGGGCGTTAAGTACGCTGAAGAAGTGATTAAGAAGAAGGTTGGCAAGGCGGCCGCTGGCGGCGGTTGATCAGGAGCTTTTCATGGCGAAGAAGACGAAACTCGAATCTCGGAAGATCCGTCATCGACGGCTCCGCAAGCGTGTACAGGGCAGCCAGGAGCGTCCACGTCTTGTGGTGTTTCGAAGCACCAATCACATTTACGTGCAGGTCATAGACGACTTGGCCCAAAAGACGTTGGCGGCTTCGTCCGATTTAGCGGGCAAGGCCGAAAAGGCCGTGTCTGGTGCGAAGAAGGACCGGGCGAAAGCCGTGGGTGCGGAGATCGCGAAACGGTGTATCGAGAAGGGCATCAAGCAGGTGGTGTTTGACCGGGGTGGGTACAAGTATCACGGTCGCGTATCCGCTGTTGCGGATGGGGCTCGTGAGGCCGGTCTCGAGTTTTGAGAAAATGTCTTTAAGGAAACAAGCGAATGGCCATTAATTTTGACGAAGTAGGCGAGCTGGTCGACAGCGTAGTCTTCATCAACCGGGTCGCTAAGGTCGTTAAGGGCGGTCGGCGGTTCTCGTTTTCAGCGCTGGTCGTGGTAGGTGATCAGAAGGGTTATGTCGGCGCTGGAATGGGTAAGGCAAACGAGGTCCCTGAAGCGATCCGCAAGGGTACTGAGCAAGCTAAGAAAAACATCTTTAGGATTCCGCTGCAAAACGGAACGATCCCGCACGCGGTGCAGGGTGAGTTCGGCGCGGGATCGGTCTTGCTGCGGCCGGCTAGTGCCGGTACAGGCGTCATTGCAGGCGGTGCCGTGCGACCTCTTTTGGAGGTTTCCGGTGTGCAGGATATCTTGACGAAGAGCTTGGGCACGTCGAACCCGCACAACGTGATTCATGCAACCATCGACGCGTTGAAGCGGCTTCGGAGCGCTGCCGACGTGGCGGCCGCTCGTGGGAAGACCGTTGAGGAGATCGCGAGCTAGTTATGGCGAAAAAATTGAAGGTCACCTTGGTAAGAAGCGGCATCAACCGAAAAGAGCCGCAAAAGCGGACGGTGGCGGCGCTGGGTCTTGGGAAGCTAAATAGCTCCCGCATTCTGCCCGATAACGTCGCTGTTCGCGGCATGGTGCGCGCTGTGTCACACCTTGTGAAGGTTGAAGCGGCGGAATAGCCTGCCTTCAGATCCTGTTGGGATTGTTGTTCGAAAGGAATTATTTATGGGTACGACGCTTCATACGCTCAAAGGGCCTCACGGCGCGACGAAGAAACGAAAACGAGTCGGGCGTGGGCCTGGATCGGGACGCGGCGAGCAGTCAACGCGAGGTGTAAAGGGGCAGAAGGCGCGATCAGGGCACCATGGTGCACGGTTCGGCTTCGAGGGTGGTCAGATGCCGATGCAGCGTCGGCTACCTAAGGTTGGTTTCAAGAACCCTTTTCGGGTTGAATATTTTGGCGTGAACGTGGGCGAGATCAGCGAACACTTTGATTCCGGTACGGTAACGGTTGCGGATCTTCAGGCCGCCGGGTTGGTGCCTCGCCGCAGCGAAAACGTTAAGGTTCTTGGAACCGGTGACGTAACGAAGAAGTTGATCGTGAAGGCCACGGCCTTCTCTAAGTCCGCTGAAGAGAAGTTGGTTAAGGCTGGCGGAACAGCCGAGGCGTTGGGTCTTAGGGCGGTAGCGCCCGTGAAAAGGCCAAAGAAGAAATCAAAGGCGAAATAGCCTTTGGGTTCCAGGATCTTCCTAACGGTGATGCGAAAGTAAGGACGGACGACGATGGCGTCGGGATTCCAGAGTCTCGGGAAGATTCCCGAATTGCGGCGACGACTGATCTACACGCTTAGTCTGCTAGCGGTCTATCGGATCGGCGTGTTCGTAACAACGCCCGGTGTTAACCGGACGGTCATGTCGAAGATCGTGAACCAAGCCTCGGGTAGTTTCCTGGGCCTGTTCAACATGTTCTCGGGCGGTGCCCTTGAACAGATGTCGATCTTCGCCTTGGGCATTATGCCCTATATCTCTGCGTCGATTATCCTTCAGCTATTGACGGTGGTCGTACCGAAGCTGGAACAGATCCAGAAGGAGGGCGAATTAGGCCGACGTCGGCTTAACCAGTACACGCGGTACGGCTGTGTGGTGTTGTCGCTGATTCAATCCTTCTTTATTGCCCGCTGGTTGCTGTCTAACAATGCGTCGTATTCACAATACGGTGAGTTGGTATCCAATACGGGATGGTCGTTCTTCCTGATGACCATGATTTCGCTGACCACAGGGACGGCGTTTATCATGTGGCTGGGCGAGCAAATTACAGAACGCGGCATCGGAAACGGGATTTCGCTGATTATTTTTGCGGGCATTGTGACCGACCTTCCGAAGGCCGTGTTTATGCTGCTGAAGAAGGCTCAAGGCGGTGAGATCACCGCGGTTGCTCTGGCCGGTATCGGCGTGATCGTCGTGTTGGTGGTTGCGGCCATCATCTTCTTCGAACGGGGCCAGCGACGGATTCCTGTCCAGTATGCGAAACGGGTTGTCGGGCGTAATTCCTTCGGGGGACAGGCCACGCACCTCCCTTTGAAGGTCAACACGGCGGGGGTCATTCCGCCGATATTTGCATCCTCGATTCTGATGTTTCCGCAGCAGATCGCGTCCTTTGTGCAGAATCCTTGGATGAAGAAGGTCGCCGATGCCCTTCATCCCCAGGACTGGAGGTACAACGTCCTGTACGTTGCCCTCATCGTGTTTTTCAGCTACTTCTACACGGCCGTAACTTTTAATCCGGTGGACGTAGCGGACAATATGCGAAAATACGGTGGATTCATCCCAGGTGTTCGTCCAGGGAAGACAACGGCCGAATATATCGACCGCGTGTTGGGGCGATTGACCTTCGGGGGAGCGGTCTACATTTCAGCGGTCTGTATCTTGCCGCAATTGCTCTACGTTAATTTGTCGGTTCCGTTCCAATTCGGCGGAACTGGACTTCTGATCGTCGTCGGGGTTGCGCTGGACACAGTGCAGCAGATTGAGTCCCACTTGATAACCCGAAACTACGAAGGGCTAACGGGACCTAAGGGGCCCAGAATCCGGGGCCGAAGCGCGCGCGTCGCCGGTCCTGTGAGCGCCTGAGGGCCTCTTTGTACCTTATTCGATGGCCATTCAGCTTAAAAGCGCAGCGCAGATCGCAAAGATGAGAGAGGCGAATCAGATTGTTCGTGACGTCTTGGACGTTATGGAGGCGGCCGCGGCTCCTGGCGTGTCAACATGGGAACTGAACGAGGTTGCCCATCGACGGCTTAAGCAGCTTAAGGGCGAATCGGCGTTTCTTGGGTATCGAGGGTATCCGGCTGTGATTTGTGCGTCGGTCAACGAAGTTGTCGTTCACGGCATTCCTAGGAAAGACGTTGTCCTAAAGAAGGGCGACATCCTGTCCATCGATTTCGGAGCTTTTAAGGATGGATGGTGCGGGGATTCGGCTAGGACTGTTGCCATCGGATCTGTTTCGGCGCTGGCGAGCCGCCTTCTGGGCGCTACGAAGGCAAGCCTGGACATGGCCATTGCGCAGTGTGTTCCTGGGCGCCGCCTTGGGGACATCGGGAGCGCAGTCCAGGATTATGTGGAAGAACGCGGGTTTTCTGTCGTGACGCAGTTCGTGGGACATGGTATTGGTCGCGAAATGCACGAAGCGCCCAGCGTTCCGAACTACGGAAAAGCAGGAAAAGGCGCCCGCCTTGCAGTTGGTATGGTGTTAGCTATCGAACCCATGATAAACGCTGGCGGGTCCGATGTCGTGGTCGAGGAAGATGGCTGGACGGCGGTGACTAAGGATGGTAGCCTCTCGGCCCATTTTGAACATTCCATTGCAATAACAGAAAAAGGGCCTTTCGTGCTTTCGGGCGCGTAAGAGGTCAGCAAGCGAGCGGAGTCATGAAAGTCAGAGCGTCTGTGAAGAAGATATGCGAGAAGTGCAAGGTCATTCGGCGCCGTGGCGTCGTGCGAGTGATTTGTGAGAACGCGCGCCACAAGCAGCGTCAAGGCTGAAGGATTTAGAGGAGACTCATGGCCCGTATTTCTGGTGTAGACCTTCCCCGCAACAAGCGGATGGACATAGCGCTTACTTATCTATTCGGGATCGGCCGTAGGCTGGCGCGAGAGATATTGGATGAGGCGCAGGTGGCCTTGAGCAAGCGAAGCGATGATTTAGACGATAGCGAAACCAAACGGATTCGTGATGTCATTGAAGCCAAGCAGTTAAAGGTTGAGGGCGACTTGCGCCGGGAAGTGGCGATGAGCATCAAGCGTTTGATGGACTTGGGCTGCTATCGGGGCCTTAGGCACCGAAGGAATCTTCCGGTGCGCGGCCAGCGGACTCATACGAACGCGCGAACGCGAAAGGGCCCTCGAAAGGGCCAGGCGATCAAGCGCAAGACCGAAACTGGCGCGAAGTAGATTTTAATTTTTAGCCCGTAGTCAACCTGAGCAAGGAACGCGATGTCGACCGAAGCCACGCAAGCCCCGAAGCAAACCAAGGCCAAGAAGGCGCGAAAGAATATCCAAACCGGAATCGCGCACATCACGGCGTCGTTCAACAACACCGTTGTGACCATTTGCGACCTTTCGGGGAACGTGATTTCGTGGTCGTCGTCGGGGGTTAAGGGATTCAAGGGATCCCGCAAGTCGACGCCGTTTGCGGCCCAACTTGCCGCTGAGGACGCCGCCCACAAGGCAATGGAACATGGAATGAAACAGATCAACGTGTTCATTCGTGGTCCCGGGGCAGGGCGAGAATCAGCGTTGCGGGCCCTTGCCGCGACTGGGTTGAAGATCAGTTTGATTCGAGACTTGACGCCGGTTCCACATAACGGTTGTCGGCCTCCCAAGCGCCGCCGCGTCTGAACCAAATTTCTTTAAGGAACGAGATCTCTCATGGCTAAGTATTCAGGTCCAGTGTGCCGCCTTTGTCGGCGCGAGGACACAAAGTTGTTTCTCAAGGGTGATCGCTGCTACACCGACAAATGCGGCTACGAGCGTCGGGCGTACGCGCCTGGTCAGCATGGGCAAGCGCGTCGTCGGAAACTGTCGAACTACGGCGTCCAGCTGAGAGAGAAGCAGAAGATCAAGCGGATCTACGGCCTCGCGGAACGTCAGTTCCGTGGGTACTACTTCCGGGCCGTTCGGATGAAGGGTGTCGCGGGCGAAAACCTTCTTCAGCTTTTGGAGCGCCGGTTGGACAACGTGGTCTACCGCCTTGGGTTTGCGTCGGATCATGCCGAGGCACGACAATTGGTGAGGCACGGGCATTTTTTGATTAACGGAAAGAAGGTTGATGTGCCTTCGTTCCTGTGTCGCTCGAACGATGCGGTTACTGTTCGCGAGGGATCGCGGAAGATTGCGCGGGTTCAGGAGAGCTTGGCCGCGGTCGAGCGTCGCGGGGTGCCCAAGTGGCTCCTATTGGACAAGGAAAGCTTCCTTGGAAAGCTGGTCGCGCTCCCGTCGCGCGAGGATTTGACCATGCCGATGCGTGAGCAGCTCGTCATCGAGCTTTACTCGCGGTAAATCGGGCGAGAAATCGTCCGTAGCTGTTTTTGGTTAGCTGAGAGAAACTAGGAGAGAACGAATGTCGACCGCGATTGCGCAGACCCCGACGCCGACGCAGTTCATTGCAAAGAACTGGCGTGAGCTTATCCGTCCGCGGCGTTTAGAGGTGGATACGGATTCACTGACGCCGCACTATGGGCGATTCACCTGCGAGCCGCTGGAGCGAGGGTTTGGAATTACCCTAGGCAACAGCCTGAGGCGCATTTTGCTGTCGTCCTTGCAGGGCGCGGCCATCACGACCGTTCGCATTGAAGGCGTGATGCATGAGTTCACGTCCCTTCCGAACGTTGCGGAAGACGTCACCGACATTGTGCTCAACCTAAAAGAGGTTGTGCTGCGGATGGTGGACAACAAGACGCGAACCGTGCGTTTGGAGATGGATGGGGAGGGCAAGGTCACCGCGGGTGATTTGCGCCTGGTTGACGGTGTTGAAGTTGCCAACAAAGACCATCACATCATGACCTGTTCTAAGGGCGCGAAAGTGCGCATGGAACTGGAGATCAGCACGGGGCGTGGCTACGTGCCGGCAGAGCGCAACAAGTCGGCTAACATGCCGGTGGGCGTAATCCCGATCGATGCGTTGTTCTCGCCTATTCGGAAGGTTAACTTCCAAGTGACGCACGCGCGCGTTGGTCAACAGACCGATTACGATAGATTGGCACTGGAAGTTTGGACTGATGGCACCGTTCGTCCGGAGGACGCGGTCGCGTACGCTGCCAAGATCCTTAAGGACCAACTGTCACTGTTTATCAATTTCACCGAGGCACCTGAGCCTGCGGTGCAGGAACACCGGGTTTCAGAGGAACAGCAGAAGCTGAATGACTACCTCTGGAAGTCGGTAGACGATTTGGAGTTGTCGGTTCGTTCGGCGAACTGCCTTCAAAACGCCAATATCCGATACATTGGTGAATTGGTGCAGCGGAGCGAGTCGGAGATGCTTAAGACCAAGAATTTTGGTCGGAAGTCGCTCAAAGAGATCAAAGAGATCCTGTCGAGCATGTCTTTGTCGCTGGGAATGAAGATTGAAGGCTGGCCTGGCGATGGCCCGCCCAAGAAGACGAGCTAGAGCCCTTTTTTTCGATAGCGAGATTAGAATCCCATGCGACACCAAACAGCAGGTTTAACCCTTTCCAGGACGACAGAGCACCGCAAGGCTCTGTTTTCCAATCTTGTGGCGGCGCTGTTTCAGCACGAGCGTATCAAGACGACGGCGGCCAAGGCGAAACAGACGAAGCGCTTGGCAGAACGGACGATCACCTGGGCTCGTCGGCTTGGAGAGATTCTGACGAAGACGCCAGAGAAGCGGTCGTCGGAGGAATCCGCAAAGTTTGTCCATGCGGTGCGCATGGCCAGGCGGATCGTTCGAGATCGGGATGCGCTGTCGAAGTTGTTCGGCGAGATCGGACCCCGTTTTCTGGGTCGGGCGGGTGGCTACACCCGGATCGTCAAGGTCGGCCAGCGGCCGGGCGATGCGGCGCCGATGTCGATACTGGAGCTCATGCCTGACGAATCGGCCGCCAAGAAAACACCAGGAGCGGCAGGAAAAACGGCGGGAGCGAAGTCCAAGGCTGCCGGTGAGTCACCAGTGGTGAAGACGGCGGCTGAGCCGGTTAAACGTTCAGCAAAAAAGGCTGAAGCCGCTGATGTGGCAGAGGGTGCTGAGAAGCCGAAGGCAAAGCGCGCCAAAGCCGAGAAGGCTGACAAGAAGTAGCCGCCGCAAGGCGCAATTACTTCTAAAGGGGTCTTCCTGGAAGGGCAGGCCCCTTTTTCGCGTTTGGTGCGGCAGTATTGCTGAGCGAATCGGGTTGACAGAAGATTCACTGGGGCCTATCAGAACGAGCGCATGAGCGATCTATGTCTGCGGGGAGGGCGGGTTATCGATCCGGCCAGTGGGGTCGATGAGGAGGCGGACCTGTTGTTGTCGGACGGGCGGGTGATGGACGTGGGAAGAGGTCAGGCGGCGCGTGCAGCCGGTCGAACCATCGACGCACGAGGGTTGTGGGTGGTGCCAGGGCTTATTGACATTCATACGCATCTACGCGAGCCGGGGCAGGAGTATAAAGAGGATATTGCGTCGGGGACGAGGGCGGCGGCCGCCGGGGGATTTACGGCGATCTGCGCGATGCCCAATACGCATCCTGCCAATGATTCCAGGGCTGTGACGGAGCTGATTGTTCGGCGCGCGCGGGAGGTGGGGGCCGTTCGGGTCTATCCCATAGGTGCGATTTCTCAAGGATTGAAGGGAGAGGCGTTGGCGGAGATGGGGGAGTGCAAAGAGGCGGGCTGTGTCGCGGTTTCGGACGACGGACGTCCCGTGATGAATGCCGAGCTGATGCGTCGGGCGTTGGAGTATGCACGGGGCTTGGGATTGCCGGTCATCCAACATTGTGAGGATTTAACGCTATCGGGGGGCGGGGCGATGAACGAAGGCGCAGCATCGACCAGGTTGGGCCTGCGTGGACAGCCGGCGGCGGCGGAGTCCGCCATGTTGGCACGTGATCTTGAGTTGTTGGCGTTGACCGGGGGGCGCTACCATGTGGCGCATATGAGCGCGGCCGCCTCTGTGCGCCTGGTCCGTGATGCGAAGCGACGCGGGC
>JAYUUT010000172.1:0-6531 GCA_043754455.1 Myxococcales bacterium
AGGATCCCGGCGATGGCTTGATACCAAACCTCGCCCATGACTTTGTAGCCAGCATCGTTGGGGTGAACTTCGTCAGCCATGTACTGGGCCAGGTTTGCATTGAACGCCTTATTCATGTCCACCAGGACGACGTGCTTGCCGGTATCCGCGCGCGTTTTGATTAAGCCCGTCATGGCCGCGTTATAGGTATCTGTACTCATGTTGATGACGGCGTCGTCGTCATTGACGGGGATAATCTGGGCAACCACCACGAGGGCATTCGGTGCCGACGCCACCAATTTGTCGATGAGTGTTCCAAGGTCAGTGATATTTGGCCGCCTTGAGTCATCCTCTCCGTCGTTTGTCCCGATGTGTAGCAACACAATATTTGGTTTGTTTGCGGCCAAGGAGGTGTCGACCAATTTCGATAACTCGGTAGCGGTTTGGCCCGCGTGGCCTTCATGTTGCCGAGGGAAGGGCACGCCATCAAGCCTGGCGGGACCACTCGGGTCAGCCGACCCCACAAACGTAATCTTCTTGTTGCCACTGACGGCGAGGCGAAAAAGAGAAATCCGATACCCTGCTGCCGTAGAAGATCCAATCCCTTCGGTGATTGAATCACCAAGCGGCATGATGCGGCAAGGGGTACCAGCGGCAGGACAGGGATCATAAATTGTGGAGATTCTGTCGCGCGCGTCGGGAGCCCCCCCTACCCCTGCGCCGCCAGCACCGGTTGCGCTGCGGGCATCCGAACCGCTGACTGGCAAGCGGCCAGCATCAATCTGTCCCCCACGCCCGCCAGCGCCCCCCGAGGCCCTCCCCCCAGCGCCCCCGCTGCCGGTCCCACCGCTGCCGGGCAGTTCAGCTCCTGGTTTTCCCCCCGCGCCGCCTTGGCCAGGGGACAGGTTCGGCACGCCACCGTTCGCGGCGAAGGTTCCGCCGCTGCCCACGGCATTGCTGCCGCCTGTTCCTACCATTGCCCTCGGAGGAATAACGGTGTCCTCACTGCCTTCCAATGGGTCACCACCGTCCCCTACAGCCTCGCCTGGCCTTGATTTGGGAACGTTCGGGATGGCGCATCCCGCAAAGACAAGCGCACATATGACAGTGATTCGGTTTCGACCAAACGAAGAAGACATCGGGTTATGCTGCCTGTTTGGCCGTTAACCCACCGTTACCTTGGTTGCGGCGTTAAGGCCGAACCGGTTCACGGATGGCTAGACGTGGGACAGGCGCGGCCGAAGTAATGTGCAGATCGCTTCGCTTGTGTCCCAATGGTTGCCATGGAACAGCGCCATTTTCGGGATCGGGCGGTCACTGTTTTCTTGTCATTCTGTCTGGGAACGGGCGCCGCGTGTACCGAAGTCACGCCCGCGGACAGAATCGACCCGGCGGCGAAGGCCGGAGGTCCGGAGCCATCGCGAACAGGATCTGTAGCGCACCTTCCGGCGGTGCCAGGGCCTGGAGGCCCGGCTGCGGTCGGCAATGCCTCGGAACCCAGAGCCCCAGGAAGCCCAGTCATTCCTATTTCGCGTGCCTGTACAGCGATGGGCGTCGCGAAGCCCGGCCCGAACGCTCTGCGACGGCTGACACGAACAGAATATGGCAACACCATCCTTGACCTTTTAGGATTGGTGTCCGCGTCTGCCACTTTGCCTCTAGACCAACTGCTGGCGGGATTCGACAACAACGCCTCGGTCGCCCGTCCATCGGAACTTTTGGTTGAACAATACGAGACCATGGCGGATCGCCTGGCGACCAAAGCGGTTGTTGACCTTCCCACACTTACCGGCTGCCGCCCCACAGACCCAGCGTCCGAAGACGTCTGTGCCCGGCAGTTCGTGTCCACCTTCGGGCTTCGGGCCTTTCGCCGTCCCCTAAGCAAAACCGAAGCCGATAGTCACTTCGCCCTTTATGCCAGCATGAAGGCTAAGTATGGACATTCTGGCGGCTTCAAGGTCCTGTTGCAGGCGATCTTGCAGTCCCCACATTTTCTTTACCGCGTCGAGATCGTCGACGGGCAGGTCAATGGCACGATCGTGAAGGCGGGTCCATTCGAAATGGCGACGCGGCTGTCGTACCTAATCTGGAGCAGCATGCCGGACAAGATCCTATTCGATGCCGCATCTACGGGAGCGCTGGTGACTTCATCAGATCTGTCCAATCAGGTGCGCCGGATGTTAGACGACCCTCGGGCAAAACAGGGGATCAACAATTTTTTCGGCCAATGGTTGGATCTGTCGCGCCTAGACCGTGCCCAAAAAGACGCCGCCACCTTCCCGAAGTGGAGCCCCGCCACGGCGGGTCTTTTGCGCCAAGAAAGCGAAACCTTCATACAAGAACTGGTATTGCGCGCTGACGGGACGTTACGCAACTTGCTTGATGCGCCGTTTAGCTATTTGAACAAGGATCTGGCCTCGTTCTACGGCGTCAGCGGCCCGACCGGGGCAACGTTTCAGAAGGTGATGCTGAACCCGTTGCAAAGGGCCGGCCTTCTTACACAGGGTGCATTTCTCGCGTCGGCGGCCAAACCCAACCAGACGGCCCCGGTGGCTCGTGGGCTACACGTGCGCGAGAGACTGCTGTGCGCCCTGGCACCCCCACCGCCCCCCGGCACGAACACGACGTTTCCCGAACCCGATGGAAAGTCCACCACCCGCGAAAGACTTGCCAAACACAGAATTTCGCCTTCTTGCGCTGGTTGCCACAGCCTCATCGATCCTATTGGATTGGCGTTCGAGCACTACGATGCCGTAGGCCTGTGGCGCGACCGGGATGCTGGCAAGCCGGTCGATGCGAGCGGTGAGGTGTCCGGCACAGTCGATGCCGACGGAAAGTTCGACGGGGCTATCGAACTGACCTCCCATTTGGCCAAAACCAAACGGACCACCGAGTGTGTATCGCGGCAATATTTCCGATTCGCCTTCGGGCGCACCGAAGACGATGAGGCCGACGCCTGCACCATAGAAACGTTAGCCGCAGCGATGCACACGGGGTCGATACGTCAGTTCATCGTACAGATGACCCAGACCGATCCGTTTTTCTTCCGATCCGTACAAACAGGAGCTGCGCCATGAATACTCCTCGCCTTTCGCGTCGTGCTCTGCTCCGTGGTGCCGGCGGCATTGGCATTGCGCTACCTTTTTTGGAAATCATGAACCCACGGCGCGCCTACGCAGCAAGCCCGAAGCGTTTCATTGTCTTCTTTTCTCCAAACGGGATGAACGATCCCGCCAGTTTTTTTCCCAAGGCCACAGGTGCCACAGGCACCCTGCCCTACGAAACGTCTCCTTTAGAACCGCTGAAGGCCAAGACACTGCTTCTGTCAAACCTTTCCAGTCCGTCAGCCTACGCCCAGGAACAGCGGGGCGATCAGCACGCGAACGGCATGTGCCACCTATTGACCTGCGCAAAAATGGTCCCGGGTCCAAAACCCGTAGGAAAAAATTTTGGCGAGGTCCTCGAATGGGGCGGCGGAATCTCAATCGATCAGAAAATTGCCCAAACCATTGCTGCCCCCACACGCTTTTCCAGCATTCAACTGGGGGTGCAAACAACAACCGGGATCGGCGCGCACCCGTTCAGTCGCATGTCGTACACGGGCCCGGCCCAACCGGTTCCCTCGCAGGACGATCCCCGTGAGGTATGGACCCGGCTTTTCTCTGAACTGCCTTCCGCGCCGGGCGCCGCCGCCGTACCCGGCGTGCTGGACCAGGCCCGAGAGCAGCGGAAAAGCGCTCTAGATTTCGTCCTGCCACAATACACCAGTCTTCAGCAGAAGCTGAGCATGCGCGACAGACACACCCTCGATGGTCATCTCACGGCTATTCGCGCCGTAGAGAAGCGCCTGTCAACCCCGGCGCTGGTCGCAGCCGGATGCCAACGACCCAACCAACCTCCGGCCACAGTTTCCCCTGGGATCGACCCCACGGCCTGTGGCAACTCATTTGGTTTGTGCAAACCGCAGGGGTATCCCGAAATCGGGAAGTTGCAAATGGATCTATTGGCACTGGCTATCGCTTGTGATCTGACCCGCGTCGCGTCGTTCCAGTGGTCGTGGGCCCATTCCGAAATCCCTATGCCATGGGTAGGTATCAATACATCCCATCACGAATTGACCCATGGCAAACCCTCGCAAACCCTCTCAAATGCAAACAGGTGGTACTGCGAGCAGCTTGTGTACTTTGCGTCCGCCTTGAACGCGGTCAACGAAGGCAATGCGTCGGCACTAGACAACTCTGTCGTCTGGTGGTGCAGCGAGATTTCGAACGGTCCCACTCACGGATTTAACAACCTGCGCACCGTATTGGTGGGAAGTTGCGGCGGATACTTCAAGACCGGACAGCACCTGTCTCTCAACGGCGGAACGGACAACCAACTCATGGTCACCTTTATGCGGGCCATGGGAATCGACACGGCGACCTCCTTCGGCGATCCCACCCCGAAAGAAGGCCCCTTGGCGGGGCTGGGCTGATTTCGCTCCGTTTTCTTTTCGTGTTCGATTTTCGATCGCTTGTGGTATTCCGAAAACCGCCGGATTTACAGCGCGCTGAAAAACTGCCAAGCCGCCGCAGGAAAGAAACTGGGCATGGTGTGCGCCCCCGTTGTGGGATGGCAAAGGACTACCGGGAATTCCTTAGGACACGTGGTAAACCGCTCGCACGCCATGGAAGCTGCGGCCGACGCGGCCACCTGATACGGGGCACGGGGACTGGTGCTGAAATCTCCCTGACATTTATTGACCTTCAATGCCCGGTTGATAGCGGCGCGCGTACCAGAGGGCGAATTGGTGCCGTCATTTTCGTTGTGATTCCAAAGACCCGGCGTTGGTAGATTCGTACAAGGCGGCGCGATCCCGGGCGCCGTGGATAGGCCGCCCGCACTGGGCGCAATGGCTCTGATCAGCTTTGATCCGTATACACAGCCCATCATGTTCGACAACCACGCCCCGCTGCTGAATCCCGATACAAAAACGCGGTGCTGATCGAAACATATCTTGTCCTGCAAAATCGCATAAACCGCTTCAAGAAACTTGTATTCGATGGAATCAGTCCTTTGGTCATCAAAACAGCTAGTTTCAGAGATAAGACCGATCTGAATGACGCCCTCCGCGCCAGACGGCCCGGCAAAATCAGGAACAGAGCTAAGCTTGGATCCGCAGCCCGGGCCCTCGAATACCATTCGGTATGGCTTCATCTTGTCGTAATTGGTAGGCAACTTGATGAAAAACTCTCGGTTTCCCGTGCCTCGCACCGGCTTTGGCACGATGGTGACTTTTTGCCCCACAAAAGATCCAAGGGCCTGACCCGGATCCTTCCCGCACCCGGAACTCGGCTTTACCATCGACAAATCTTCAATGCCCGCCACCCCGGCCCAACCGGGACCTGTCGGCATTTCTAGCTTTACGCCACTGTCAATCACGCCTCCCATGCCCCCGCTTCCACGCGGGGCATCCAGGACTGCGGGGTTCCTGACCGGCTCCCCGCCCGGCACCGCCGCGTCCGGCTCCCGCATGGCGGCGCCGTGACCGCTACCACCAGCCGCCTCGAGCGGTACACCGATCCCAGGCGACATCGCGCCCCCCTCGCCTCCGCTGCCCACTAATGGCCCGGGAAGGTCTTGCCCCGCGGGAACGTTGGCCGGAGCCGGTGTACAGCCCTCCATGACCAACATAACGCCCGCGACCAGCATGGCGCGCCGGACAAAACTCCTGTCAATTCCTTGGCGCTGGCTGGTCATCATCCCTAGGAATGTCCACCGTCGCCATCTAGGTTACAAAGGCTTCAATCCCTGTAACCTGCGCGATTCGATCGGACATTTCATGGCAGCTGGGACCAGGCGTCCTTGCAAAAAGGGGTTCGCTATGAAGGCTTCGGTCACCATAATCCTGCTGACATTCAGCGTCGGATGTACAGGCTCGATTTCAGAAGCGCCAGGCGAAATCCAGCCTGTACGGGACAACCCCGACGTCCAGGACAAATCTAAGGCCCAAACGCCCACCGCCGACAAATCCCTTGCGCCTCAAGACCGGACCCTACCGCCCTCCGTGGCTCTTCCGGGTGGCCGGGTGGACCGATGCACGGCCGTGCGCCCGGGTGCGTCTCCCTTGCGACGTCTGACTCGTTTCGAATACGATCGGACAGTTTTCGATCTTTTTCAGGACAGCACAGGGCCCGCCGCCGGATTCCCCGTCGAGGAAGCCCCCTACGGATACGACAACGCCGCTGAGGCCTTTGGCACCAGCCCCTTGTCAGCGGATGGTTATTTTAGCGCGGCCGAACAGATCGCCGCGCGGGCCATGCGAATCCCCACCCTTGGCGCCTGCGACATCGCTAAAACAACCGAAGCGGCCTGCGCGCGAACGTTTGTTGTACAGGTCGGGCGCCGGGTTTTCCGTCGTCCGCTGACCGATTTGGAGTTGGGTCGCTACCTTGCCGGGTTCTCGACTTTCAGGACAAAACAGGACTATCGAACGTCTGTTGAAATGGTTCTTCACGCGATGCTGACGTCACCCAATTTCATCTATCGCCTCGAACTAACCCGAACTCAAGA
>JAYUUT010000173.1:0-2947 GCA_043754455.1 Myxococcales bacterium
CGACGGCCCTGGCGCGGGTGGAGCAGGACGGCCTAGGGCTGGGGTTTTCTGGCAACTTCAGTGCGGCGGCACGGTTCCTGGGGAAGCGAACGCTGCTGCTGGGCGCTTCTGAAATTTCGGTGCTTCGAACGGCGTCGGCTACGTTCATCCCGTCCCCGGGCTGGGGGGTGGACGAACTGGGACGGGCGGTATTGTTGATGGCGGCAGTGTCTGTTCCCGGTTCGACTGATGTTGTCAGCTTCGTTGATGATCTGTTCCGAACCGGCGAGCTGCGTGAGCAACAGGCGCTGCTGCGTGTCCTGGGGTACCTGCCCGACCCAAAGCGGCATCTGGCGGTTGCCGAAGATGCGGTTCGAACCAACGCGCTGTCTTTGCTGTCGGCGCTGGCCTGTGACAATCCCTATCCTGCGGCGTTCATGCCTGAGCTGACGTTCAATCACCTGGTCATGAAGTGTCTGTTCAATGAGATTCCCCTTGTGCGCATCGTAGGGCTAAATGCGCGTTGTGGGGCAGAGTTGCGAAGAATCGTTGGGGCCTGGGTTAGCGAACGACGGGCGGCAGGGCGGGTGATTCCCGATGATGTGAAACTGATTTTGGAAGGAGTTTGACGATGCGGCTTTTCGATCCCCATGTTCATATGACATCCCGAACCACGGACGATTATCAGGCCATGGCGTCATCGGGGGTGGCGGCGATTGTCGAGCCCGCCTTCTGGGTCGGGCAGCCCCGCAACCATGTCGGAACGTTCGAGGATTATTTTCTGTCGCTATTGGGATGGGAAAGGTTTCGCGCCTCGCAGTTTGGTATCCGACATTTTTGCACCTTGGCGCTGAACCCCAAAGAAGCGAATAACCCGAAGGTGGCGGACGGGGTTATCGGCCTTTTAGGAAAGTACCTGGACAAGGACGGCGTCGTGGCGGTGGGTGAGGTTGGCTATGACGATCAAACTGATGCCGAGGATCGCTGTTTTCGTTTGCAGATTGAACTGGCCCGCACACACGAATTGCCGATCCTGATTCATACGCCCCACCGCGACAAGCTGCGCGGGACGATGCGGACCCTGGCCTTGATTAAAGAAATGGGGTTCCCTCCAGAGCTGACGCTGGTGGATCACAACAATGAGGAGACGCTGCCCCTGACCTTGGCGTCGGGGTGCTGGGCGGGGCATTCGATATATCCGCAAACCAAGATGGACGAGGCGCGAATGGTCGCGCTTGTGAAGCAACACGGCCCCGAACGCATCATCATCAACAGCGCGGCTGACTGGGGCGTAAGCGATCCTTTGAAGGTACCGAAAACAGCATCTGCGATGTTGGACGAGGGAATCCCACAGGCGGATGTGGATCTGATCTGCTGGACCAATCCATTACGGTTCTTCGCGCAAAGCGGTCGTCTGGATCTGCCGGAAGCCGACGAAGTGGTCGATCAACGGAAGTTGTGGGAGGGAAATTCGGTGCTGCGGGGGCAGAATCCACGGGTCGACGAATGACGGGTCGACGAGTGACGCCCAAAAGGGGCGCCATTTGAAACCGGTTTTGGTACTGAACGTGGTGGGGCTGGCTCCACGTTTTCTAGGTGAACACACGCCTCATTTGACAGCGTTTCGCCAAAAGGGGGCGA
Source organism: Myxococcales bacterium (assembly GCA_043754455.1). Classification (GTDB taxonomy): domain Bacteria; phylum Myxococcota_A; class Polyangia; order Fen-1088; family Fen-1088; genus JAYUUT01. The sequence goes on from JAYUUT010000173.1 coordinate 1,621, forward strand.
TGCGACCCTTGCGGACCATCACGCCCGCTGTGACCTGTTCTGTGCAGAGCACGATGCTGACCGGATTGACCCCGGCGGGACATGGGTGCGTGGGCAATGGGTGGTTTTATCGGGACACCGCCGAGGTGGCGTTATGGAAACAAGCCAACCCACTTGTGTCCGGCGAAAAGGTTTGGGAGGCCGGAAAACAGCGCGACCCTTCGTTCACTTGCGCGAAACTGTTTTGGTGGTTCAACATGTACGCGACGGCGGACTGGACCGTGACCCCGCGGCCTCAGTACTTGGCTGACGGCCGTAAACTGCCCGACGTGTACACGCAGCCGGCCGGGTTGCGCGACCAATTGCAGACCAAACTAGGGACGTTTCCCCTGTTTAATTTTTGGGGGCCGCGGGCGGGGATTCGATCTTCGGCGTGGATCGCTGCCTGCGCGGCCCAGGTGATGCAAACCCACAGGCCCACCATGACGTTGGTTTATCTGCCCCATCTGGACTACGACTTGCAACGGCTGGGTCCCGATGATCCCAAGATCGCGGTGGCGTTGCGCGCCGTGGATGCCCTATGCGGGGAACTGATTTCAGAAGCCCAATCGACGGGGCGACAGGTGGTGGTTCTGTCTGAATACGGGATTACCAAAGTCAGCGGCGTGGTCCACATCAACCGGGTGTTGCGGGAGGCAGGGTTGCTGACGGTGCGCCGTGAGTCGCTGGGAGAACAGCTGGATGCGGCCGGATCCGAGGCGTTTGCTGTGGCGGATCACCAGGTGGCCCACGTTTATGTGCGCCGCCCGGAACGTGTGTCCGAAGTGTCGTCATTGCTAAGGCAGACGGAAGGAATCGAGGCGGTCTGGGGTGAATCCGAAAAAAGAGATCACGGCCTTGATCATTCCCGTTCTGGAGAGCTGGTGGCGATCTCGCGCGCCGATCGCTGGTTCAGCTACTACCACTGGTTGGATGACGATCTGGCGCCGGATTACGCGCGAACGGTCGATATCCATCGCAAACCTGGTTACGACCCAGCCGAACTGTTTATCGATCCGTTGATCCGTGCGCCAGGCGTTCGGGTGGGATGGACCTTGGTGAAACGGAAGCTGGGTATGCGTTCGCTGTTGGACGTGATCCCTTTGGATGCATCACTGGTCAAGGGTAGTCATGGCCGGGTCACGGATGACCCCGCTGACGGGCCTTTGTTCATGACGTCTGATCCTGACGTCCTGTCGGGCCCCATCGTCGAGGCGTCAGATGTGAAGAGACTGCTGCTGCGGCAGGTTTTCGGAAGTTGATGCAAGCGCGCTGGTGCACCGTCTTCGAAATAGCGTCAAAGCGGAGG
>JAYUUT010000174.1:0-6602 GCA_043754455.1 Myxococcales bacterium
CCGCCCCCGACGGCCGCGGCGCCTCGTTCACGGAGTTGGCCGGCTCCTCACCGCTGATGAGCCCGACGCACCCGGCGGCGGCGAAGACGAACGAAGCGAGGGCGGTACGTTGCATGACCATTGGTGACTCCTCCGCTCAGGCGCCGAACGCCGTCAATCCACCCGAGACCAGATTGGAGTCCGTGAAGGTGTGGGCCTTGCCCCAGGAGGTGCATGACGTCGTGTAGATGAGGCAGTTGTCGAGCAGGGTGCCGGAGCCCTCGGCAACGGGCGACGGCTCGCTCGCGGATCGTCCACCGGCGGGCATGCCGGGCGGCTCGGCGATGACGCCCGTGCAGGCGACCCCCCACAGAGCGAGCGCCAGCGCGCAGGATCCTTGCTTGGAAATCCGCATGTCGAACACAGTGCCAGGCGTCGGCGGAAACAAACACGGCCCTTCGGTGAGGTCGATTCCGGTACTTTGGTTCCAGTCCGCAGCACAAGTCGGCACTGCGGTCGGCTAGAGCTACAATGAATTCAGGCATGCCTCTGGCTGTGACATCGACCCTGCTCCTGGCCGCGCTCGCGGCGCCTTTTTCGACGGCAGCGGCGCCCGTCGAGCCGGCATTGGGTTGGCAACAGTTTCGTCTCGATTCGTGGAAGGTCCGCGACGGGTTGCCCTCGGACGTCGTGCGTTCGATCCTGCAGACGCGTGAGGGCTATCTGTGGATCGGGACCCAGGAGGGGCTTGCGCGCTTCGACGGTGTTCGTTTCGAGCCGTTCGATGGCGTGCGACAGCCACAGATGGTCGACACGCAGATCCTCGGGCTGCTCGAGGACCTGGACGGGGCCCTGTGGGTCGCTTCAGACGGTGGCGGCCTGGCCCGCCTCGATCATCACGGTGTGCAGCTGTACGCGGGCGCCGAGGGCCCGGGCCATCTGTTCGTTCGCGCCATCGCGGGCGCGCCCAACGGGGACAAATGGGTGGCTTCCCAAGAGGGCGTGGCCCGCCTGGCCGGGACGAAGTGGACTCGCTTCGGCAAACGAGATGGGCTGCCCAACGCCAGCGTGCGCGCGCTTGCGATCGATGGCCAGGGGCGTGCCTGGGCGGGAACCGACCACGGGGTGGCGCGCTGGGATGGCACGCGCTTTTCCGTCGTGTCCGGTGGACCTTCTGACACGATCGCGGTCCAGGTGGTGGCGGCCACGCCTGACGGCGACGTGTATGTCGGCACCTCGGAAGGCCTCTGGCGCTGGCGGGCCAACGCCTGGCACCTCTACGATGTCGCGCAAGGGCTCGCGGGCGGCAGCGTGACCGCCGTGGCGCAGGATCGTGATGGCCGGATCTGGGTGGCCACCGCGGGTGGAGGCCTGGGCCGCCTGCAGGGCGAACGCGCCGTCATGCTCGGCGCGGGGGGGCCGCCCTGCCACGATCGCATTGCCAGCTTGCACGGCGATCGGGAGGGTGGGCTGTGGCTGGGGACGAAAGGGTGCGGGCTGTGGCGGATGGCGCCGCGGCTCTTCACCTCGCTGGGCGTGGCCGATGGCCTGTCGGGGGATACGGTCAGCGGTGTGCACGGGAGCGACGACGGAACCGTCTGGATCGCCGTAAGACACGCGGGCCTCAACCGGTGGCGCGACGGGCGCATCGAGGTCATCGATGGCCGGCGTCACCTCGGCTGCCAGGATGCGACCGGCGTGTTCGCCTCCCGGCGCGGTGGCGTGTGGGTCAACTGTGACATCCGCGGGCGGTGGCATGACGACACGTTCAGCCCGCTGGCTTTGCCCGGGACCAACCCGGGCTGGATCCTCGAGACGCGCGACGGTGACGTGTGGCTTGCCAACTCTCTGGCGCGGCTGCGCGGCAACGCCCTCACCACGCACGCGGGTCCAGCGCCACCTGCGCGTCCCATGCTCTATGAGGCACCGAGCGGCCGCCTGTGGGCTGCCGAGGATGGCGCCGTTATGCGCTGGGATGGCGAGCGCTTCGTGCCCACGTCACTTGGTCCGCGCGACGCGGGGGTGCAGATCGTCGCCCTGCACGAATCCGACGATGGCGCGTTGTGGATCGGAACCCAGCTCCGCGGCGTACGCCGGCTCAAGGCCGGTAAGGTGAGCGTGCTCGGCGCTGCGCAGGGACTGCCTTCGGACCGTGTTTTCGCCATCCTGGAGGACGATCGGGCGCGCCTGTGGCTCAGCGGCAGCCGCGGAATCTACTGGATCGCGCGCAGCGAAGCCGACGCCGTCGCGGAGGGGCGCCGCAGCCACCTGGTGCCCCACCTGTTCTCGTCGAGCGACGGCGTGACGGCCAGCGCCTACGGCGGCGGCCACCCTGCCGCCTGGAAGGCCCCCGATGGCCGGCTGTGGTTCGCGACCAACGCCGGGGTCGTGGTGTTTGACCCTACGAAGATCGTCGCAGAAGTACCACCGCGCGCCCTGGTCGAGCAGGTGCGTCTCGACGGGCGGACCGTGGCCCACACGGGCGGGACCATCCGCCTTGGGCCCGCCCTGGGCGATCTTGAGGTCACCTACACCGCGTTCCTGCTGGCAGCTCCAGAGAAGTTGCGCTTTCGACACCGTCTTGAGCCGTTCGATGCCGCCTGGGTGGACGCGGGACCGCTCCGGAGCGCGCGCTACCCGAAGCTGCTTCCGGGAGATTATCGTTTCAGCGTGGTGGCCAGCGCCGACGGTGAGTCGTGGAGTGACCCCAGCCCGGCCGGAATGTTCGCCGTCGATCTCGCGGCGCCATTTTACCGCACCGCCGTCTTCTACGCGCTGGTGGCGTGTGTGGTGGGCGCGGCGCTGTTTGGCCTCCACCGCCGCCGCCTACGCCAGATCGATCTTCGTCACGGCCTGGTGCTCGCCGAGCGAAGCCGGCTGGCACGTGAGATCCACGATACGCTGGCGCAGAGCCTGGCCGGCGCGGTGGTCCAGCTTGATTGTGTGACCCAGGCGCTAGCGAGCGCTCCCCTGCGCGCAACGGAACACCTAAGCCGGGCGCGGGCGGTGGTGCAGGAGGGTCTCGAGGAGGCACGGCGCTCGGTGTGGGCTCTGCGACCGCGCGCGCTGGATGGCACCGATCTTCCCACCGCCTTACGTCACCTTGCCGGGCGGATAGTGGTCGCAGGTGGACCACAGATCCACGTGACGGCGAGCGGGTCTTCCCGGCCGCTGCCCGCCAGGGTGGAGGAGGGCTTATGGCGCATCGGGGGCGAGGCCTTACGAAACGCGGTTCGCCACGCAGGCGCGCGCAACGTGTGGGTGGCGCTGACCTATGCCCCGGAGTCGGTCGCCCTGTCCATTCGCGATGACGGCAGCGGACTGCCAGCGCCTTCGGTCGAGGCGACGTCGGCGGGAGGAGCCGGGATCATCGGGATGCGCGAGCGCGCCGATACGATGGGGGCGGGTCTCACCATCGACAGCGGTCCCCAGGGGACAGACGTGCGCGTGAAGGTGCTGGCGTGATCGATACGCGCGCCCGCATCCGGGTGATGGTGGTGGATGATCATACGGTCGTACGTGAGGGCATCGCGGCGCTTGTCGGCATGCAACCCGATCTGGAGGTGGTGGCGCAGGCCGGTGATGGTGCCTCCGCGCTCGCCCTGCACCGCAAGCATCAACCCGACGTCTGCCTGATGGACCTCAACCTTCCCGACCGCAGCGGGGCCGAGGTGATCGCCGCGCTTCGCGGTTACGATCCCCGCGCCCGCTTTGTCGTTCTCACTACGTACGAAGGCGAGGAGGACGTCTACGCGGCGCTCAGAGCGGGCGCACAGGCTTACCTACTCAAGGGGGTGCCACCTGACGAGCTCATGCAGGTGATCCGCGACGTGCATGCCGGCCGCCGCCGGGTCTCGGCCGACCTCGCCTCGATCGCCATCGGCCGCCTGCCCGAGTCCGAGCTCACACCGCGCGAGCGACAGGTGCTGGAGCTTATCGCCCAGGGCAAGAGCAACCGGGATATCGCTGCGGCGCTCGCGCTCACCGAGAGCACTGTTAAAAAACACATCAACGGTTTGCTGGAGAAGCTCGGCGCCTCCGGTCGCACCGAGGCGCTGGTCACCGCCGTCAGGCGCGGCTTGGTAAAGATGTAGGCCGTTCCCGAACACCATCTCTGCGACGGCTTGCACCGCTGGACGAAGCGGAGGCGGGGCGGCCGCAGCCTCTCGCGGCGTTCAGCGCGGACGACGGGGCGTGGGCCGTCGCGCTACGGGTGAGAGGCTGGTGCCTGGAGCGCGGGCCCGTCGTCCCTCCGGAAGAGCTCGAGCGCCGCGAGGCACGCGCCGATCGCAATTACAGACGCTGAACACCCGAGAGTTTCGCGAGTTCTCGCTCGAAAGTGCCGAGCGGCAGATGCCCCGTTACCATGGTAATGGTACGAGTGGTCCCCCTGTCTCAACGCCCGGTTAAAAAGGGCCCAGAGGAACTTGTTCATTTCGAGTTGCCCGCCCCTCTGTTAGCACGACACGGTGGGGCAGACGCAGGGGCCTTTGGGCCCAAAAGGTTTGAAGTCAAAAATTCGCCAACCGCACGTCCAGTCCCGGCCCCCCCGTGGGGCGCATGAGACCTCCGGGTTCCACGACAAATCCCCCCAGGGCGGGATCGCGGGTGAGATCAAAACTGCCGTCCAAATCTAGATAACGTGTGGCCGGTGTGGCCAGCGCTGCGTGCAAGGCCGCTGCAATCGAAATGCAGCTTTCGTCCATGCAGCCCCACATCAGACCGATTCCGGCGGTCTCAGCTATGTCCGCGATTTGCAGGGCGGGAGAAATACCGCCTGATTTCATCAGCTTGATATTGAAGATCCCGCCGGGCCAGGGCGGGGTCGCAAATGAAAGGGCGTCGGATCGGGATTGCAGAGCTTCGTCAATGGCAATGCGGGATCGCAGATCTTCGGGCAGATCACGCAGGTCCATCGTGCCGGCGGCGGCAACGGGTTGTTCTAGAAATTCCAAATCCAGCCGGGATGTGTCGGCAAAAAAACGTTCAGTTTCGGCCACCGTGTAGCCCTGGTTGGCGTCCACCCGCAGAATGACCGCGCGGCCGACACGTTCGCGCAGGCGCCGGAGGCGTTCAATGTCCTCGTCAATGCCCTTGCCAACCTTCACCTTCAAAATCCGAAACCCGCGCCCGATATATTCGGCGGCTTCATCCAAGGTTGCGTCGGTGGATTTGATGCCAATGGTGATCGACGTCGGCAGCGCCTTGCGTACCCGTCCCAGGACATCGCACAGGGGCAGACCGACGATCTGGGCAAACAGATCATGCAGCGCCATGTCCACGGCCGCGCGGGCCGCTGGGGTCAGGCGTTGACCCGCCTGCAATTCCCGGCACAGCAGGGCCCGGGTTCGCGGATCGCGGCCTCGCAACCAACCCAGATTGTGCAATGCCGCCTGGCAGGCTTCATTGGTTTCACCTGTGACCTGGGCTTCGGGCGATGCGGCGCCAAAACCAATGTGACCTTCGTCGTCTTGTATCTGTACCACCACGATCTGCACGGCGCTGACCGTACGGAACGCGATGGTGTACGGGCGCGACAGGGGAATCGCGACCGTGTGCGCGTCGGCGCGGCTGATGATCACGGTCGTCTCATATGGCGAACCGGCGGACGAAATCCCCGGCATCGTTGGCGGGTTTGACCAGCCGACGGCTGAACGTCAACGGGGGCTGGGTCGTGCGGGCGGCGCGGGCCCCTAGGCGGGCGCGCAAACGCAAGTCACGCATTTGGGCGCAGTACCCCTTGATCAGCCGGGCGTGCAGACCCGCCATGGCCGTGAACCGGACCCCCCGGCCTAGAAAATAATCATCGAGGCTGTCGTAACAGATTTCACCTGCGGCCCAGATGGTCTCTTTGATCCCGGGCAATTCGAATTCCAGCCCCACGGGTGTGAAGGGCGGCAGCGGGGCCTCGGCCAAGGTATTTAGGTAAAGACCGGTTTCGTTGATGTTCAGGGTGAACCCCCGGCTAGGCCGGTCATCAATGTACGCGTTCATGTACATCTGCAGCGGCAACCGTGAATCCAGGCGACGATCAGTCGATGACATGGGGACCTCCAGGTGGTGTGCCTACGTGGGCTTATATGCTCCCATGTAGGATAATGTCATCCTGGCGCCCCCTCCGGGGATGTCAAGTTTTAGCTACGGTGGTCGTCAGGAGAACGGATTTTCAATCGTGACCCCCTCAATCGTCTGCCCGGCCTGCATGTCTTCGCTGAGCAGCCGCGAGCAGCCCCCCAGCCGTGCCGCCTGCACCACGAGGGCATCCCAGAAACTCAGCCCATAAAGCCGCTGCAGTTTGATGGCCTCAATGATGTGCGAGACATCGACGGCGACGACCGCCAGGTTGGCCAGCACTTCGACCTTTCGTTGCGCCATGTCGGGGGCAACATGAAGTTTTCGCGTCGCGACCGCGAAGTATTCCTGCAGCACCTGCGTGGATATAACCCCAACGCCGCTTTGCAACGCCCCGGTGACAATGGCCTGGGCTATGGCTTGTTTGACGCCACTGTCGGCGTCGTCAGCGTAGATGAGGATGTTCGTGTCTATGAAGATCCGACCGTTCACCTGCGCCCCTCGTAGGCTTCTTCGCGGAGAATTTTTCGTCCTCCTGACCGCCCTGGCGC
>JAYUUT010000175.1:0-5324 GCA_043754455.1 Myxococcales bacterium
CGACTGCCGTCTGAACCAGCCTTGGCAGTCGCATTAGGGGTGTCCCGGCCGGTGGTACGGGAAGCCCTGTCCAGGCTGCGTGCCGATGAGGTCGTGACGTCCCGCCATGGATCAGGCACCTACGTCGAACGCCGTCCCGACCCAGAATTTCTACGATTGGCGCCCATCGGCGGAATCGCTGATCTGATGCGCTGTCTGGAATTTCGCGTGGGGGTCGAGGGAGAGGCGGCTTACCTTGCAGCCCAGCGGCGGGGATCCGATGATCTTCTCGCCATGAACCGCGCGCTACAGGCCCTGGACAAGGCCATTAAACAGCGCGTGTTGGGGGCAGATTCGGATTTGCGGTTTCACACCGCGATAGCCAACGCGGCCCGAAACCAACTGTTCGCCAGCACGCTGGGGGCGCTGCATGCGCAGATTTTCGCGGGAATGAAAGTGGCGCGCAATCTGTCACTGAAGGCCAGCGTGCAGCGGCTGCACATCGTGCAGGAAGAACACCGGCGCATCTACCAGGCCATCACCGATGAAGATCCGGATCAGGCCCGCGACGCCATGCGGGTTCACATTCTGAACGCCCGCACGCGCCTGCTGTCCGACAGCGCCGAACCCGTCAGATAGCGGCGTCGGCCGCCCGCAAGGCCTGGGCAGCGGCCGTCAGCGCCGGGTGCAGGGCCACGTCCACGTTGGACAAAAGGGGCAACATAGGCCCTGTATCGGCAATGTCCGCCAACCGGACAGCTTCGTGTAGGACACGAATCGGCGAATGGGCGTCCCGTAGATCTTCTAACGGCAAGTAGGGCCGACGATAGGATTCGGCCGCAGCCCAGTCGCGTTTTGCAATGGCCCCCAGCAACGCCATTGATCCACGCGGCGCCACACAGGCCGATCCCGATGTGAATCCCGCCACGCCGAAATCGCGCACATGGGTAATCGCAGGTCGTTCACCAATGCCGCTGACAATCAGGCGACGATCCACCCGTTCACACAAATCCTTCAACAAAGGATCGTGGGACGGATCAGGCCGCACAACCGCGTATTTGATCGCAGCCACCAACCCATCAGCCACCAACGCCGCCACCAAGGCCGGCGTTAGATACCCCTCGGCTTTCAGGTACACAATGATCGGCCGGCCCAGCGCCTCGGCAAACCGGCGAAGGCCGGTGGCCGCACCATCCACCGTCATGGGAAAGGTCATGGGCAGCACCATCACGGTTGGGAACTGCCGGGCGCGCAGCAAGGGGACCTGGTCCATCAACCGTCCGAAATCCGGGCCCGCGCTGGGAATCATCCAGGTATTCGGGGCGGCAATTTCTGCCAGCAGATCAAGCATCGCCGGATATTCGCGCAGGCCCATGTTGTACAAGTTGGCATTGCCGCCATAAAGCAAAGTCGAAATGCCGCCCGATTCAATATGCCGGACCAACGCACGGTTGGCGGCCGGGGCCAGGGACATATTCTGGTCGCGGCAAAGCGGCGGAACCGCCATGACCGAACCGGACAAGTCAGCAAACGAGACCGGGGTGGTTTTCATCTTGAGTTGTAAAGTTGTAACACAACTTTAGAGAAAGAGCCACGGCGCCAGAGAAAGACCTACGCGCCGGGTGGTCTTTTAGGCCTGGCCGTTGCGAATTGAAGTCGCCAGGCGGGCCACGCTTTTCAAAACGTGGGGCACCCGTTTGATCAGATTGATGCTGGGCGCGCGTTTTTCGCGAACTGCGAACGGAATTTCGAACACGTTTTTCTGTTCGTGGTGCGCCCGGATCACGAACTCGCTGGCGAACACGTCACGGTCCAGGATGCACCGGCGCGCGGTTTCGACCAGGGCGGCGCGTTTGAACGCCTTAAGGCCGTGGGTGTCGGTGCCTTTATATTGGCAGGCGGCCCTCAGAATGCCGTTATAGACGCGGGTGCCAAGGCGGCGCACGAACGGGCGCTGGTCATTGGACCCGACCATACATTTGGACCCGACCACCAGATCAGTGTCTGACCGTTCGATCAAGGCCAGGGCGCGGGCATAAAACTCGGTGTCGCACAGGTCGATTTCGTCGCAAATAACGACGTCCCCGCGGGCCTCCAGAATCCCGGTCTTCATCGCAAGGCCATAGTTGGGCTGGCCAACTGACAACATGCGCACCTCGGGATATTCGGCCTCCAGTTCCTTGCAGATCTCGATGGTGCGGTCGCGGGACCCGTTTTCACACAGCAGAATTTCAAAGGTGCGCTTGAATTTCTGCAGTTTTTCCCGAAGTTCCATCACAGAACCCCGCAAAATCCCCTCTTCGTTGTAGATGGGTATGACCACCGACAGACGGGGGGCTGGGGGATTGCCAGTCAAAACAGGTAGGGGCGTCAGGGAATCGTTCATGGCGCAGGGATGAGGGGCTATCACGGTTGCCGTGGGGAATCCAGGACGGCCTGCGGTACGCCACTTTAGAGCCCGTGGATAAAGGGCTTAGGGCCGAAAACCTGTCAGGATGGGCCGGTGTCAAGGCTTTGCTCCCTGATCGCGGGTGCGTGGATCGGGGCCACCCTGGCTGCGTGTTCGGCGCCTCCGTTACCGCTATCCTTTGAATTGGCCTCGATTGGCCAGGCCTCCGGGGTATCGCTTGGCAAGACCTCCCGCAACGAGGCCATGACAACGGTCCAACCTTTGTCATTTTTATCCACCCAGTGGACCCAAAACGGCTCCCCCCAGCCCATCACGCTGCGGGGATTCTTGGCGGCACCATCGGGGCCCGGGCGACACCCCGCTGTCGTACTTGCCCATGGACTAGGTGACAAGGCCAGCGCGCTGTCAGCCTTCGAAACGGCGCGCGCGTATGGCGCGGTCACGTTGGCCCTGTCGGGGCCGGGCCAGGGCGCGTCGGGCGGACAGGGGGCGTCGTTCGAAGATCCCAGTAGCCTTTTTGCCACCATCCCGGATCCGCGGGGTAGCTGGCTTTACGCCTACGTTCACGGGGTCATGCGGGCGGTGACGGTTCTGCTGCAAAGATCTGATGTGGATCCCCAGCGCATCGTGGTCACCGGCATCAGCATGGGCGGCATCGCAGCGCTTTTAGCTGGATCCACAGATCTGCGCATCCGCGCCGTGATGGCGGTCAACGCAGCGGGGGGCTGGGACGCGGCCATCGCGGCGGGATCTTGGTTAGACCTTCTGATCAAAGGCGCGCGAGGACGCACACGGGACACACCGGATGTGCGCGCCTTCGTGACCGCGTTTGACCCCCTGCGATTTGTGGGACGGCTGGCCGTGCCGGTGATTCTGCTGTCGGGGGCTCAGGACGAATTTTTCCCCCTGGACCAGGTCGTTCGCACCTACGACGCTATCGGGCCACGCGCCGATAAACGTTTGTCGTTGATGCCGGATTTTGATCACCAGTGGTATTTCGCTGCCGGATGCCCGGCCCCATGTATGCCGGGCGCGCCGAATCCAGGTTTGTGCCCCGGCATGGGCTGTCCATCCACCTGTCCGGGTGATTCCCGATGGCCTTACTGCGGCCCACAGTCCAGCTACGATCGGCACAGTGAATTCGAAGGCCGGTGGTCTGGCGCGTTGCGGGCGTTGCTTGCGGCGACCGGGCGGGCGGCGACCGGGCGGGCGGCGACCGGGGAATTACGATCCCCCCTGCCCCCGGCACCCCAGATCATTAGACAGGGATCCGGTATCCGCGTCGACCAAAGCCCGTCAGCCGTGGCCATGGAACTGGCCTGGAGCAACAACGGTGGCTTCACCTTCGCCCAGGAAAATCTGAAACGCGACGCCACAGGGATCTTCGGTTTCGAAGGCGTGATCCCGCACCGGGCCATTGTGTTCGCCCAGGCCAGATTCAGTAACGGCGCGGTCATCACATCGACACCCACGTTGCCCCCGGGTTTTCGTCCCCAGATCCGCCCGTGGGATCCCCGGGGATCGGCCCCTTAACCGAAGACGCTGTGGCAGTCTTCGGTATCCAGCGTGCCTATTGCGGGGTTATGGTGGCAACTTCCTTCATTTCTTGCCGAGACCCCCTTCGTGCCCCCCGCTGACTTTGATTTGTCTCCCACAGTTGCCTCCGCACCCGCCGATGTTCCGACCCGTGTTGCCGCCCTACGGCGCTGGTGGGATGGCGCGCCCCAGGCAGAAATTTCCGCCCGTGGGCGTTTGCGCCAGGAACTCGACGCCCTGAGGACCCTGTGGCGCACATCCGCCAATCATTTTGACGGCCCGTCCCTGACCGCCCTTCGGGAATTGGCGCAGGAACTTGATCCAGGGGCCCGCCGCCCAGCCGCCGCGGTGCCGCCGTCACTTGCGGGTGCGCAATCCGTCCTGCGTGAGGTCTTCGGATACGACAGCTTTCGCCCGGGCCAGGCCGAAATTATCGCGGCCGTCTTGGCCGGGAGGGACTGCCTGGGCGTCATGCCCACAGGCGCGGGAAAATCTCTGACCTACCAGATCCCGGCACGCGTACTGGGTGGGGCAACGTTGGTTGTCTCGCCGCTAATCGCCCTGATGAAAGATCAAGTGGACGCCGCCACCCAGGCAGGCCTGCGCGCCACGTTCTTGAATTCGGCCCTGACCCCCAGCGAACGCCGCGAACGGGTATCAGGCATCTGGTCGGGAAAATACGAACTTATCTACGCCGCCCCCGAAGGGATCGAAACCTGGTTGGGATCGATCCTGGAACGAACCCGCCTGCGCCTGGTCGCGGTCGACGAAGCCCATTGCATCAGCCACTGGGGCCACGAATTTCGCCCGTCGTACCGCAACCTTGCAGATCTGAAACGCCGGTTTGGCGACGTGCCCGTATTGGCGCTGACCGCAACCGCCACCCACGAGGTGGCCCGCGATATCGTGGAACAACTGGGCATGCAGGCGCCTTTTGTGTTCCGGGGCAGTTTCTACCGATCGAACCTGAAACTTGCCGCCAGCAAAAAAGGCGAAGGCCGCGCTCCGGTCAGCGAAGCCCTGCTTGACCTGATCCGCCGCCGCCGCGGGGAAAGCGGCCTGGTGTACTGCACAAGCCGCAAGGCCACCGAATCCACCGCCGAACTGCTTCGAGATCACGGGATCCGCGCAGCGGCCTATCACGCAGGGCTGGACCCCGCGGTCCGCACCTCCGTTCAGGATTCGTTCATCCAGGATGACGTCGACGTCGTCGTCGCAACGGTCGCGTTTGGCATGGGCATCGACAAATCCAACATCCGGTACGTCATCCACCGCGACATGCCCCGATCGATCGAGGGCTACTACCAGGAGATTGGCCGGGCCGGGCGGGACGGGCTGGCCAGCAACTGCGTGCTGTTTTATTCCTGGGCCGACGTGCTGACCTACGATCGCATTGCCG
>JAYUUT010000176.1:0-2741 GCA_043754455.1 Myxococcales bacterium
AAAGACCCAATCATCCGGTCAGTCCGTTCGTTGGCGAAAAACGTCATCGACGACCCTGCCTGTTCAAACGCCGACCAGAAGAAGATGTTGAAGATCGCCAGCAGACAAATCGCCAGGATGCGGTCCTTTTCTTCGGGGGTCATCGGATGTTTGGGGTGCTCTGTTTTCGCAACCCTGACCTTCGGCGCCTCGCCAATGGTTCCCAACAACGGCCGACGCCAGTACAAATACGCGGCTGTCCCCAGCACCATGCCAACGCCCGCGGACGCAAACCCCCAGTGCCACCCGAACCTTTGGTCTTCGGCCAAAAATCCGCAAACGATTTGCCCCAAAAACGCCCCCAGGTTGATCCCCATGTAGAAGATCGTGAACGCCGCATCCCGGCGCGCGTCCCCCTGCTGGTACAACTGCCCCACCATCGTCGATATGTTCGACTTGTGAAACCCCGTTCCCAAAATGATCAGGCTTAGCCCGATAAAAAACGTCACCTTCCCGGGCGCCGCCAGACAAAAATGTCCTGTCGCAATCACGAAACTTCCAAACACGACCGCGCGATGGGTACCCAGCACCCGATCCGCCAGGAAACCACCTAGCAAGGGCGTCAGATAAACCAGCCCCGTGTACCAGGCATACAGCAGGCTGGCGTGCGGTTTTGTCCAGCCGAATCCCCCGTTGGTGCTGGTCAGAAAAAGCACCAGGAACGCGCGCATCCCGTAATAGGAAAACCGTTCCCACATTTCGACCCCAAATAACAGGTACAGCCCCCGCGGCTGTTTCAACGGGGCGGCAATGGCGGTGGCGTCAGATGTCATGGCCGCCGATTGTATGCGAATCACGCCCCCCTTCCCCAGACACTGTCGTTATTTTCCGAGGTCTTGGCTTTCGCGGCACAGATTCAGCCAGCGCACGATGCCCACGCTGCGGTATTTCTGTTTGTGCAGCAAGAAGAAGAACTGCCGCCGAAAATCCCGATGGGGCACGCGGCAAGGCCGTAAAATCCCCTGTTTGAACGCCCCCGCCAGCGCGATTCGGGACAGACACCCCAACCCCAGACCCGCCTCGACCGCACGTTTGATGCCCTCGGTCTGTTCCAATTCTAAGGCCACCCGTACCTGCAACCCGTGCAGGGCCCGATCAAACGTTTGCCGCGTCCCGGACCCCCGTTCACGCACAATCCACGTAGCCTGCTGTAAATCATCGTCCCGCAGCACTCGTTTTTTCGCCAAGACATGCCCCGGCGCGCAGAACACCACCAATTCGTCCCCCCGCCACGGCGTCAGGTCCAGATCCGGATCTTCGATTTCACCCTCGATCAATCCCACGTCAATTTCAAAATTCGCCACCTTACGGGCGATTTCTGCCGTGTTGGCCACCGCCAAGGTCAGTTCGGCCCCCGGGTGCGCGCGCAGAAACCGCGCCATCAACGGCACCGCCACATAATCACCGATGGTCAACGTCGCCCCGATGCGCAGGCGCCCCACATCACCCCGGTTTTCGAACCCTCGTTCCAAATCCGCCGCCTGCCCCAACGTCGATTCGGCCTGCGCCCGCACCGTCCGCCCCAGATCGCTGAGGCGCAGTCGTTTCCCTATGCGGTCAAACAGTTGCATGTCGAACTGTCCTTCCAGATCCGACAGCGATCCACTGACCGCAGACTGCGACATGTGCAGCGCCCCTGCCGCGCGGCTGACGCTTTCCGATCGGGCCACAGCCAAGAAAACTTCCAGCTGGCGCAGGGTATATCGCATATCGGTTCCTCCGAATATATATATCAGAATATCCCGTTTTACCGATAGGTATCTATCATCTACCTTTCATCCATGGCCCAAGTACAAGAAGAGCGCGTCATCAGCGTCCACCACTGGAACGATTCGTTATTTTCGTTCACCACCACCAGAAGCCCCGGGTTTCGGTTCCGCAACGGTCACTTCGTCATGATGGGCCTGCCCGTCGAAGGGGGACGTCCCCTGCTGCGCGCCTTCAGCATGGCCAGCGCCAACTACGACGAACACCTGGAATTTTTCAGCATCAAAATCGCCGACGGCGCCCTGACTTCGCGCCTGCAACACATCGAACCTGGTCAACTGGTCCTAGTCGGCCATAAACCGACCGGAACCTTGATCATCGACAACCTGCGACCCGGCAAACGCCTGTACCTACTGGCCACAGGAACGGGGCTTGCGCCCTTCATGAGCATCGTCCGCGACCCCGCCACCTACGAACGTTTCGAAACTGTCGTCTTGGTCCACGGCGTTCGCCGCATCAGTGATCTGGGCTACCGCACAACCATCGAAAATGACCTACCCCAACACGAACTGGTCGGCGACCTGGCCAAATCCCAACTGCGCTACTACCCCACCGTCACCCGCGAGCCCTTCCGCAACCAAGGCCGCATCAACGATCTGATGTCATCGGGCAAACTCTTCAGCGATCTGGATCTGCCCGCCTTAGACCCCGAACACGACCGCATCATGATCTGCGGCGGCCCCGCCATGCTGAAGGATCTGGTCACCCTCCTTGCCGCCCGCGGTTTTGACGAAGGCAGCAGCGAAAACATGGGCAACTACGTCATCGAACGCGCGTTCGTGGAAAAATAACTAGATTTTGGCCAGGCCACTTTGTGCAGTCTTTCCGGTCCGCCGCTCCTTGAATACGGCAAGGTGTTGTCGGATTCGAACCCCGGATTTCAGTCCGTAGGACTTGCCGGCGGGCACTTCGATGCAGAAACGGGGTTGGTGCGA
>JAYUUT010000177.1:0-4008 GCA_043754455.1 Myxococcales bacterium
CTCGGGTCACCTACGGCCAGACGCTGCAGCTGTTTGTGCCCGGCACTGGCCCAGCGCTCCCTACGGGGCGGGCCGGACTACCGGTGGCGGCGAAATAGCCCTGAGGCCACTAAGAGAACCCTCGGGAAAATGGGATTCGACTATGCTTCCGACCATGAGTGAGCCCAGCCTGGATCGCAGAGCCTTTCTGATGGCCAGTGCCGCGTTGCCCAGCGCCGCCCCATTGTTTTCGGCCTCTGCCCCGGCGGCCTCGCGTGCGATTACAGTGGACTGCCACGCGCATTGTTTCGCCGGAACGATGGACAAGCGATTCCCGTTTCATGCGCGGGCGCCCTACCGACCTGTTGACACGGGTACACCTGAACAATTGCTTCGGTGCATGGCGGATGCGGTGGTCGATTACACGGCGGTCGTTCATCCCGAGCCCTATCAGGATGACCACCGCTACCTTGAACACTGCTTGGCGGTGGGCAAAGGTAAGCTCATCGGCACTTGCCTCTTCTTCGCCGATCGTCCGGGTTGGCAGACTGCGATGCCCGCTCTGGTCCGCAGATGGAATCTGCGGGCCGTGCGCATTCACGCTTACGCAGCCGATCGTTTGCCGCCGTTCGGCAAGCCCGAGTTGCGGGCGTTTTGGAAATGTGCCGCCGATCTGGGCGTCGCTGTTCAGCTTCACTTCGAACCTCGGTATGCCGCGCGATTCGATCCGTTGATCAAAGAGTTCAGCAAGACCGCCGTCATCATTGATCACTTGGGCCGTCCCGCCCAAGGCTCTCCGGAGGAGCATAAGGCGGTGTTTCGCTGGGCGGATCGGCCCAATACCTATCTAAAGATTTCCAGCATTCCGGATAAGGCCCAATATCCTTACCTTGATGTGGGCCCGATTGTGAAAAATCTTGTCGCCGCGTATGGCCCCAGTCGCTGTTTGACTGGTGGCGGTTTTAGCGCGAGTTCTGAGGGTGGCACTACGCCTGATACCTATCGGGCTGAACGGGCGAAGGTGCTTTCAGTTGTCTCGCACTTGCAGCCCGTCGACCAGGCCCTGATTGCGGGTGGAACCGCCGCCAAGTTGTTCGGGTTGTCTACGGTTTAGTTTCTGACGCCCGCCCACGATTAAGATCCCACGGGGGAAAACAATCGATCGGACCACAAGTCTCGCAAGAAATGCGCCCAAGGGTAAACCTGAATGCCATCGATGGATCGGGGTGTGGGATCTAGGGACACGATCGCAAATTTTTCCACCAGGCCCTCTTCTGCGAGCGCTTTGAGCCCCTTGAGGTCACGTTCACTCACCAAATCAGAGGCCTTGCATTCAATTGCAAGCTTGTTGCCCACGACGCAATCAACTTCGTAGCCTGAAGTGCTTCTCCAATACTGCAAAACATCGTCTTGTCCTCGGTAAGAAAGATAGGCGCGAATCTCAAGCAAAATGAAATGCTCAAACGCTTTGCCAAACAGCTCGCTCTTGGCAAAAACTTCGCCACGGTTCGCCAGAGCGCCGGCCACGGCCACGTCGAATAAGTAGAATTTTGATCGGGTGATTGCTTTTCGTTTCTTTGTGGCACCAAACGAAGGCACGGAAAAACCCAGCAAGGTATCCTCCAGAATTTGAAGATAGTTCTGAATTGTCGTTGCCGGAATTCCAGAGTCACTCGACATGCCCTGGAAGTTGAGCTCTTCGCCGTTTTGCAGCCCAACCACATCCAAGAAGCGAGCAAAGTGATCTACTTTGCGAACCAGTGCCTCGGCTTTAATTTCTTCACGAAGATAAAGATTTGTATAGCTTCGCAGATCTTCTCGCGGGTGTTTTGAGAGAAAGATCGGAGGAAGCCCGCCACGGTTTAGGTAAGTCAGCAAATCGAAGTTAGGGATCTCGCTTGAGCAAAGCGGAAATAGAGCGGCCCTCCAGGCCCGCCCCCCTAGCAAGTTCGCCCCACCGCGCATGAGCTTGCGAACGCTTGATCCGGTTAGGACAAATCGCAGACCGCGAGTCTCTATCAGCCGGTGAACCTCATCAAGCAGCGCAGGCAGTTTTTGAACTTCGTCTATGACCACCACATTTTGGGCATCCGTGATCTCTTCGCCAAGCAACTTGGGTCGTCGCGTTAAGCGAGCAAAAACATCTGCATCAAGCAGGTCAAACACCGCCGCGTGGGGAAGCTGCTGGCGCAGAAGGTAGCTTTTCCCTGTAGACCGCGGTCCAAATAGGAAAATGCTCTTTTTTTTAACTAAATCAGATACTTGCAGGAGTCTAGGGATGCCAAAAGCGGACATTTACAATATATAACATGTTATATGTCATGATAATCAACAACTACTAAGTTGTTTGGCATGGCCGCAAGTGGGTCAACCGGCGGGTCGGGGCACGGACTAGCGCGGCGGCCGCAGGCGAATGACCCGATTGGCCTGCTCGACGTTGAGCGCGCCTTCCCATTTGGCTACGACCAGTGTGGCCACGCCGTTGCCGATGAGATTGGTGATTGCGCGCGCCTCGGACATGAAGCGATCGATCCCCAGCAACAGCGCCAGCCCCGCCACCGGAATGGGACCTGTGGCCGAAAGCGTCGCCGCAAGCGTGATGAAACCACCGCCCGTGACGGCAGCCGCGCCCTTGGACGTCAGCAACAGAACACCCAGCAGCGCCAGTTCCTGTCCCAGAGGCAAGGGTATGTGCATCGCCTGAGCCATGAATAACGTCGCGAGCGTCAGGTAGATGGACGTACCGTCCAGGTTGAACGAGTAGCCCATCGGCACGACCAGGCCCACGACCGACTTGTCGCAACCCATCGCCTCAAGTTTGGCCATGAGCCGGGGCAACGCCGATTCGGACGAGGACGTTCCTAGGACGATGAAGATCTCCTCGCGGATGTAGCGCAGGAACAGGAAAATATTTATGCCGGCCCGCCGCGCGATAAGCCCCAGAACCAAAACGATAAAGATGAGACTGGTCGCGTAAAACGTCAGCATCAGCTTGCCGAGCCCCGCGAGGGTGCCTACGCCGTACTTGCCGATAGTGAAGGCCATCGCCCCAAAAGCGCCGATGGGCGCAAGCCGCATGATGAGGGCGATAATCGCGAAGAAGGCCTGCCCCAGTTGGTCGATAAGCGCCACCAGCGGCTGGGCCTTGGCGCCGATGGCAGCCAGCGCCACACCGAACAGCACAGAAATCAGCAGCACCTGCAGGATGTCACCCTTGGCGAAGGCATCGACCACGGTCGTTGGGATGATGTTCAGAATGAAATCGCTGGTCGATAGCGCGTGACCCGGGCCGGTGTAGGTTTCAAGGGCGCGGGTGTCCAGCGACGCGGCGGTGGCGTTCACGTCACGACCGGGAACCACCACATTGCCGACGACCAGCCCCACCAGAAGCGCCAGCGTGGTGACCAACTCGAAGTAGATCAGCGCCTTGAGCCCCACCCGCCCGACCTTGCGCAAATCCCCCATGTGCGCGATGCCGGTGACCACCGTCGCAAAAACAATCGGTGCGATCAGCATCTTCACCAGCTTGATAAAACCGTCGCCCAACGGTTTCAGCTCGACTGCCAGGGCCGGCCGCAAATGGCCCAACAAGGCGCCCCCGATGACCGCCACTAAGACTTGCAGGTACAGGCTACGAAAAAGACGCGACATTGCGGGGGGCGACACCATACACCGGACGCCGCCCATCCGGGTCTGGCGGACAGGCGCCAGCGGTTTGTCATCCGTGCGTCCGTCCTTGTGTCGCGATGGAGTGGCTCGTCGGCCGAGCGGGGCTTCGGGGCGGCGCGAGTTTTACCGGCGGGGCAGTGCGCCAAGTGTCTGAGGGCCTGGACATGTGTGGCGATAGCGGCAGAGGACGGGATGTGGCAAGCTGCCGCGCGAAACGAAATGTTTAAGGAAGGTGCCCACCTTGGTCCGTACGATTTGGTCCGCCAAATTGGTGAAGGGGGCATGGGTCAGGTCTACCTGGCCCAACATCGCCGGTTGCACCGTCGGGCCGCGATTAAGGTGCTTCACCCCGAAATTGCT
>JAYUUT010000178.1:0-14464 GCA_043754455.1 Myxococcales bacterium
CGCCGTGTTTTTTGCGGACGATGAACGTCTGGTCGGCGGCGGCTGGATTGCCGACGACCAGCCGGCTGTTTAGTGATTGCCGCGAAACACGTCGGCGCCACTGCCACCGACCAGAAAATCGAAGTCTACGCCGCGATCGGCCTGTAGAACGTGATCCTGGTACAGCCGTAGGTAGCCGCGTTCGGTATGTCGGGGGGGGGCCGTCCAGGCTTTGCGCCGCTTTTCCAGTTCGTCCTGCGGAACATCCAGGGTTATGCGGCGCTGCTCGACATCGACCTCAATAAAATCGCCATTGCGGACCAGCGCCAGCGCGCCACCCGCTGCGGCCTCGGGTGCCGTGTGCAGGATGACGGTGCCGTAGGCGGTGCCGCTCATGCGGGCGTCAGAAATGCGAATCATATCATCCACGCCTTCGGCTAATAACTTTCGTGGCAAGGGAAAATTCCCCACTTCGGGAAATCCTGGATACCCCTTGGGCCCGCAGTTCTTCAGCACCAGGATGCAGGTCCTGTCGACGTCCAAATCCGGGGCGTCGATGCGGCGGGTGCAATCGTTCATGTCCTCGAAAACCACCGCCCGTCCCCGGTGTTTCAGCAGGTGCGGTGAAGCGGCCGAGGGTTTGATGACCGCCCCGCCCGGGGCGAGATTCCCGCGCAAGACTGCAATTCCCCCTTGGGGTTTGAAGGGCTTATCCAGCGGAAAAATGACATCGCGGTTCCAGCACGGGGCGTCTTTCACGTTGTCCCAGATGGTCTGGCCGTTGACCGTTAAAACATCCTTGTGCAGAAGTGAACCGATTTCTTTGAGGACTGCGGGCAAGCCGCCGGCGTAGAAAAAATCCTCCATCAAATATTTTCCCGACGGCATCAGGTTCAACAAACAGGGCACGTGGCGCCCCAATCGGTCCCAGTCGTCAAGCCCCAGGTCGACGCCCAATCGGCCGGCAATGGCTATAAGGTGAACGACGGCGTTGGTTGATCCGCCGATGGCGCCGTTGGTGACGATGGCGTTCTCGAACGCCTGTTTTGTGAGAATCTTCGACAATTTCATGTCTTCATGAACCATCTGCACGATGCGGCGGCCTGTCAGATGGGCAAGGACGTTGCGGCGCGAATCGGATGCCGGAATGGCGGCGTTTGTCGGCAGCGACACGCCCAGCGATTCGGCCATCGACGCCATGGTCGAGGCCGTACCCATGCTCATGCAGGTGCCTGGCGACCGCGACATGCCGGCTTCGGATTCCAGCACGTCTGCGTCGGTCAGTTCGCCCCGTTTCAAAGCGTCGGTGATCTTCCAAACATGGGTTCCAGATCCGATGTCTTGGCCCCGGAATTTTCCGTTCAGCATCGGGCCGCCTGACAGCACAATGGTGGGAATGTCGCAGCTGGCCGCGCCCATCAGCAAGGCGGGTGTCGTCTTGTCACAGCCCACCATCAACACCACGCCGTCGATGGGGTTGGCGCGAATAGATTCCTCGACGTCCATGCTGACCAGGTTGCGAAACAACATGGTCGTGGGGCGCATCAGGGTTTCGCCTAGGCTCATGACGGGGAATTCCAACGGGAATCCACCGGCCTCCCAGACACCCCGTTTCACCCGTTCGGCCAGTTCGCGAAAATGGGCGTTGCACGGGGTCAGCTCGGACCAGGTGTTGCAGATGCCAATTACGGGGCGCCCGTCGAACACGTCGTTTGGAAACCCCTGGTTCTTCATCCAGGACCGGTACACGATTCCTTCGCGCCCCGTTTGGCCAAACCACTGGGAACTTCGCAGTTTCTTTACGTTATCGCTCTTTTTTCCATTCCCGTCGGTCGACATGGGCACGGACATTAGCAGAGCCTTTTTCAGAGTATGTGCGAATCGAACCAACGATGCAAACTGGCCGTCAGCGACGCGAAACTGGGAATGACGAACAGAACGGATTGGTAGTCGGTCGGATCATAGGGGCGCGCGGCGGCTTCGTCGGCGTCGAAATCGCTCAAGAACGCGCTGCGGGCAAAACCGCCCAATTCCCCAAAGGACGAAAATAGGCCCGCGCCATAGGCCTTCGGCTCTCCGTCTTCGTCAATCACCCCGAATTCCACCGTGTACCAATAAAGCCGTTCCAGCAGGACCAGCGCGGATTCTGGGGCCCGGGCGGCGGCACGGCCAAACAACCGGTTTAGGTCGGCAAACTCGGGTCGATACAGGGTCGCGGCGTGGCCAATCAGTTCATGAACGATGTCAGGTTCAGGCGTGTACAGCGGCCGGCTGGGATGTCGAATGTACTGGGTGGAAAGGAAGATTCCGTCGGCCAAACTGCCCAAAAAATTGCGCGAGGCCACCAACCCGGCCACAGGGCGCATGGTGTACCCGGTGCGGGGTGACAGATGCAGGTTAATGTCCGCAAGCTGGGGAATATGTTCGTGGTCAAGCGCAAGGGCCGCACAGGCTTCGTTGTAGGCACGGCAGGCGTGGCGGGCGTGTTCGGGCCGCAGCTTGTCCCAGACGGTGCGCCACACCTCATGTTCGGCGTCGGTGTAGTTGACGCGGGGGATAGGGTCGCGGGGACCGGTTGCCAGTGCCAGGCGCGCTATGTCATGTCGGCGCGCCCGGTAAACCGGATCGCGAAACCCCGGGTGATCCGGGTCCAAGCTGACTAGCGCGACCGCAGCGTCTTTGGCCGACATGCCTCTGGCCGACATGCCTTGGGTAGACATGGCGGCTCCTTTCCCCTTGATCGTGCCACCGACCTAGGCGGCTGTCGAGGTATCAGACACCTCTGTCGCGGTGGCGTCGCCCTTCCACGTCGGTAAGCCGCAAGAAAAGGGGATAGGCTATTGGCGCATGCCTTGCAATGGTGGCCCGTACACGGTTTTCCCTGGGAGGCTCCCCTATGGTTTTTTCCTCTTTGACTCGCCTAAAATGGGTCCTGGTTCTTTCCGCCTTTTCCGCCATAGGCGCTTGTTCGAACAGCGATGACGGCGGAACCGGCGAGTTTATCGGCGTCTACATGCAGGGCTTCGAGGCGTCGTCCTTTCATGAATGTGGTGGTACCGAGCGTTGGTGGGCCGACGCGCCCATCGCACTGATGAACGACTTGTATCGGCTGGATGCCCCTGTGGCAGGGAGCCCGGAGCCGCCCGGCCGAGCCATTCGCGTGCGTCTGCACGGTCATGTGAGCAGTCGCGGGCACTATGGCCATCTGGGCCAGTACCGGCGGCAGCTCTTCATTGACGCCGTCGTTGAATCAGCCGCGCTCGACGCGACCGTGTGCACGGCCTGCCAACCTGCCGGTTGGTCGTGCCCCAAGGAATAGGGTTAGGACGCTATCGGCGCGAACGGGCGGCGGCGACGCAGTTTTTCTACTAGCGTCGTTCGGTTGAGGCCCAATAGCTCGGCAGCTTTGTTTTTGTTGCCGCCGGTTCGTTCCAGGGCCTCGGCGATCATCCGTTCTTCCACAGCTTCTAAAATTGATCGAAGGTCGGTGCCGTCTTCGGGCAAATCAGAAATTTCTGAGGTGACTGGCGGCGTGGCCCGCACAACCCGCAGGGCCGGGGGCAGATCCGACACGGTCAATCCCCCCTGTCCTTTCATGATGACCAGCCGTTCGATAAGGTTTTCCAGTTCCCTGATGTTTCCAGGCCATAGGTGCCGGGTCAGCAGGTTCATGGCTTCCGCGTCGGGGCCGGACACCTGACGGCGGTGGTGTTGGTTGGACCGCTTGACGAAGGTTTCCACCAGCACGGGAATGTCGGTCGCCCGTTCGCGCAGCGCGGGCAGTTCCACTGGGATCACGTTCAGTCGCCAAAACAGATCGGCGCGAAACTTTCCCGCCGCGACCTCTGATTCCAATTTTCGATTCGTGGCCGCTAGGATGCGAACGTCGACTTTTTGCGGAGTTTCTTCGCCAACCGGATAAAACTCGCCTTCCTGGATCAACCGCAGCAATTTGGCCTGGACCGGTAGTTCCATCTCGCCAATTTCGTCCAGCAGGATCGTTCCTCCGTCTGCCTGGGCGAAACGTCCGACCCGGGTGCTGGTCGCTCCCGTGAAAGATCCGCGCGCGTGTCCGAATAGCTCTGATTCGACCAAATTAGCGGGCATCGCCGCGCAGTTGACAGCGACGAAGGGGCGGCGCGCACGGCCAGATCCAGCCACCAGCGAACGGGCGACCAGTTCCTTTCCCGTCCCCGATTCTCCGGTGATAAGCACCGTACATCGGGTGTCGGCAACCTGCGACAGCAGGCTCAAAACCGGCCGCATGACGGGGTCGTTGCCAATCAGCCACGGGGCGGTCTTGTCACGCCATGCAAATGGATCCATTGTGGGCGGCGTAGGGGGGCCGGGCGTGGCCAGGGCCTTTGGTCGCCCCGGCACGTTTGCGTTCAGCGCACCGGCCAGTGCTTCCTCAAGGCTTTTGAACTCGAAAGGTTTGATAAGGAAATCGCTGGCACCCGCGCGCATGGCGCGGACCGCGTCTGTCACCTCGGCGCTGCCGCTCATCACGATAACGGGGACTCCGGGGTTCATTTTGCGCGAGGCCTCTAGGATATCAAAACCCGTCACCCCCGGCATGCGAAGGTCCGTCAGGACCAGGTCGAAGGTTTCGCTGTGCAGCTTCCTGAGTCCCCCAGGACCATCGGCCGTGGTCACGTCATAGGAGGCGGATCGCAACAGCCGACCAAGCCCCCGGCACAGGGCGTCCTCGTCATCGCACAGAAGCAGCCGTGGCACCCGTTAGCCTCCCATTCCCGGCGGGGCCACAAGGAGCGGCTGAAAAGGGGTAGACACACGCACGGCGAATGGATCGTGCCCCACTTTGGGTCCATGTGTCAAGAGCAGGTTCCTGCCCGAAAAGTGAAAAAGGCTGAGATCTCGCGAATCTTCGCGAAATCCCAGCCCTTATCTACAGCGAATATCGCCTAGTGGTGGTCGTCGTGGTGGTCGTCCATGCCGCCCATACCGCCCATACCGCCCATGCCGCCCATGCCGCCCATGTCGGGCTGTCCGTCCCCCGCGGGGGCTGCGGCGCCTGGCTTCTTTGGGATCTCGGCTATCAGACATTCCATGGTCAGCATCAGGCCGGCTACGGACGACGCGTGCTGAAGGGCACAGCGCACGACCTTGGTCGGGTCGATGATGCCGGCGGCCAACAGATCTTCGTATTCGTCGGTCGCGGCGTTGAAACCATAACCGCCCTTGCCGCCTTGGACGTTCTGCACCACGATGGATGGGTTTCCGCCCGCGTTGCGCACGATCTGCCGCAGCGGTTCTTCCAAGGCCCGGCGCACGATGCCCACGCCGTAGTCGCGTTCGTCTCCGAACTTCAATTTATCCAGGGACGACACGCTGCGAATCAACGC
This sequence comes from Myxococcales bacterium, assembly GCA_043754455.1. Taxonomy (GTDB): domain Bacteria; phylum Myxococcota_A; class Polyangia; order Fen-1088; family Fen-1088; genus JAYUUT01. The sequence continues at coordinate 5,346 of JAYUUT010000178.1, forward strand.
CACGCCTCCGCCCGGGACAATGCCCTCGGCGGCGGCAGCGCGGGTGGCCGCCAGCGCGTCCTCGACTCGCATTTTTTTCTCGCGAACCTCGGCGTCGGTGGCCCCGCCGACCTTCACAACCGCCACGCCGCCCGCCAGTTTGGCCAGACGTTCGTTCAGTTTTTCCTTGTCGTATTCCGAATTGGTTTCGGTGATCTCGCGGCGAATCTGGGTGATGCGCCCTTCGATCTCGACCTTCTTGCCGGCGCCGCCGACGATGGTGGTGTTTTCCTTGTCGATCACCACCCGTTTGGCGCGCCCCAAATCTTTGATCGTGAGGCTATCCAGTTTGATGCCCAGATCTTCCATGATGGCGCGTCCACCCGTCATGGCGGCGATGTCCTTCAGCATTTCCTTGCGGCGATCGCCGAAGCCCGGAGGCTTGACAGCGCAGGACTGAAGGGTGCCGCGCATCTTGTTGACGACCAACGCAGCCAAGGCCTCACCTTCCACGTCGTCAGCGATGACGATTAAGGGCTTGCCCTGCTTGGACACCAGTTCCAGCACCGGCAACAATTCTGCTAAGGCGGTGATTTTCTTTTCGTGCACCAACACAAAACAGTCTTCTAGGATGCAGATCAGTTTTTCCGGATCCGTGATCAGATAGGGCGATAGATACCCACGATCAAACTGCATGCCCTCGACCACTGACAGTTCGTTTTCAAGCGTCCGGCCTTCTTCGACCGTGATGACGCCTTCCTTGCCGACCTTGTCCATGGCGTCGGCCAGGATCTTGCCGATTTCCTTGTCGCCGTTGGCGCTGATGGTGCCAACCGATGCAATTTCTGCCTTGCCCTTGGTGGGTTTGGACATCGCCTTTAAGGCTTCGACAACCTTTTCTACAGCCGCGTCGATGCCCCTTTTCAATTGAATGGGGCTGGATCCCGACGTAACTAGTTTCAGGCCCTCACTGTAGATGACCTGCGCCAATACAGTGGCGGTCGTTGTGCCATCGCCAGCCGTGTCGCCGGTTTTCTCGGCGACTTCCTTGACCAATTGCGCGCCCATATTGGCGAACTTGTTCTGTAGATCGATTTCTTTGGCGACGGTGACGCCGTCCTTTGTCACCGTGGGGGCACCCCAGGGTTTTTCCAGAAGCACATTGCGGCCGCGTGGGCCCAGGGTGATCTTGACGGCGTTTGCCAGCGTGTCGACGCCTGCCAGCACCTGGCGACGGGCCGATTCAGAGAAAATGATATCCTTGGCTGCCATGGGAACTGAGTCCTCCTAAGGGGGGGTCCGGGGGTCGGGACGTGGCTTAATCACGCAAGGGGGCGGCGTCAAGGCACGAAGCCGACCTATAGCGGCTGCGCTGAAGGGGACGGGTTAATCAGCCCCCTACCGGTAGGCGTTCTGTAACTTCTGTAACACTGCGTCGCCAGGGCACAGTTTTTCGTACGGCATCTGGGTCAATGGGGTGCTGGTCGTGTTGTTGCTTTCGTGCATGTCGACCGATTTGGTGTCGATGTACAAAAGCCCGGTCGGAACCTCGCCCGTGCGCTGCCGTTCATCCAGGTAGTTCGAAACGGCCTGGCGGTTGGTGGGGTCGTAGGTGGCCTTGTCCACTTTGGAAAACCGCATGACGCTGCCGTCGTGCAGGGTGACGCTGGTGGTGGATCCCTCGCTGTAGTCGACCGTGATTTCGGCGGCCTTGGGGACGAAATCCATGTTCAGGATCGGCAACTGTTTCTTGCGGGTCGAAATGTAACTTTTGGTGGAACCTTCGTGATCGTTAAAGGTCACGCATGGCGACACCACATCGATCAACGCAAACCCTTTGTGTTTAAGCCCCGCCTTGATAAGTGGCACAAGCTGCGCCTTGTCCCCCGAGAAGCTGCGGGCAACGAAGGTGGCGCCAATCGTCAAGGCCAACATGACAGGGTCGATGGGCGGCATGGTATTGGCCTCGCCCTTTTTGCTTTTGGACCCGATGTCGCTTGCCGCCGAAAATTGGCCCTTGGTTAAGCCGTACACCCCGTTATTTTCGATGATGTACAGCATGTTTAGGTTGCGACGGATCGCGTGGCACATTTGGCCCAGGCCAATTGACAACGAATCGCCGTCGCCCGAAACACCAATGAACGTCAAATCTTTGTTCGCCGCCGCGGCCCCGGTAGCGATGGCCGGCATGCGGCCGTGCGCTGAATTGAACCCGTGGGCGCCGCTAACAAAATATGTGGGGGTTTTTGACGAACAGCCAATCCCCGACAGTTTCGCCAGCATGTGGGGGGGAGTGTCCAGTTCCCAGAAGGATCGGATGATGGCCGCCGTTATCGAATCGTGGCCGCATCCGGCGCACAACGTGGACATTGAACCTTCGTAGTCACGAATGGTTAACCCCAGCTTATTGCGGCCGAGGGATGGGTGGGAAATCGCAGGTTTCTTGATGTAGCTCATGACGCCGAGACCCCTTGCTGTTTGCTGATACCATCCACAACGTGCCGGGCCGATAACGGAAACCCGCTGTAGACCAGTAACGATTTTAACTGCGCCTTGGTGGCATTGGTTTCATTCACCAACAACTGCCGCAGTTGTCCGTCGCGGTTTTGTTCAATGACATAAATGGTTTGGTGTTTCGCGATGAACGCCTCGACGTCGGCGCCGAACGGAAACCCGCGGACCCGCAGGTAGTCCGCGACTACGCCCTTGCTGCGCAGTTTATCCAGCCCTTCGCGAACCGCAGAATCGCACCCGCCCAACGATATGACCCCGATGGTCGCCCCTGCGTGTTCCTGCACGATCGCTTCGGGAACGTATTTGGCGGCGGCGCTGTGTTTTTTCAGCAGTCGGTCCAGGACCTCCTGGTACTCGTCAGGGATTTCGGTGTAGACGCCGTATTTGTTGTGCCCGGACCCACGGGTAAAAAACGCGCCCTTGCTGCTGATGCCCGGCAGGGTGCGCGCGGGGACGTAATCGGCATCTTGGGGGCTGTAACGGGTGAATTTGGGCAGCGCGGCCAATTCTTCTGCGGTCAGCACGCGACCGCGGTTGGGGCGGTAATTGTCGTCCCATTTTAGCCGTTTGATGACCCAGTCGTTCATCCCAATGTCCAGATCCGACAACATGAAAACCGGCGTCTGGAACTGTTCCGCGAGATCAAAAGATTTCCCGGCGAAATAAAAACATTCTTCGGGACTGTTCGGAAACAGCAGGATGTGTTTGGTGTCCCCATGCGACGCGTAGGCGCAGGCTAGGATGTCCCCCTGCTGGGTGCGCGTGGGCATGCCTGTTGACGGCCCCACCCGTTGCACGTCGATGATGACGGCGGGGATTTCGGCGTAATACGCCAGACCGACCAATTCGTTCATCAGCGAAATACCCGGACCCGACGTTGACGTGAAGGCGCGTGCCCCTGTCCAGCTAGCCCCAATCACCATGCCAACGGCGGCCAATTCGTCTTCGGCCTGCACGATGCAGAATTTTCGTTCCTTGGTTTCGGGATCGATGCGCAGGGCTTCGCATTGGGCACGAAACGCATCCATGATGCTGGTGGCGGGCGTGATCGGGTACCAGGCCGCGACGGTGGCACCTGCGTACAAACAACCCAGCGCGGTGGCGGTGTTGCCGTCAATCAGTATGGCGTCTTGATTGCCATCCATTTTGGCCAGGCGGAAGGGCAGGGGACATTCGAAATGTGTCTTGGCGAAATCGTACCCCAGCTGAATCGCCTTCTTGTTGGATTCAACCATCGCGGGTTTTTTGCGGAATTTTTCCTGCAGCATCCCGTTCAGGACGTCCATGTCGATGTCCAGCAGCGCTGCCAACGCCCCTGCGTAGACGATGTTTTTCATCAGGATGCGTTCGCGCGATCCACCAAAATTCTCCGAACACATCTGTGCCAGCGGCACGCCCAGAAAATTCACATCGGGCCGCAACAAGGTGGTGTCAAGCGGCCAAGTCGCGTCGTACAAGAGGTACCCGCCCGACCGCACTTCTTTGATGTCGCGGGCGTAGGTTTCCGGGTTCATCGCGACAAACAGATCGTAATCCAAGGCGCGGGCGGTGTAGCCCTGCTGGTTGACCCGAATTTCGTACCAGGTCGGTAGCCCTTGGATGTTCGATGGGAATAGGTTCTTGCCGCTGACGGGGATGCCCATACGGAAGATCGCCTGCATCAGCAGGCTGTTGGCGCTGGCAGATCCGGTTCCGTTGGGGTTCGCTAGTTTAACGGCGAAATCGTTAACTCGTTCTTCGACTCTTACTTGGTGCACGACGCGGGCCTTCCTGCGTAAGGGATTGCGAGATCAAACTTCTGCATGTCCCACGCGGCCGTTGGGCAGCGTTCTGCGCAAAGACTGCAATGAACACATAGGTCTTCGTCCTTCATCATCACGCGCCCGGTTTGCGGCAGCGAGCCTGATGCGAAAAGCGGTTGCTTTGGATTCGCGCGTGGGGCATTGAGCCGCACTTCGATATCTTTTTGTTCGCCATTTTGGGTGATGGTCAGGCACTGCACAGGGCAGATGTCGATGCAGGCATCACATTCGATGCACAGCTTGTCGGTGAAAACCGTTTGCACGTCGCAGTTCAGGCAGCGTTCGACCTCCCGGGCGGTCTGTTCGGCGGTGAAACCCAGTTCTACCTCGGTCGACAACGTTTTGAACCGTTCAACCAGTTCGACGTGTTTCATCTTCGAACGTTTGGACGGGTTATAGTCGTTGCTGTAGCTCCATTCGTGCAGCCCCATCTTCGCGCTGACCAGGTTCATACCGAACGCGGGGCGGTCGGTAAGGGGCAGTGTCTGTAGATGGTTGTGTATAGAAATGGCGGCTTGGTGGCCGTGTTCCACGGCCCAGATGATGTTCAGAGGGCCAAACGCGGCGTCGCCACCGAAAAACACTTCTGGCCGGGTGGACTGGAACGTCACCTTGTCCACCTTGGGCATGCCCCATTTGTCGAATTCGATACCGGCGTCACGTTCGATGAACGGAAACGACCCTTCTTGTCCAATGGCCAGGATGACATCGTTTGCGGGGAAGAATTCCTCGCTGACCACGCGCGATTTCTGTTCGCCCTTGGCGTCCGTCGACCATTCAAGTTTTTCGAAGATCATCCCGGTCAGCTTGCCGCTTTCCAGGACAAACGCCTTGGGGGCGTGGTTGATGATGATGTCGATTTGTTCTTCTTCGGCGTCCTCTAGTTCCCAGGGGGACGCTTTGAAATAGGCGCGGGGGCGGCGGGCCATGACCTTGATGTCTTTTCCGCCTAGGCGCCGGGCCGTGCGGCAGCAATCCATCGCGGTGTTGCCAACGCCAATGATCAGGACCTTTTCGCCGATCTTGTCCAGGTGATCAAAAGCGACCGATTCCAGCCATTCGATGCCGATGTGGATGTTGGCGGACGCTTCCTTGCGGCCCGGCAGTTCCAAATCTTTGCCCCGGGGTGCCCCCGAGCCGACAAACACGGCGTCGAATTTTCCTTCGGACAACAGCCCTTTTAGGCTTTTGACGGGCGTGTTCAGCCGCAGATCGACGCCCATATCGACGATCATCTGCATTTCGTCGTTCAGGACGTGTTCAGGCAGGCGGAACGACGGAATGTTGGTGCGCATCAGCCCACCCGCAACCGCCTGTTTTTCGAAAATTGTGACTTCATACCCCAGCGGCATCAGGTCGTTGGCGACCGTCATGGAGGCCGGCCCTGCCCCGATGCAGGCGATGCGTTTGCCGTTTTTCTTGGTGGGAATGGGCGGGAGCAGCGCTGATATGTCGTCGTCACGGTTGTCTGCGGCGACCCGTTTGAGACGGCAAATGGCGACCGGCGTTTCTTCAATCCTGCCCCGCCGACACGCAGGTTCGCAGGGGCGATCGCATACGCGACCTAAAATCCCAGGGAAGACGTTGCTCTTCCGGTTCACCATGTAGGCCTCGGTGAACTTGCCCTGGGCTATCAGGCGTATGTATTCGGGAACGTTGGTGTGGGCGGGACAGGCCCACTGACAATCAACGACTTTGTGGAAATGCTGCGGGTCACGAATATCGGTGGGCTGCATGCCTCGGCCTTTTTGTGGTCTTTGGAAATAGGTGCCGGACGTTACCAAAGCGATTGCAAAGGGCGAAACAAAAGCGCCGTTTCAATTGAATCTAACGGCGGGTTTGTGCAGCGGGCGACTGGAAATGGGCCTCGACCAGCTTCAGGTCGACCATCAGATCGTGAGCCAATCGTTCCAATCCATGACGCAGTACCGCAAGGTCTAGGGCCGCCGGGGCATGCAGCCGGGCGCGCGCCGAGAACAACATTTCACCTGACATGGGGGCGCTGGTACGGTCGGTGACCAAGTCTTCGACGTTGACCTTGTGGGTGGCCAACAACTGCGAGACTTCTCGCACAATGCCCGGCCTGTCCTGCCCGAGCAATGACAATTCGAAGGTACGGGTCGGGCCCGGAAGCAGGGCGTCCACGCTGGGTTCGACCAAGATCCGCAGGCCCTGGGTTTCAAGGGCCGATAGGGCCTGCGTTAGGCCCGCCGTCTTGTCAGCGGGAACTTCGACCCGCAAGATTCCGGCGAATTTCCCCGCTAGATGGGCCATCCGGCTTTCCAGCCAATTGCCCCCATGGGCTGCCACCACATCGGCAACGGTTTCCACAAGGCCCGGTCGATCGGGACCAATCAGGGTAAGGACAAGATCTTTCATGGGGGCTCCGAATTCCCGCCAGTATAAGGGCTAGTTTTTGGTTTCCCAGAAGGCGCGAAATTCTGGATCGGCCAGCAGTGCCGCGTCCAGATGGGCCTGCGAAAGAATGTGGTCGGTGTCGCCCTCAGGAACGTTGGTGATGCCGGGGTGTGCTTCTTCTAGGGCCGCCAACAGATGCGCTCGTTGTTCGTCGGATTCCAAGGTGGATATCTGGCCCCGCAATTCACCGAGGCGACCGACCGCATCACGCAAGGTCTGGCGCAGACCTTCCACCTGCCAGGGCTTGGTCAGATACCGGAAGACTTCACCCCTGTTAATGGCGTCGATTGCGGGATCGAGGTCCCCATCCCCGGTCAGCAGCAACCGCACCACCCGGGGGAATCGTTTGCGAAGCCTGGCGACAAGGTCAATCCCGGACAGGCCGGGCATGTGGATGTCGGCCAGAACGATGTCTACCGCCTCCCGTTCAACCAGATCCAAGGCTTGGGTCGGATCGGACAGCTCCAGCACTCGGTAGCCCTCGGGCGACAGGGTCCGGCGGAGCGCCTGCAACACCATGGGTTCGTCATCGACCAGCAAGATGGTGATGGGGGCCCCGGGGGCCGCGATTTTTCGGGTTCGGGTGTTCATGCGGGCAACCACCTTTGCCAACCTTTTCGCGTTACCCCCAATGCCGCCTTGTCCAGATCGGCCAGCATGTCCGAAACGCGCTGGTACCGTTGCTCGATTTGTTTCGCCAACGCCCGCTGCACAACAGCGGCTAGCCCTGGTGAAATCGGGCCGCCCGGACCGATGACCGGGGGGATCGGGGCCTCCATGTGCTGGATGAACACTTCGGCTGGCGTTTTGCCGTTGAAGGGCAGTTTCCCGCTTAACATCTGAAACAGCATGACCCCCATGGCGTATAGGTCCGATCGACGATCGACGGGTCCTGATGTGTGTTCGGGCGCCATGTATTGCGGCGTGCCCAGCAGGGGGGAATCTTCGTCCGTCCCGTCCAGCGGCCGTTCGCCGTCGATGGCGGAGGCAGCCCCGAAATCACCTAACTTCACGCGATCATCGGGCCCGACAAATACGTTGGATGGTTTCAGGTCGCGGTGAACGATGCCCCGGGCGTGTGTGGCGCCTAGGGCCTTCAGAATTTCGCGGGTGATGGCGACCGCACGCAAGGGGGGCAGGGCGCGCACGGCCAATAGGGTTTTTTCCAGCGTTGGCCACGGGATCAATTCCATGACCAGGAAAACGCGGCCGTCCGGGGTGCTGCCGAAATCGGTGACATCGACAATGCCAGGATGTCGGATGCGGCTGACGGCGCGGCCTTCGCGCAGCAGCAAGGCTCCCCGGCGCACGTCACGGATGACGTCGGAACTTAGGATCTTCAGCGCCACGGGGCGTTCTAGGGGAACGTGCAGGGCCCTGTAGACGACCCCGGTTCCGCCCCGCCCCAGTTCTTCAAACAGCCGGTAGGGGCCCAGGGTGTTGGGATCTCCGGGCGCCTGGTTTTGTTTGCCCCCCGCCTCGGGTGCATTGCCGACCGTCAGGATTCGTCGCAATTCCACTGCCAGCCCCTGGCCGCCTGTCGAAATCATCACCAGGACCTCGCCCGTGCTGGTTCCCAGCCGAACCCGAATGCGCCCCAGGTGTGCCCGTGCCGCGCCCACGTCGAATCCACACAGAAGGCCCAATCGGATGATGACGGCGTCGCCGAGGTCGCCGGTCAAGGGCAAGGTGGTGCGCTGGCCCCGGGAGGTCTCGAAGCTGGCGGCGTGGCCGTTGTCCGCGGGATCGATATAAACGGCGACGGCTTTTTCCTGCAGCAACGCGGCCAGGATTAGATCCGCCGTTCCGATAGGCGACGGCCCCCGCCTGGGGCTGGGGCGTAAGGCGGTGGGATCGTTCGGAACCACCTGGCCCCCATCGGCGGAACCTTTCAGAAGTTTAGGGCAACGATCGGGGCGCTACGGGGCCTCTGCGGGTGTTGCCAGGTTGTTCCACGAACGCGTACTATTGGCACTCCAGCTCTTTGAAAGGAAGTTTTTATGACGCGTCTTGCTGTGCTTAGTTTTGTGGTCGCGCTGTTTTCTTCGGGGTGTCAGGAACCCACTGATAAGGCGTCACGGAAGGATGCTGCGGCTTCCGAAGGCTCTGAGCCCCAGGGGAATGGCGGCGCTGTCGTTGGCCGGGGTGGCGCGGGCGGCCGGGGGGGTGGTGGGGGCCTGGCGAATGAAGGGGGCAGCGGCGGCGGATCGGCGCAAGGTGGCAGTGGGGGCACAACAAAAGCTGACGGCGGTCCTGCCGGTGGGGGTGCCGGCGGTGCCGACGCGAAGCCGGCCGTTTTGGTTCGGGACACGGCGCCGGATACAAAGACGCCCGATGTGCGACCGCTGACCGCCTTTGAAAAAGTGATAGAGGTCGTTGGTCTGTGCGCAGGCTGTCATGACGGGG
>JAYUUT010000179.1:0-5431 GCA_043754455.1 Myxococcales bacterium
TTTGAATGCGAAAAAATGGAAGTACGCTTCGTTTTTCAATCGGGTCAAGCAGCAGGTTCGGGATCATTGGAAGCCGGCCGAGGCGTACCATCGCCGCGATCCGACGGGCGCCATTTACGGGAGCAAAGACCGATACACCCTGCTGCGGGTGCAGTTAAAACCTGATGGCAGCCTGGCCAACGTGTTTTTGCAACAGCCGTCTGGCGTGGAATTTCTGGATGACGAAGCGATCGAAGCGTTCAAGCAGGCGCAACCGTTTGCAAACCCGCCGCCGCAACTGATTGAAGGGCGATCGGGAATGATTCAGTTCAGTTTCGGATTTTTCTTCGAGCTGTCGGGGGCGCCGAAACTGCGGGTGTTCCGGTACAACAACATGTGACGCAGATTAGCTGCGGTAATCAGCATTTTCGCCAATGTATTCGTGGCTCAGGTCCGCGCCCAGCACCGTGGCGGCGGCGGTGCCCACACCCAGATCGATCTGAATCTGCACGGCGCGTTCATGCGGTGGGAAATCGATCGGCGGTTTGAACCCCCCGCCGGTTGTGGGCAAGGTTTCGTAAAGCTGGGCGTCCTTGAGATGGGTGACAAGCCGGGCTTCAACGTCGGGGGGCAATAAGAACTGGGCATTCGATAAGATGGTATGGCCGCCCATATCGAGGCGCAGCTGCGACAGATCCAATCCTGGGGCGTTCAACCCGATGTGTTTCCCAATGGCCGCCACCAGGCGTCCGACATTGGGGTCGTTGCCGCAGATCGCGGTCTTGACCAGCGGCGAATTGACAACGGCCCGTCCCAGTGACCGGGCGAGGTCAACATCCGGGGCCCCCTTGATTTGTACGCGCAGGACATGGTGAACGCCTTCACCGTTGCGAACGACATCTTCGGCTAAATCAGCACAGATCTGGTGCAAGGCGCGTTCAAACGCCGCAAGATCTGTGCAAGGACGGACACCCGACGACAGCAGGACCACGGTGTCGGACGTGCTGGTGTCGCTGTCCACGCTGATGGAATTGAAAGAGGGTTCGACCGCACGGCGAAGCATCGCGCGTAGGTCGGCGCGCGCGATCTGAAGGTCGGTCAGTAGGTACACCAGCATCGTGGCCAGATGTGGTTCCACCATGCCCGCGCCTTTGGCGAAACCCAGCAGGCGCCCGCCCGCCACGTCGGTGCTGCGCAGTTTTGGGTAAAGGTCGGTGGTCATGATGCCCTGGGCGGCGGGCAGCGCGGATGCGTTTGACAGGGCCGCGACCGCCTGAGGCAGGTGGGCGATCATGTCGGCGGCAGGAAGGCGCCAGCCGATGATGCCCGTCGATGAAGGCAGAACCTGATGTGCGTCTAAACCGCCCAGCGCCGTTGCCGTCGCGGCGCAGATCCGTTCGGCGATGGACTCGCCCTCGGGGGCGCAGACGTTAGAAATCTTGTTGTTGATGATGATGGCGCCCAGGGTCGGTTCATCCAAACGACGGCGTCCTACCAGGACCGGCGCGCCGGGCAGGGCGTTGCGGGTAAAAACCGCGGCGAAATCCGGGGTTGGGCGATCAAGCGCCACCAGGGTCAGGGACATCGAGGCGGGCTTTGTGACCTCGGCGGGGGTGAACCCGAACCGCACGCTGCCCACCCGAAACCCAAGGGGCAAGGCGGCCTGGGACCCTAGCCAGGCCCGGTGTTGGTCACGCGAGGAAAAACTAAGATTTGTACTGGGCACAGCCCGCCTTCCCTACACGAAATTAGGGCGGGGCACCCAAGGTTTTTTTCGGGTGGCGCTTTTTTTTCTTGGCTGGATTACAGGGCCGAGAAAAAGGACCACAGACCGCGCGTTGCGAAGGTGGGCCACCCGTGGCCGGTATTCGCATAGGCGGTCTCCAAGTGTTCGCAATACGCCACGGGGCTGTCGGGGCGGCAAGCGGCAAAGGAGACGCAAGGGGCCGGCGCGAGGGCCTGCGGCGCGGCCACCATGCAGCCGTTGCGTTTGGCCCAGAAATCGCGACTGGCCTGGCCCGTCGATACCTTGACGATGGTGTCGTTCAGCCCATGAACAATGAAGGCCGCCGGGTTGCCTTTGCAGCCGCTGGTTCCATACAGGCCGCCCTCGATGGGGGCGAAGCCGCGAAGAATGTCGCCGCGTTGGCACGCCAGTAGGTTCGAGAAAAAGCCGCCCGAACTGTGGCCGATGGCAAAGATGCGGGATTTGTCCACGCACATCGTGGCCGAAAGTTCCGCAAGTAGGGCGTCAAAAAAAGGCAGATCGTCACGGACCCAGGCGCTGTCTCCCCCGCCTTGAGGCAAAGCATTGGGGAACACCAAGATCGCGTCGTTGCCCATGACACCCCGGAAGGCAAACGTGCCCCCAATGCTTTCGAAATCTGCGCCGCTGCGGGACGCCCCGTGAAAGGCAAACACCACCGGGTAAGGACGGGTGGATACGTAACCTTTGGGGGCGTGAAGATAAAATTCTCGGGCTGTGGCCCCCGCCATAAACTTCTTCAGGCCCTCAGCGGGTGTGGCCTGGCCGCAACCTGCGCTGGGCATGGCGGCAAGCGCGCCATCGGGACGCAACGTGGGGGGGGCCTGGTCGACCGGAGAGCGGCCATCTTCCTTGGATACGGCGTTTCCGGCGTCCCGGATTGGGTTGGATCCCCCGCTGCCGCCTGCGGCGGGCGCTGCGCCTCCACTGCCCGCCCCTGTGCCGGCGGGGGTGCCGCCTGTGCCGCTGCGCCCACCTGTGCCGTCGCCCATCATCGGTGCGCCGCCGCTGCCAGGGGTTACCGTCCGGCCACCAGTGCCCGTCGCCGGCGACTGAGATTGCCCCGAGCTGCTGGCATCCGGTTCGGTCCCGGGCGGGGTTCCGCTGCTACCGCTGGAACAAGCGACCGCCAAAACGCTGACAAGAACGCCCCGCGTGAGGGGACCGAAGAAAGCAAAACCATGGGCCTTGTACATGGGCATAGCCTTTCCCAAGGATCCCCTACGCACAAGCAGCAAATCGATCCGACGCGGTGCCTGGTCCACAATTTGCGACAACGGGGGTTGACAACAGTGAACGTGCTCCAAAAAGGGGGCGGTGTCCCCTACGATTCGTAAGAATCCATCGGAGGGCAGGCGCAGCTAAAATTGCGGTCGCCGAAGGTGTTGTCGATGCGCCCCACCGGCGGCCAATATTTGTTGGCACGGACCCACGCCAGGGGATAGGCGGCGGCTTCGCGGGGGTAGGGCCTTTCCCAAGATGTCGCGGTCACAACGTCGGCCGTGTGTGGGGCGTTTTTCAGAACGTTGCCTTCGCGGGGCTGCTGCCCTGATTCGATTTCGGCGATTTCGGCGCGGATTTGAATCATGGCGTCGCAGAAACGGTCCAGTTCTTCTTTCGATTCGCTTTCAGTGGGTTCGACCATCAGCGTTCCAGGAATGGGAAACGACATGGTGGGGGCGTGGAACCCGAAATCCATCAGGCGTTTGGCGACGTCTTCGGCTTCGATGCCGGCGGATTTTTTGAAGTGGCGCAGATCGAAAATGCCCTCGTGGGCCACGCGCCCGCGCCCGCCCCGGTAGAAAACCGGGTAGTGGTCGCGCAGACGTTCGGCGACGTAGTTGGCGTTTAGGATCGCAAATCGGGTGGCGTCGGTCAGGCCCGCGCCGCCCATCATCTTGATGTACGCCCACGAAATCAGCAGGATGCTGGCGCTGCCCCAGGGCGCGGCTGAAATGGGATCGATGGCGTTGGGTCCGCCGGTCGCCACGATGGGATGGCCTGGTAGAAACGGTGCCAGGTGGGCCCCGGCGCAGATGGGTCCCATGCCGGGGCCGCCGCCACCGTGGGGAATGCAGAAGGTTTTGTGCAAATTGATGTGGCAGACGTCAGCGCCAATGTTGGCGGGACGGGTTAGGCCTACCTGCGCGTTCAGGTTCGCGCCGTCCATGTAAACCTGGCCCCCGCGCGCGTGGATGATGTCGCAGATGCGTTTGATCTGTTCTTCAAACACGCCGTGGGTGGACGGATATGTGACCATCAATGCCGCCAAACGATCCGCATGTTCATCGGCGCGCGCGGTTAGGTCGGCAACGTCCACGTTTCCGGCGTCATCGCATTTGACCACCACGACCCGGTATCCCGCCATCACGGCGGACGCGGGGTTGGTGCCGTGGGCCGACGATGGAATCAGGCAGATATCACGGTGGCCCTGGGCGCGTGATTCGTGGAAGGCGCGCACGACCAGAAGACCGGCCAGTTCCCCCTGTGACCCGGCGTTGGGTTGCAGCGACACGGCGGGCAGGCCGGTGATAAGGCCCAACATGGTTTCAAGCTGCGAGAACATTTCCTGGTATCCGGTGGCCTGATCCACGGGCGCGAAGGGATGCAAGCCGCCCCATTGGCGCCACGTAACCGGCATCATTTCCGAGGTCGCGTTCAGTTTCATCGTGCATGACCCCAGGGGGATCATCGAATGGGTCAGCGACAGATCTTTGCGTTCCAAGCGACGTAGGTACCGCAACATATCGGTTTCCGAATGATGGCGGTTGAAGGTCGGGTGGGTCAGAAAATCCGTTGTCCGTCGCAGCGGTTCGGGAACGTCAAGATCGGCGTCGCGGGACAGCGTCGCAAGCGAGGGGATGGATTTTCCAGGTTTCGCGAACACGCCCAGCAACGCATTGACGTCGGCGGCCGTCGTGACTTCATCGAGTGAAATTGTCAGGGCGCTGTCCGTCAGGCGCCGGAGGTTCATTCCTTGCTGTACGGCGCGCAAAAGGGCTGCCGTAATTTCGGCCGCCGGGGCGTCGATGCGGACGGTGTCGAAACACGGGCCGGATTTAACGTTGATTCCCAGGGTGCGCAGGCCCCGGCGCAGGATGGCGGTCAACCCCGCCACGCGCAGGGCGATGGCCCGAAGGCCCTGGGGGCCGTGATATACAGCGTAGGCGGATGCAATCACGGCCAGCAGGACCTGCGCGGTGCAGATGTTGCTGGTGGCTTTTTCGCGGCGGATATGTTGTTCGCGGGTCTGCAGCGACATGCGAAAGGCCTGTTTGCCCTGGGCATCGCGGGACACGCCAATTAGCCGCCCGGGCATTTTTCGGGTGTGTTCAGCGCGGGTGGCGAAAAACGCTGCGTGCGGGCCCCCGTACCCCATGGGCACGCCAAACCGCTGGGCGCTGCCTAGCGCGATGTCGGCGCCGATTTGTCCAGGAGGCGTCAGCAGGGTCAACGCCAAAAGGTCGGTGGCCACGGCCACGCGGGAACCTGCCGCCCGCGCCCGTGCACAAAACGCGTGCAGATCAAAAATGGTCCCATCCGTGGCGGGGTAGGGCACCAGGGCGCCGAACACGGCCCTATCAAAACTAAACGATTCGTGATCCCCGACGACGACGTCAATGCCGCGGGGCCGGGCGCGGCCGCGCACAACCGCAATGGTCTGCGGGTGGCAGGCTTCCGATACGA
>JAYUUT010000180.1:0-2005 GCA_043754455.1 Myxococcales bacterium
CGGCGGCCGCTTCGCCGGCAAAGAAGCCGACGCGCCTTGCCGGTGCCTTCATGCCCACCATCATGGCATCCGGTAGGTAAGCGAAGATAAAAACGCGGTTGGTCATGTTGGCAATGGCGGCGATTTTTTCAGCCCCCGGCCCAGGTACGCCCCACAAAAGGATGCCCGGCTGGGTCACGACCGTTACGGGGCCTTTTAGGCCAGCGGCCAGGGCGTGGGTATCGTTGATAATCGTGATCTGGGTTTGCGTGACGTCGCCGTAGTCGGTGCTTGCCGCGAGCCCTGTCATCTTCATATCGTCGAAGACAGCGTTCTCCATACACAAAACGGCGGCTTTCACCGACACGAACCGGGCCGCGACCGTGGCTGATCGCACGCTGGACGAAATGACGATCACGTCCATGCCGGTTGCGTCGGCCACCGTGCCGTCGTCATCACCGACCTTGACGGTCAAGCCGCGGGCTTCAAGGCGCGCCTTGATTTTGGCGTCTCCGGGGGCGATGACCGCCGGATTTTCGATGACGAAAAGGGCTTTTTTGGCCACGACCACAGGGGGGATAGTATCCCGCATGGACAACATGTCGGGGGGACGGGGCGCGGCCCCCATATCGGGCGTGGTCATCGCAGCGCCGCCGGTGCCGGCGGGGGACCGCACGTCAGGGGCCGCCGCGTCCAACCGAGGGCTGCCCCCTTCTCCTGTCGCACCACCTGAGCCAAGACTGCCGCCATTGCCGGGTGCGCCTCCTCGTCCGGTGCCTCCGGACCCAGCCCGCCCCCCGCTGCCTGGCTCACTCAACCCCTCCGCGTCAGGCAAAACCCGCCGCGCGACGGTCTCGGGGCGACCGCAGGCGCCGACAAGGATCGCGAACCCCACGAGGCGTAAAAGGCTATGACGCATACGACATCCGACTTAAAACCCAGGAAGAACGTTCGGGAGATCGTCCTAGAGGCTTGAGCGTCCGCCGGGAAATCGGTTCAGGCGGGGCGCGTTGTGTCCTGGCGCGGCCCCAGGTTGCGGGTTCCGATGACGTTATAAACGCGCTGTTCTTGGGATTTGTTCTTCAGCCGCATGGGGGGCAGCGCAATGGCGGCCACCTTGTCAGCGATAGGTTCATAGGTCGCGTGCGACACAATAATTTGGTCCGCCTTCGCTGCGCTGCACAGCCGGGCGGCCAGGTTCATCGCGTCACCGATCGCGGTCCATTGTAGGGCGCGTGAACTGCCGATGGCCCCCGTGACCACCTGTCCAGTGTTGATGCCGATGCCGATCTTGATCTCTTCCTGGCCTTCGGCCATCCGGGTTCGGTTGAAGTCCTTGAGCACCCGCATCATCTCCAAGGCGCATTCAACGGCTTTTTGTTCTGGATCAGGCACTCCCACGGGTGCGCCAAACAGGGCGATGATTTCGTCACCAACGAATTTGTCCAGGGTTCCCTGGTATTTGAAGACCACGTCCACCATCAGTTCAAAATATTCGTTCAACATGCGAACGATGTCGGGCGCCGAGTGTTTTTCGCTCATGGCGGTGAAACCGCGGATGTCGGAAAACAACAACGTCACTTCCTGCATGACGCCGCCTTTTTCCAGTTTCAGTTTTCCCGACACGATTTGTTCGACCAGATTCGGGGACAAAAGCCGCTGGAACTGCACGCGGGTTTTTGCCTCCTGTTCAATCTTGCGCGCCAGCATGGAATTGTGAATCGCCGACGCGGCCTGGCTGGCGATGCCCGCGAATAACTGAAGATCCTTTTCGCCAAACGCGTTGGTTGCCACCATCGAATCTAGGTGCATGACCCCCAAAAGTTCGTCGTGATGAAGCAAGGGCACGGTCATCGTCGATCGGATGCCCTGCAAAATGATCGAATGGGCGCCGGAAAACCGGCTGTCCATGCTGGCGTCGGCCGACAACACCGCGGCCTTGTGTTGGATGACTTCGCTTAAGATCGATCGCGACAACACGATTTGTTCAGTGCGGCCATCGCGGGTCTTTGCGGTCTTGGGGGTG
>JAYUUT010000181.1:0-13335 GCA_043754455.1 Myxococcales bacterium
CAGAGACTCGAAAGCCATTTTTTTCAAGGCGCTAACTGTGGGACCGAAGGACGTCGCTGTTGGTGCGTACCGAAGATCCGCCACGATCGTGCCGCCCCCACCTGAGATCGCCGCACGAAATGCATCTGCCAGACGTTTGGTGGAAGGGGTATCGGGCCCGGCAATGGCAAAGGTGCGGGCACCCGCTTTCAGGGCGGCTATGGCTAGCGATGCCGCGCGCGATTCGGCACCAGGCAAGATCTGATAGACCCGGTCGTGGGGCCCGTCCTTCACTTCATCCAACAACAGCAGCGGGGCGTGCAGATCCTCGGCTGCTTCCAAAAGGTTCCGTTCAGAAAGTCCGATAAGGCCGACGGCGCCTTGGTTCTTGAGCGACGATATCAGCGAAGCGGTGTCTGGGAAGGCAGCTACATCGCGTACCAAGAGATCCGCAACCCCGGCCCCTGACAGTCCGGCCACCGTCAGGGCGACCTGGGCGCCCCGTAGCAACCGTTCACCCAGGATCTGCAGGGGCCCCGAAAGCGGCACGACCACCGCAATGCGTGGTGTTGACGGCCCAGCGGTAGCCGCCCCCCCAAGAGCGATCCCTTGATTTTGAGACGCACGTGCAAACGCGGCCTCGTGTGGTTTCAAGAACGGAAGCCTCGCCACGCGTTCCCATGCCACCCTGGCGCCGGTGTTGTCGCCTTGCGCGGCCCGGCCTTGGGCCAGCGCGACCCGAAGGACCAGTTCGGATTCCTCGGGGTCAAGGCCGGGGACGGGCGGGGGACCGGTTTCATCGAAGGTTGCCAGCAACGCGGCGGCACGGGCGAAACGTTTGTCACCCGATTCGGCCAGCCCCAACAAGAACCGCGCGGTGCTGGGCGCGGTGGCCTGAAAATTGGCACCGCTGGCCAAGGCGGCACATTCACCAAAAGCACCCCGCCGCCAGGCGTCGACGGCCTCACGCACCAAAGGTGCCGCTGATGCGGGTGGCGGTGCCGTCGGGTTGGCCAGAGGTGGCGGTACAGGTTCAACCGGCGGCGTCGGCACGACCGCAGGTCGGGAAACGCACGCGCCGATGAGAACAATAACGGCGAACGTGAGGGCGGGCCGACTTAAACAGAACACATACCTGTTGTACGTCGCCCGCCCCGTCGTGCAAAGCCCTTCGGGGACAAAGGGATCGACTAACGGGTGTCCCAAGGCTGGGCGGCGGGCGGCGGTTTCACGTAGGGAGAAGGCGTCGCCTTCATTCCAACCCAGGCGCGGTCCATTTCCTCCTCAGCGCGCAGGCGTTGCATGTCTTCAGGTGACAAGGCTTCCGGGGCGGCCCCTGCCTCGTCACCAAGCGCCTCGGTCCATTCCAGCGAACGCGGACTGATATGCCGGAGCTGCATCGTTCCAACCTCCGTTTGCGCCCGAAGCCCCACGCTTCGGATTTGCGTAGTATGCCTTGTTGGCGTGTCGTCGAGGTTTCCAATCGACGAATTCGTAGAATCATTCCCAGCGTCGGAGATGTAGGATGATGTGGGGCGACCGGGGAAGCCTGTTGTGTTATGAGCTTGCCCCATGCGACTTTCCAAAACCCTGGTGCCGACCCTGAAAGAGGCACCTTCCGAGGCCGAAGTTCCCTCCCACATCCTGCTGGTTCGCGGCGGTTACATACGTAAGGTGGCCGCGGGCCTCAATTCCTTCCTACCCCTGGGTTGGCGGGTGGTGCAAAAAATTTCCCGTATCGTCCGTGAGGAAATGAACCGGGCGGGCGCATCAGAGGTTTTTTTGCCTGCGGTGATTCCCGCCGAACTGTGGCAGGAATCGGGGCGCTGGGACAAATACGGCGATACGTTGTTGCGGTTCAAAGATAGGAAACACGGGGATTTTGTCATTGGCCCCACGCACGAAGAAGTCATTGTCGACCTGGTCCGTCATGACGTTCGCAGCTACCGTCAGTTGCCATTGAATCTGTACCAGATTCAAACGAAGTTCCGCGACGAGTTGCGCCCGCGCGCGGGCCTGATGCGCGGACGGGAATTCATCATGAAAGACGCATATTCCTTCCACGCGTCTGACGATGATGCCAAACGGGAATACCAGGCCATGTACGACACCTACGGTCGGATTTTCAACCGTTGCGGTTTGTCGTTCCGCGCGGTCGAGGCCGATACGGGGGCTATCGGCGGATCTATGTCGCACGAGTTCCAGGTGTTGGCAGAAACTGGCGAGGACGCCCTGGTTGCTTGCGATGCTTGCGAATACGCGGCCAACGTCGAAGAAGCGCAGGTTCATGAAGATGTCACCGTGCTGCTGGGGGCGACGACGCCCGCGATGGCCAAGGTTGCGACGCCTGGAAAACGGACCATTGACGAAGTGTCCGCATTCATGGCCGTTGCGCCCTCAGCGGTCGTGAAGACCTTGATATTCCTGGCCGATGGCAAACCCGTCGCCATTGTGGTTCGTGGAGATCGGGTGGTTAACGAGATCAAACTGGGGCGTGCGTTGGGCGCCTTTCAGGTTGTCATGGCGGGTGAGCGCGCGGTGGAAGAAGCGACGGGCGCCCCTACTGGCTTTGCGGGGCCGGTGGGGCTTCGGATCCCTGTGTATGTGGATCAGGAAGTGTCGTCGATGCCTAGTCTTGTGTGCGGGGGCAACGAGGCCGACATGCACCTATCGAACGTCGTGGTCGGCCGAGATTTCCAGCCCACCAAAACAGGCGATTACCGTCAGGCGACGCCCGGCGATCGATGCCCCCGTTGTGAAACCGGCCGGTTCAAGGGGTACCGCGGAATCGAGGTTGGCCACGTCTTTTTCCTCGGTACGAAATATTCGGTGCCGATGAAGGCGAATTTCCTGGATACGGACGGCAAGGAAAAACCGCTGATCATGGGCTGTTACGGCATTGGCGTCACCCGCATCGTGGCGGCGGCTGTGGAACAGAACCATGACGCCGACGGTATCGTGTGGCCGGTGCCCATAGCCCCCTACGAGGTGCAATTGGTGTCGTTGCAACCGGCCGACACCCAGGTGGCGCAGGTCGCGGACAGGCTGTACGCCGAACTGACAAAACGGGGCATCGAAGTTCTGTACGACGATCGCGAGGAACGCCCCGGGGTCAAGTTCAAGGACGCTGATCTGGTGGGCATCCCGTACCGAATTGCAGTTGGCAAAAAGGGGATTGCCGAAGGCACCGTGGAGGTCAAAGCCCGCCGCGCCGCCGAGGTCCTGAAGGTGAAGATCGAAGTCCTGACCGACCACGTTGTGGACAAAGTCGAGAGCGAACGCATGGGCAATCTAGGTGCGGCGGGGGCCGCGCTGTGATGGCAGCCTCCCGGTCAACCCTGACCGCCCGCGAACGGGTGATTGTTGCGCTGGATGTTCCAGATTTGAAGGCAGTCGAGGCGTTCTTAGACCAGCTAGACGGTCGCCCGGTTTTTTACAAAGTGGGCCTAGAATTGTTCGTGGCCGAGGGCGCCCGTGCCATTGATGCGGTGAAACGCCGTGGGGGTCGCGTGTTTTTGGATTTGAAATTGCATGACATTCCGGAGACCGTGGCGCGTGCGGTGACATCCGCGCTGGCCTTGGGGGTGGATCTCATGACGATTCACTGCTGCGGGGGTCACGAGATGATGAAAAGGGCGGCTTTTGCGGCTTCTGACCGCGTGAAGATCTTAGGGGTGACGGTCCTCACCAGTTTGAACGAAGAAGACTTGCGGGCAGACGGCCTTGTGGGATCGGTGGCCGAAGTGGTGCAACGGCGGGCGGTGCTGGCGGCTTCTGCAGGACTTTCAGGCTTGGTGTGTTCGCCCCATGAGGTGTCAGCCGCGCGAAAAGCTGGGGATTCTTTGTTGTTGGTCGTGCCGGGGGTAAGGCCCGCCGGGGCCGCTTTGGGCGATCAGAAACGGGTGGCGTCTCCTGCGTCGACTATCAAAGCGGGGGCGGATCATCTGGTGGTAGGGCGGCCTATCCGTGACGCCGTGTCACCTGCTGATGCCTTTTCCGCCATCGTCGCTGAAATCGAGTCATCGCTGTGAGCGACACAGCTTCGGACGCAAGTGAACGTGTCATCTTCGGCCTTCGGCCGGTCGAGGAGATGTGTCGGGCGCGGGCGCGTCAGGTCGTGGTCGTGTACGTCGCCGACGGTGCGAAGTCACCCGAGATGGACAAGTTGGTTGCGGTTGCAAAGGATCGCGCGATCCCCGTCGAGATCAGGCCGCGGCCTTTGATAGCGGATCTGGCGGGCAAGGGCGCTTCGCACCAGGGTGTTGTGGCCTTGGTGGGCGCCTATCCCTACGCGACCATCGATGAATTGCTGGCAACGGCTGCGGCAGCCGCAGAGCCGGCGCTGTTGATGTTGCTCGACGGGTTAAGTGATCCGCAGAACCTAGGCGCTGTGATTCGTAGTGCCGAGGTCTTGGGCGCACACGGCGTGGTTTTGCCAGATCGATCGTCGGCTCCGATTGCAGGGGGGGCGGTGAAGGCGTCTGCGGGCGCGACTGAAAGGGTTCGTATCGCCCGGGTAGAAAACTTCCTCAAGACGA
Organism: Myxococcales bacterium; assembly: GCA_043754455.1. GTDB lineage: Bacteria > Myxococcota_A > Polyangia > Fen-1088 > Fen-1088 > JAYUUT01. The sequence goes on from JAYUUT010000181.1 coordinate 4,518, forward strand.
TCGACCGTTTGCGAGCCGCTGGGGTGCGTGTGCTAGGGGCCGCAGCCGGCGACGGCTCCGTTCTGCACCAGGTCGATTTGCGCGGTCCGGTGGCGTGGGTCCTTGGATCCGAAGGGCGTGGGTTGCGCGAATCCGTCGCTCGGCGTTGTGATGGCTTGGTCACGATACCGCAGCGTGGCCAGGTCGCGTCGCTAAACGTGTCGGCTGCGGGGGCCATCCTGCTTTATGAAACCGCCCGACAGCGTCTGCCCGGCGGTGGTCCCATTCCCCCGTCAAGCTAGCGAAAGAACGTCCAGCTTCCGAAGCAGGCCCGCGATGGCATCAGCCACGCGGGGCCACTTCGTTTGGTCGCGTTCGAAAAGCCTTTCGTGCATATATAGATCTCGGCGCATTTCGATCTGGATCGCGTGGATGCCGTGGTGGGGACGGCCGTGGTGCTGGGTGATAAAACCACCTTTGTATGGATCATTGAACGCGACGCTGAACCCAAGCGCCCCAAAATGTTGGGCCACCACCTGCGACAATCTGGGGTCGCAACTGCTGCCGGATCGATCTCCCGGCACGAAGTCGGCCCGGGGCCGCCCCGGATCTGCGTGACCTGCGCGGCCCGTTGACGGCATGCTGTGTCCATCCACCAAGACGGCAAAACCAAATTTTTTGTGAGCTGCCCTAAGGGCGCTGTCGATGGCGTCGTAGTACGCCGTGTGGATGTCGCGTCGGGCCTCCCATTCAGCGTGTGACAAAGGGCGCTGTTGGGCGGGTGCGCCCGTGGTCGTCACCTCCCAAACGAACCCTCGTCCATCGTTGTTCTTAGGCGCTGGGTGTGAAGGGACCGCACGGGCCGACACATCATCGGGGTGCCGGTTCAGATCGCAGATGAACCTTGAATAAACCGCAGACACGAAGGCACCTGAAGCGGCCGGACCGTAGATCTCATCAACGAACAGATCGCCATCACAGCGAACGTCCAGTCCGGGAGCCAAAGGTTTTCCTAGGTCAAAAATACCGATCCCGGCGTGGGGCACGCTGACCACGACGGGGGTTGTCGGGTCAACCGGCAGCCGGGAAACAAATGCGGCAGGAAACATGGTCACAGTAAGGCAAGTCTACCGTCCAAATTGGTAGCCGACGTCGAAGACAAGGCCGCCGGCATTGCCGGTCACCCCGTCTTGTGCGAGGGATTTTGGGTATCGCATAAAAAGAAATTGCGCACCCAAGCTGAACATTCCCGGTCCGAGCCAGATGTTCACCTCGATCCCCACGACACCTGCACCGCCCAACAGGCTGCGTTTGATTTCCCACGTTGCCGCTTTGTGGGTCAAACCACCGATGGCCACACCCAATCCTCCTTGCGCGACAATTTCTAATCGGGATACACGCCTTACCCTGAACCGCCCAGTGGCGAGTATGGGGATCTGCTGCAAACCCACATCGCTGCGTCCAAATCCATCCTGCGCGGAAAAATGGGTGCGAAGGTATCCACCGTGAATCCCAAACAGAACTCCGTCTGGCCACGAATGGCGCCGCGCATGGGCGTCAATCAAAACGCCCAGCCCCGTGGTTGCGGGCCCGTGTAAGACGAACGCGACACGCGGCGCCAATGTGAGATTGGGGTCGACGGGGTGTGCTGCCTTCGGCGCCGCCCGGAGCGGCGGAAAATTCGACAGGGGCACCTTTACTGACGTATGCAATCCCGCCAGCACGGCGTCTATCTGGACCGAGACACGTCCATCATAACGATCCGGTGCCGGGACTGACCCTGCTAGTTGGGCGTCGGCCAATTGATGCAGGGATGACCGTTCGCCGTTGGCGAAAAGTTCCACGCCGTCAGCGTCTGTGCGGTTCCCGAACAAATCACGCGCCGTGATCATGACCCACATTGAAATCCCTGATCCAATGGGTAGCCGAGGGCGATCAGGCCGAAGTTCTAGGGACGCTGGGGGCCCCGGAACCAGGGCAATGTCGAAAGACGCGGCAATCGCGCGCGCGGGGGTCGTTGTTGCGGCCACGCTGCGCAGGTTGGCGGTGACGGTCAGAAAGTTGATGTCGACCGCGCCCGGTGCGCGGACAAGGAATCGTTCCTGCCCGGGGGCGCCGCCCAGGGGATGTGCACGCCCATTGCTGGTGGTTACATGAATCTGGTGGGCATCGCCCGGTGCCCCTCTCTCGTCGATCACAAATACCGTGGTTGTGGCGACGTTCCCAGCCGCAAGCCGCTCTGGTGCGACCATCAACAGCCGGGGAAATGGCGGCGGAGCCAAATCTATGGCCTGTTCCGTGATTTTCCCGTGAATGTTTTGCGACTTTGCCTTTGCTTCCGTGATTCCCGGGGCAACTGCGACGGCAAACGTGACCTCGCCTTGCCTGTCGGGTGCCTGGGGTCCCAGTTCCCGGTCACCCACAACCAGCGTGACCTGGGCGTCCGGGTCGGTCCGAAAGCTCAGCTTCGTCAAGGCTCGCAGCCGCAGGGACAGGAAGCCCAGGGCCACACTTTTGTCGGAAAACTGGACGGCTATCAACGCCACCTGGGGAAAACGGGTGTCGGGCAGCACGAAACGCACGGCGAATTCGTTGGCCGACAGTCTAGACACAGCATCAATACGACCAACACTTGTCAGCACCCGGGGCGGTCCGTCCACTACGGCAACGGGCGCTCGGATGACAAGTTCGACCTCGTCATCGACACCCAGAACGGGTGCAGGATTTGACGGGGTGATAGTGACTGATTCGCCGGCCGTGGCGTAAGGAACGGCCAGAATGGTTGCGAGTGAGCAAGCAAGGGACAGTCTCAGCAGGCACATGCCTGTCAAGGCTCCCACAAGGGACCTTTTTTTGTCTCAAGGGTGGGCGCACGCGGAACCCGATCCACCATGTGTGTGACTGATTTCTTTCGTCCTAAGATGTCTTCAGCTTCGACCCTCACATTGTTCGGACCGACGGCCAGATCGACCGGTGCGTGGAATTTTCCCGTATTGTCGACCGGGACATCATGGCCATTGACCATCACCCGTGTGGATGGAGCGACTTGGCCCGCAAGGGGGGCGCTGCGTTCAGGACGGGCATCATCGGGCCAGAAGACCGACAGCACCAGTTCGTCGGGGATGGCCTGCGGGGGCATCGGACTTTCGCCGGGCGCAGCGACGCTTTCCTCCCCAGCGCCAAGGCTCACCTGCGCGCCTGCGTTGCTGAACCGAACGGCGCCTGTCATGGCTGCCACCCGCACTTGACCTCGCAGATCAAGAGCGACGATGAATCGCGCGGATCCCTCGTTCCTCGCTTGGGCACCCCGGGCCGTGATCTGCAATTCCTCTTTGGGATCGGTGACCGACGCGGTGATTGCGCCCCGAAGCACGTCGAACCGGGGCGTCTGCGCCGTCACCTGGTCTAGACGGATATCAACGTTTTCTTTAATCTCAATCTCGGTACTTCCCCGCCGCAAGATCGCGCGCCCACCCCGGGCGGTGCGCAGTATATCGGTCGTTGCGATCTGATCTCCGGCCTGTACGGTGTACCACTGGCCAGCGTGAAGGGTTTCCACCGTCCCTTCAAGCGACGCCACCCGAAATTGGGCGTTGGTATCGTTCGCGGGACTGGTCGCCGGATTCTCCACCTGCGGTACAGGGTGCGCCCCAGTCTCAGAGTCCCCGGGTGTCTCAAATATGTGACGGGACGCCGCCGTCGCGAGGGCCAAGACGCCGCCGATACAGCCTACAAGGGCCAAAGATTTCCACAGCCGCCGCTGGCCGCGTGGGTTCATGACAGGAGCCCTGCGGACACATCAATCGGAAAGGTCAGCCACATGGTGGTCCCCTGCCCCAGGACGCTCTGGGCGCGAACGGTGCCTCCATGATCTTCCACGATCTTGTGGACCACGGATAGGCCGGTGCCGGTCGCACTGCCATGATCGCGTGTGCTGACGAAGGGGTCGAAAATTCGGGGCAGCAACTCAGCGTCGATGCCTCGTCCAGAATCAGTCACGCGCAAACGCAGAACGTTTTCTTCGGGGCGAGAACTTTCAAGGACCAATTTGCCCCCCGCCGGCATGGCCGTGCGGGCGTTCTGAATCAAGTGGACCAACACCGTCTGCAACTGAGCGGCGCTGCCACGGATGGGGGGTGACGGGGTCGCAATGTTGCGGATGATCTCGATTCCGGCGTCGGCCAATGTTGCCGCCCCCAGTAGTTCAAGGGCATCGCTGACGACGTCGCCCAGATCAAGCGGACGGAAATCTTCCCCCGATTGCTGTTGTGACAGGCGCAACAGATTCGCAACGATGCCTGAAATGCGCAACGCCTGCACTTCGATGTCCCGGACCAAAGGTGCGGCTGGATGATCGGACGGAAGGTCGCTGGCCAAAAGCTGCGCGAGACCCAGCACGCCCGCGAGGGGGTTGTTGATTTCGTGTGCGACCCCAGCCCCCAGCGATCCAATCGTCGCCAGGGATCGTGATCGTAACAACATTTCCTGCGCGTCGCGCAGTTCGAGGGTTTTCTCTTCTACCCGTTTCTCAAGCGTTTCGTTCCAAGACGTTATTTCGGTGGTTTGTCGCCTCAATTCAGTGCGGGCTGCCTCTAGTGATGTTGTCATGGCGTTGAAGGCCCGAACCAGATCGCCGAACTCGTCATTTGACGGGATTGGCAATCGTGTGTCCAGGCGTCCTTGGGCGATGGCGCGCGATCCATCAGCCAACGCCCGTACACGTTTTGAAACTGATCGGGCAAACACACTGCCGACCGCTGCGGCGACCGCGCCCGAAACGCCGATCCAATAAAGGGTCGCCCACCCAAGCCGCCGTATCGGGGCCAGCGCGCTGGCCTCGGCACGTTCGATAACCACCCCCATGGGGAAGTCGTGCACGGGGCTATAGGCGCTGATGACCCGTCGGCCTTTGCTTTCATAGATCCCCGTCCAGTCCTGGCGGGGCAGGGCGCCTTTGTTCGCACCGGGTAGTAGCCGGGGCAATAGGGTCGGTGGCCCGATAGATCGTCCCGAAGCAATCTCGCGGGCCTCTCCGTCCAGCAGCACGACGTCCCTATCTGATTGCGATAGGGAAGCCGCGTATTGTGCCAGGCGACGCAGGGACACAGCTACGGCGACGACCGCGGGTGGATCGTCGGGCAGCCCCTCATGGCGCATAGCGAGGATCACATGAGCCACACTGGGTCTCCCCGCACTGAAGACGCTGCCCACGGCAAATCCGTCGGCGAGGGCCTGGGATATGGGGATGTGCGCGGAGGCTATAGCAAGATCTTGGGGACCAAAGGGTTCGTGATGTCCCAGGGTGGCCCCAGGGCGGGGGTGAATCTGAAACGAAGGCGTCGCCAAGGGCACCCCCTTGTCGTTGACGGCAAGGACGGCCGAGAAGTCGTCATTTTGGTGGTAAATAAGCTGCAGAAACTTTGCCAGCACGACCGCGTCTTTGCCCAGGGAGGCACGCGCGTGGGATCGATCCAGCACCCGTCCTTCAGCCAGCAGGGTCCCCCGCAGGTGTTCCAAATGGACGGAGACGAATTCGGCCCCCTGATCGGCCACCAGCCGTTCGTGACTTCGGATTGCCTCGAACAACGAATCGCGGCTGATCCGAAACGACGACACGCCCGCTATTCCAAGCGGAATGGCCGCGACGCCCAACGAAAGCAGAGCGAATTTTGGCAGCAGCTTCATGGCAGGTACAAGAAGGCCTCGGCAAGGTGCGTGAATCCTGTGGCGGCGTCAAAGGCCCAGATCGCCGTGGCTCCAGTGCCTGCCGGAACGCGCCCGATGATCTCGGTTGGTCCCACGAAGCGTTGACTTAGCAGCGCGGTCGCGGATACCAGACTGGGACCAAACAGGATCACCGTGTTCTCGGAAAACCGCTGGCCCAGGATCTGGACGGGTGCGCCCCCGGCGGCGGGGCCTGCCGAAGGGGCGACGACGAACACTTCAGGCGGGGGTTGAAAATCAAAAGGTCCCGGCACCGTCGCATCTCCGATGGGCGTGCGCACGACAAATGTGCCCGGGCCGGGGCGGTGCCGTGGTGTCCGTCCTGTCATTGTTCGATCATCTAGTCTGATTCCGCCCGCTGGGATCAAGGGCACATCATCCACAAGAACCTGTGTTCCGGGAAGGAAGCCGTCTCCCGTTATGACCACCTCGGTTCCGCCCGCTGTGCCGCCGAGGCGCGGGAAAATGCCCTGGGTGAAAGGCGATGCCCGCAGCCGCGCAACAATGGTTTCTTCGCTGATATTGGGGGGAGTCGCGCCGTCACTTGCCGTGGCCACAAGACGAAGTTCGTCGTTTTCGTGGCTGTTGGCAGGGACGGTCATGGTGAATCGACAGGTCAAATCGTGGGCGCGAACGGGGACCGCACAGGCTCCGATCGCAAACGTGGCGCCTGCCACGTTGGCGCTCCATTCGACGGTGTTCAGGTATCCGGGCCCATCACTTACGACCAATTGTGCGTCTACGACGACGCCTTTGGCAAACGGACGCTGGGGGTCTGGACTTTCAAAATTTAATTCCGGGGCAAGCCGATCGGGCCCCAGCGACACGAATGCATCAGAAAGGATCGTGGTGCGCCCTCGCGGATCGGTCAGTTCAATCGCGTAGATGCCTGCGGGCAAGCCTTGGGCAAGGGTGGCCGTCACTTCGACCTGGGAAACCCAGCCAAAATCTTTGAGAACGACCGCCGCCGCATCTGAAACGACCCGGCCCGTGAAGCCTGATGCGTGGGCCACCCGCCGTCGGTCGCCAGCAGCCACGTGATAGGAAGGCACGAAACTATCGCCGAGCAACGACATCCGTTCATCCCGATCGCTGAACCCCTGGGCGGGGTCTACGCGCAGAAGCTGCGGCGTCGGCCCGGCCTCTGTGCAGGCGGCGGCCCCTAGGGCAAAGACGGCGAACCATGGCGGCACGGACGTCATACCCTGACAATCATAGCCGTCAGTCGTAGAAGGATTCGGTGCGAATTTGTTTCTTCCTGTCAACGCCCAGCCCCTGAAGGCCAGTTTTCAGTTCCTGAATCATCGAACCGTTGCCCACCAGGTAGAACGTGGGGGTGCGGAGCCCTACATGGGCGGCCAGGATGGCCGGCGTGATGCGTCCTCGAAGGCCGTCCCAGGCGGGGCCCGGCTGGGATAGGTATGTGTGCAGTTTTGCGCCCGCCCGATCACATAATGTTTGCACCTCATCGACGGCAAACAGATCGGCCTCGTTTCGCAACCCCCAGTACACGTGCCGGTCGCCGCTACGGCGCTGCGTCTGTAGTTCGGTCAGCATCGCCATGATGGGAACAAGCCCCGTGCCGGTCGCCGCGAACACCAAATCGCCAGGATGTTCGGGGGGCAGTGTGAAGAACCCGTGGGGTCCCGTCATGGCCACCGGTTCGCCCACCTTCAGTTGGTTCCAGAACGCCGATCCGGGGCCCCCGTCCACCAGCCTAATAATCAGGCGCAAGGGCCGTCCAGATCCCGTCGCGCCGACTATCGAATAACTGCGTCGCAAGTCTTTCCCGGTCGGATCTGCGCCCACCGTCAAAGTCACGAACTGCCCCGCCCGGAAATCCGCTAACGCAGGATCTGTGAGGTCGAAAGTCAGTTCGACGGTGTCGTGGGCTACGGGCGTGCGACTGCGAAAAGCAGCATGAAAGGCAGCGGCCATGGCTTTGGACTTTAGCGTTAGATCTGATAACGATCGAGAGAATGTCGTAACATAGTGAAAATATTACACAAAACGCAGGCAGCATATCTTTTTAAGAACTTCTAATGTTTGCCAGGTTACTAACGATAGATCTAATCACAACATCCATGACCCAAGTACGCCTCAGTTATTTAGCGTTTGCGGCATCGCTTGGGTGTATGGCGCCGACCGCTTCCGAGGCGCCTCGGGCCGAAGAAGCGGCGTTGACTGGGCAGGCGCGGGCTGTCCCCAGCGTATTCGATGGGCTCACGGACGTGACCCTTAGCGATCCTGATGGCCAGCGCCCGTGGTTGGGGGGGCGTGCCGATTCGCCGACCCGCTTATGTGCGCCGACTGCTGGCGGTCCCTACTTCATCGAAGAAGGGCAAACCATCGTTGTGAAGCTGTCTTGCCTCACGGGGCTTTCGACGGCTGGCTTGGCCCTTTCAGTCTCACCTATGCCTTTCGGAGCGAACTTCAATTCAACCGACCATGTGTTTCGGTGGACGCCGGGCCTTGATCAAGCAGGTGTTTACGAAATCGCCCTGGGACAGATGGGCGTTGCCGACAAGGGCAGCTTCAAGATCGGGGTGGCCGATTTATTCGACGACCCAGCCAACAAGCCCATTGCTGACATCACGACCTACACCGAGGAGATGGGCCTTCCGGTTTTTCACCTGCAAACATCCCCTGAGATCAACTCGACGGCGCACACCCCCGCCCGGGTGTTTTATCGGGGCAAATCCTATCCTGGAGCGGAAGCAAAATTCCATGGCCGATCGTCGTTGGGATATCCCAAAAAGAGTTACACGATGAAATTTCCCCGAGAGGCGCTGTTCAGCGACCAGGACCAGGCTGGGGGCTTCAATGGCAAGCGGCGCGTTGTTTTGATATCGACCTTCGACGACAATTCGTACATCCGGCAGCGTCTGTCCTTCGATGTGTGGAATCGCCTCGGCACGATTCGTATTCAGTCGTACAGCGCCGTTCTTTACGTCAATGGTGCGTACCAGGGCATCTACACCGCAGCCGACGTGATTGACGAAGATCTGATGCGGTCCGCGGGTCTGTCTGATGGCGGCAGCTTGTACAAGTCGGTTGGACACGAAGCCAATTTCATCAGCAAGGACGATGTCAAAGACGCCTACGAGAAAAAGGC
>JAYUUT010000182.1:0-3263 GCA_043754455.1 Myxococcales bacterium
GACGTGGGGCTACAGCAAATCGCCGCGATTTTGCGGAAGGCCTACCCGCAGGGGCTGCGCCGCCCTACTTCAGTTTGAAATCGTGCAGGTTTTTCCGCCGCCCCAACCGGGGGCTGCCATCCCGGGCCTGCTGGCATTCGGTACAAAGTTCAACATAGGGAAGTAGTTCCAACCGTTTTCCGATCGGTTCTTCGCATTCGCTACAGGTCCCAAACATGTCGGGATCGGCCACCATGCGGGTCATCGCCCGGTTGACCCGCGCCAAGATGTCCGTCCGCGTGTGGTTGCGTTTGGACGCTATCGCCTGGTTCATCTCGGCCAAGGGCTGTTCATCTTCATCGCCCCCGATATCGGACGCATCCTTGCGCGTAGGTTCTATCGCCAGATCACCTTCCGCCAAGATCTCGGCCCGGATTTGTTGCAGTTTCAGCTTGTAGCGCGCGCGCGCGGCGGCGGTCATCGGGTTGATTGTACCGCGCGAGGCAGGTGTAAGCTCATCCTGTGTCGCCCCCTGCCCCATCCCGGTTCACAGATCCAGAAAGCCTGCGCCTGTTCGAGGACAGCCGGCGCATCCTGAACTGGAAACGCTGGGGCCCGTACCTGGCCGAACGGCAATGGGGCACCGTGCGCGAAGATTATTCGGCGGACGGCGAGGCCTGGGAATATTTCCCTCACGATCAATCCCGAAGCCGGGCCTACCGCTGGGGTGAGGACGGCCTCTTAGGAATCTGCGATCGGCAGGGACGGGCGGCGTTCGCATTGGCCTTGTGGAATGAACAAGATCCCATTTTGAAAGAACGTCTATTCGGGCTGACCAACCGAGAAGGCAATCACGGCGAAGACGTCAAAGAGAGTTATTTTTATCTAGACGCCACCCCCACCCATTCCTATTTGCGGGCCCTGTACAAATACCCGCAACGGCCCTATCCCTACGCCGCGCTGGTCAACGAAAACGCCCGGCTTTCGCGGCTGAATCCAGAGTTCGAGCTGGAAGACACCGGCGTGTTCAATGATGATCGATATTTTGATGTGTTCGTTGAATACGCCAAGGCAGGTCCCGACGATCTGCTGATTCAGATTACCGCCCACAACCGCGGTCCCGACCCCGCGCCCTTGCACATTCTACCTACGTTGTGGTTTCGCAACACCTGGGCGTGGGGGCGCACCGGTGAAGACTACGCCGATCGTCCACAAATCGCCGCCGCCGGATCCGCCCTGCGCGCCGTACACCCCACATTGGGCGTTCTATATTTACACGCTGAAGTTCCCACGCCCGCGTTGTTCACGGAAAACGAAACCAACCAAGAACGCCTGTTTGGCACGCCGAACCGCACCCCGTTCGTCAAGGACGCATTTCACGATTTCATCGTGGGGGGGCGAACCGATCGTGTGAATCCTGCGGGCACGGGAACCAAGGCGGCCTTTCACAATCGTTTTGATGTCCCCCCGGGGACGTCGGTCACTCTGCGCCTGCGCCTGTGCCAGACCGCCACCACAACTTTCAGCGATTTTTCGGCCATCTGGGCGGCCCGGCTTGCCGAAGCCGATCAATTCTACGCCGAACGGTTGGGTCCTCTTGATCCCGTTGCCGCTTCGGTCATCCGCCAAGGGTATGCGGGCCTTATTTGGTCCAAACAGTTTTATCACTATGACGTTCGCACCTGGATTGAAGGTGATCCGGGACTGCCCCATCCCCCCGCAGCCCGTCGCATCGGCCGCAATGTGCAATGGCAGCACCTATACAACCGCGACGTCATTTCCATGCCGGACAAATGGGAATACCCGTGGTACGCGGCCTGGGATCTGGCCTTTCACATGATTCCGTTTGCCCGGATTGATTCGTCCTTTGCGCGCGAACAACTGCGCCTGTTGTTGCGCGAATGGTTTATGCACCCGTCGGGACAATTGCCCGCCTATGAATTCGCACTGTCGGATGCCAACCCGCCCGTACACGCCTGGGCGGCCTGGCGCGTTTACAAGATCGGCCTGACGTCCGATGGGCGCCGCGATCGCGGATTTCTGGCCCAGGTGTTTCACAAACTGCTGCTGAACTTCACCTGGTGGGTAAACCGCAAGGACTTGGCGGGACGCAACCTGTTCGGCGGCGGATTTCTGGGCCTGGACAATGTGGGGGTGTTTGATCGTTCAAAACCCCTGCCCACAGGTGGTCATTTGGAACAGGCCGATGGAACGGCCTGGATGGCGTTTTACAGCCTCACCATGTTGTCGATTGCTCTGGAATTGGCGCGCCAGGAACCAATCTATGACGATCTCGCTTCGAAATTTTTTGAACATTTCGTCGCGATTTCCGAAGCCATCAACACCTTCGGGGGCACCGGACTTTGGGATCCCGATGACGGATTTTATTACGATGAATTAAACGTCAATGGACAATCAACGCCATTAAAAGTCCGATCCATGGTGGGCCTACTGCCGCTTATCGCTGTCGAAGTCCTGGACATCGACACCATCAGCCACCTGCCCCATTTCAGAAAAAGACTGACCTGGTTCCTGGAACATCGAAAAGATCTGGCCCACCGAGTGACCTTGTCCGAAGGCGAATCTCCCCGGATTCTGCTGGCCATTGCCAGCCGCGCCCAATTGGTTCGTGTGCTTCGTTATATGTTGGACGAAAACGAATTTCTGTCCCCCTACGGCATTCGATCGCTTTCCAAAATTCACGAAACCAGCCCCTACAGTTTTTACGCAGGTGACGAAATTCACCGGGTCGCCTACGTCCCCGGCGAATCGGATAGCTGGTTGTTTGGGGGCAATTCAAACTGGCGCGGCCCCGTGTGGATGCCCGTCAATTACCTGCTTATCGAAGCCCTGGAACGGTACCACCATTTTTATGGAGAAGATTTGCAGGTTGAATGCCCTACCGGATCCGGGATCTTCATGAATCTGAAGGACGTGTCGCGAGAGATCGCGCGTCGACTGGCGTCCCTATTCCTGCCCGACCCCCGGGGCCGACGCCCCGCCCACGGCGACGACCCTCGGTTTATAAACGATCCACATTTTCGCGGTTTGGCCCTGTTTCACGAATATTTCCACGGCGACACGGGCCGCGGCCTAGGGGCCAGCCACCAGACCGGCTGGACAGCGCTGGCCCTGCGTTTCATCGAAGACGGCGCCCGCCATACATAACCGCCGCGTAGGGGGGCCCCACATCTGCGCCACTGCCGTAATCGCGAAAGGGACCGAAACGTTTAAAATGGTTCATTGAACAGGGAACCACCCACGTCCATGACCAAAAAACGGCT
>JAYUUT010000183.1:0-7247 GCA_043754455.1 Myxococcales bacterium
AACACTTACGGGCGATGGCCAAAAACTGCTCGATGCCGCCATTGACTGGACCATGGGCAAATAATTGAACGAACGTGGTCCCTTGGCAGGCCGCCGAAGTTCTGCAACCTTTGCAACCGTAGCGCCCCGGATAGGTGTGTCGGTGCTAGGCGGAGGTCACGGCACCTACCAGATCCTGGCGGGTTTTCGCGATCACGAGGACGTGTCGCTGACGGCAGTTGTAACGGCGACGGATTCGGGCGGCGATTCAGGTCGCCTGCGCGACGAATTTGGGATTCTGCCCCCAGGGGATTTACGCCAGTGTTTTTTGGCCTTGTGTGAAGACGGGCACATGTTGCGGGACCTTTTGGGGTATCGATTTGAAGAAGAGCCCCTGCGCGGCCGACAACTGGGCAATCTGTTTTTCCTGGCCCTAACCCGCCTGCACGGATCTGAACAGGCGGCCATCCGCGCCCTACACAAGATCCTGCGCACCCGCGGTCACGTGATGCCCAGCACCTGGGACAAGGTTCAGTTGTGCGCCGAACTAGGTGATGGCCGGATCATCGAAGGTGAGGCCCATATCGATGTGCCCCGCCACGATCCCAGTATCCCCATTCGTCGCGTGTTCTTAAAACCATCCGCGGCCCCAAATCTGGACGCGCTGGACGCCCTTTCAGAAAGCGATTTCATCGTATTTGCCCCCGGAGATCTGTTCACATCTCTAATCCCCATCCTACTGGTCCGGGGTATGGCGGACGTGTTGCAGCGAACGCGGGCGCGCCTGATACAGTCCATCAGCCTCATGACAAAACGCGGGGAAACCGACGGGTATGCGGCCTCACATTATGTGGAGCAGGTGGCCAAATACATAGGACGCCTGCCCGATGCCGTCCTGGCCCACGAAGGTGAACTGCCCGAAGAAATGTCGCAGCGTTATCTGGTCGAACAGTCCCAGCCGGTGACAATCGACGAAGATCGCCTGCGCGTATTGGGCGTACCTATGATCCACGCAGCGCCCCTGATTGCCGACGCCCGGGTGGCCCGGCACGATCCCGCCCTAACCGCTGTCGCCCTTCGAGATCTGTTCGCGCGGTTGCTTTCGACGTCGTAGAACTGGGCTCATCGTGCGCCGTGCGGATCTAGGAAACCAATACAACGCGGTCGAAATCCTGGAACGCAACCTGCCCGCGCGCGGATCAGAAATCGCCCTTGTAACACCAGGGGGATCGCAGACCTTCGCCGACGTCGCCGACCAGGTAGCACAGGTCGCCACCGGCCTTCGTCGCGTGGGACTGGGCGTGGGTGACCACGTGGGCATTCTGTGCCTGGACGGACCGGCCTGGGCGATTACGTTTTTTGCAGCGATCAAATGCGGCGCGGTGGCGGCACCATTCAACACCGCCATGACCAGTGCTGAACTTGCGCACGTTCTCAATGATTCGGGGGCGCGCGTGCTGGTGGTCGATCATACCCTGTTGGCCGTGGCGCGGACCGCCTGCGCGGCCACCGTGACCTTGGTGGTGGTCGGCGGCGCCGCTCGTGCGGGAGAACTTGCCTTTTCCGAAGTGGTAAAAAAAAGCGGCCCCGTCATCGACACGACGCCCACACATCCAGACGACCCCTGTTGTTTGAACTACAGCAGCGGCACCACAGGCCCACCAAAAGGCATCCACCATACCCACGCCGATCTGCTGATATCAACGGCGCTTGTCGGCCAAAACGTCTTTGACCTTACGCCTGCTGACCGCACCTACGCTGTAGCTCGTTTGTTCTTCACCTACGGCACGGGGGGAAACCTGCTTTTTCCTTGGGCGGGGGGGGCCTCGGTTGTCCTGGTTCCTGAATCTCCGCGCGAGGCCCGGGTGGTGGAACAGATTCTGAATCTCTACCGACCGACGGTGCTGTTCAACGTTCCGACAGGTTATGCCAGTCTGCTGGCGATTCCAGAATTCCCCGCGGTGTCTACTATCTCGTCACTGCGGTTGTGCGTTTCCGCAGGAGAAGCCCTGCCTGCGCCGTTATGGCAACGTTGGAAAGAACGGACGGGGCTGGAAATTCTGGACGGACTTGGCAACACCGAAGCCTTTCACATCTTCATTTGCAACCGTGTGGGCGCCGTTCGTCCAGGATCCAGCGGTAAACCGGTTGCCGGGTATGACGTCAAAATTGTAGACGGCCAGTTGTGGGTGCGGGGGGAAACCACCGCCCATGAATATTTTCAGCGCCCCACACAAACCGCCCTCACCTTCCAGGATGGATGGGTCGCCACGGGCGATAGGTACCGGATGGACGACGATGGGTATTTCATTTTCGAAGGGCGAACCGACGACATGCTGAAGGTGGGTGGCCTGTGGCTGTCGCCCCTCGAAGTGGAAACCGCCCTGATGTGTCACCCCGCCGTCAGCCACTGCGCCGTCGTCGGCCATCCCGACGATGCAGGTCTAACGAAACCCCGCGCGTTCGTGGTGCTGCACCCCGGGAACATCGGATCGGACGAACTGGCGCAGGAATTGATGGACTTCTGCAAGGGCAAACTTGCGGCCTATAAACGCCCCCGGCATGTGGAATTCGTCAGCGACCTGCCGGTTACCAGCACAGGAAAAATACAGCGATTTAGGCTGCGGCCCCCGTAACCAAGACCCCCTTACGGTTTCAGCGCGCCCAGCGTTTTGATACGCGCTTCAGCAAAGATCTGCATGCGTGTCTGAAAGTCAGCCTTGCCACAGGCCACGCCCCCCAGGGACGCCTTGGCTTCGTCTTCGTCATAGGTGGCGGCAATCGCGTCGGTTATGCCCTTGATGTTCTCGGGTGCGAACACCGTTTTGCTCAGCTCGCGCAGACGGGCATCGTATTCGGGGCGAAACGCCCGCAAAAAGGCATCCTTCCAATGATTCCACATACGGTTCCGGTTCGACGGATCACCTTCCTGCCCCAGGTAAAACGATCGCGTCGCATTGTCGCATTTTGTCGCTGATTCACAGCTTAGGGTGTTGTCGAAATCCCAAGGCAACCACATCCAGATCCCATCGGGGCGACGGTAAAAAAATTGATTATGAAACGCATCGTCCCAGGCGCCGCCCCAGTTCACGTTGGCGATGTGATCCAGCATTTTCGGGACATCGAAGGACGTCTCTAAAAACCTGCGCAACGCCGCCCCACCAGCCTTGCGGGCCACCTCCAAATCTTCATGCAACTTGATAAGAGCCGCATGATTCCGCCATTCGTGATTTTTCCGCGGCAGGTTGTAGGTCATGCGTTCGGCCGGCGTGAATCCACATCCTGGTTGCAACAAACGGCCGTCGCCCCAGCTCCACGGGCCTTCGTCCCAGCGCAGTCCATCGTTTTTGAATAGATCACCCGGCACGGCCCCCTTCCACGCACGGCCCAGAAGGTCGTCGTCCATCCGTTCCATTTCCATCGCCAGGTTGTAATACAGGCCATTGACGTTCATTCGTGCGAATCGA
The DNA here is from genome assembly GCA_043754455.1 of Myxococcales bacterium. Classification (GTDB taxonomy): domain Bacteria; phylum Myxococcota_A; class Polyangia; order Fen-1088; family Fen-1088; genus JAYUUT01. The sequence goes on from JAYUUT010000183.1 coordinate 3,447, forward strand.
ATATCAGGGGCAGGAATGCCTAACATCTGGGACATCCGTGTTCCCACGCGGTTGGGAAAACCCGGACAGGCCTGGGTGTTTTTGTTCAGCAGGACCGTGCCTTTGCCTTCGAAAGCGGCATAGCGAGGGAACTTCACGCTCCAGGACAGCACCGGCGGTGGGTTCGCACCAACGGTGGGTCCTTGAAATCCCGCCATCGGCCACGCCTTGACCGTCTTGCCGTTTAGGCGATTGACCTTGCTGCCCTGATACCGGACCCGTACGTCATAGATCTGCCCACCAAAGGCGAATACGCCCGGAACCCGCGCGTTCCAATTCGAATTGGGTTTGCAGTTGCCCGGACACCCTTCCGGATCTTCAGGGGGCCGCGCCATACCATCAGGGGTGGTGCCCAACAGAACCCCCAGTTTGCAGCCCAGAACCCTTCCCGAATTCGCATCCGGCTGCACATGGGTCCACATCCGCCCCCAGTCTGTGGGCGATACAAACAGGTGATAGGCCCGCGTCTTCGACGCCACGGGAGGCGTCACAAAATACCCGTGGTGGCTGAACGGATCGCTCGGACGGGGCGACAGAACGTCGGCCGCAGCGCCAGATTTCAACAACGCCAAAAATCGATAGCGCACGATGCTGTTGGCTGGCTGGCCAGGCAGCGCCGCTGCCCACATATCGGCATCGCGCACCATCGGCACGGTTGCCGTTTTTTCATCCACGCGCGTGACGTCGTCCACGAACCATTCGATTGCCAACGACAACAGAGGCCGGCCCGCGCTGGTACGAACGCGGATCGTGGGGATCTCGTCCGGCGCCGGCGCCAGCGGGGTTATTGTTATTGATTCAACAATCGCAGGTGGCGTTTCCAGACGGCGGGCGCCATTGACCCGCCCCGGGGTCGCCCCGTCCAAAGCCGACGGCACCCAGTTGGCGACGTCGGTCGCGGCCACCGTAAAACTGACCCTTTCCAATGAATACCCCAGGTATCGGTGTTTGGTTTCAGGCAGCAACCGGGGCGGCAAAAACCATTCACTGACCCCCAAAGAATCGGCGGCCACGGGCCAGGGAAACTTGTCGTCGTATTTTACCGCATCGCGAACCACCCCGGCCGCGTCTTGCAGTGCCACGGTGCCGCCCCCGTTGTCCAACTGGCTCTCGAAATCCCCGAGCACCAAATCACCGGTTAGCTGATAGGGGGCCAAGGCCATCAACTTCTGTTTGTTCTTCGCGATGGCCAGGTACGCCCCCGGGATCAACCGCGTTCCGCTGGGAAACACAAACTTGATGGTGCCACCCAATGTCCACCCCGACAGATCCACCGGCGCCTGTCCGGGGTTGTGGATCTCAACAAATTCGTGGTTTTCAACATCGTCGTTTTCGATGTCGTTTTCCAAAACCGGGTGATACATGATTTCGGAAATCGCCACGCTGGGCGCTGGAATCGGCGGCGGCGGGGGCAGCGGCGATGTCGCGACCTCGCCGGGGCGGGCATCGCGTGCCTGGACAACCCCCGGCGGCGCGCTCCCTTGGTCGGTGCCTTGTGCGGCACACCCGGCCAACAACACCCCTCCCAACGCCCGCCACAGATGGTCTCGCATGCGCAGATTATGACCATTTGAATGCAAAAGGCGACCGCAGCTAAGCTGGGTCGCCTTCTCTTTTACGCCAGGCCTACCGCCTGGATCGGGTGTCACTCGGCGACGGCGCCACCTTTGACCTTGGGCGTGACCGCGAAATTGACGTTGTTGTACCCAGCCACCTGGGCCGAAAACATCACCTTGCGCAGGGCCTTGAATTCCACCTTCTTGTCGGCCTGGATAATTGCGATGCCGTTGAAATCTTCGTTGGGACGCAGCAGCTTCCAGTTGTTTTTCAGGGTCACCAACTGATCGTGCAGTTCGGTGATCTTAAAATCCCCCGTCGCAGATTCCTTGCCCAGTTCATCCATGGTGGCGACCTGGCTGCCGTTCAGCGTGACGACATCCTTGGAAATCGCCACCACCGGGGCGCGTTCCAGTTCGGCCCAGTTCTGCGCGTCGGGCAAGGTGATGTTTTTCTGAACGAACAGAATTTCACCCGTCGCCGAAAATGACATCAACAAGAAGATGACCAACATGGTCATCATGTCGATGTACGCCACCAGGTTCAGACCTTCGGATAGGGCCTTGCGCCCGGACTTGCTCAGTTTCGCCTTGGCGCTGTCCAGGCTAACCGAACTATATAACTGCGCGTGTGGAGCGTGAATTGCCATATGTGTCGACTCCCGTCAGATCCCGGCGCCACCGGCGTCGATTAACGATATGTCAGGGAATCGATTGGCCAAGACCGTGTCCATGGTTTGCACCAGAACCTCAAACTTGATCTGATCCTCTGACGCCACCTGGATGTCGTTCTTGTCAGGATGGGCTTCTTTGGCCTTCTTCATTTCCACGCCCAGTTTTTCGAAATCATAGGCGTCGCCTTTTTTGGCAATCGGCAACTGATCCTGGTCAACCACCAGGTTGAACCCGCTGTCGTTCACCACGATGACGATCTTCGTCACCTTTTCAGGGGGCGCATCTTCGCCCGCCTGCCCCTGGCCCTTCTGCGAAACCTGCAGACGGGCCAGTTGGGTCCACACAGCCGTGATCAGCAGGAAGCTGACCATACAGGTGAGCAAATCGATGTAGGGGACTAGGTTCAGTTCGCTGTTCAGCGACTTTTTCCCACCGCTACCACCGGACGGAATTGATACAGACATGGGGGACTCCTATCGTCAGAGACGAACGCCGCGCAATCTGGGCCGTGTTGTCCTCAGCCGTGTTGTCCGCCGCCTGCCTGTGGACGTCCCGCGACGGCCAGATTCAGGGTTTCGACCGTGCCACGGTTGATTGCGTCCAGGATGCCCTGGGTCTGCCCGTTCAACACCGCGAAGGCCGCGATGCCGAAAATACCCGCGCCCAGACCGAAGGCCGTGCAGTTCATGGCTTCGGCGATGCCCTTGGACAACATGGTCGCCTTCATCGAAGGATCCACGCCCGCGACCGCGCCGAACGACGTGATCAACCCGGTGATGGTTCCCAACAATCCGGCCAGCGTTGCCAGGTTTCCCAGCATCGCCAGGTATCCCGTCCGTTTTTCAATGCGCGGCAATTCGCGCATGGCTTCTTCGTCCATGGCCTGCTGGATGTCGTGTTCGCTGCCATCGGACTTGCGCAAGCCCGCCGCGATGATGCGGGTCAGGGGCGCCTGGGTCGCTTCGCAGGTCGACAGGGCGCCCCGGATGTTCCCCGAAACGATCTGCGACTTTAGCAGCGACATCAATTTCTCGACATCGACCTTCGACTTGGTCAGGTACAGGAAGCGTTCGATGGTGATAATCACCGTCAACACCGCCAGGAACAAAATGGGGTACATCCCCCAGCCACCCTCTGCAAATGCCTTCATCATGGTGTGCTCCTTGATCTCTTCAAAAATGGGTTGGGAAACTAACCGCGCAGCGCCGCCTTGGCGCTGAGAATCAGGTTCGCGGTGGTCTTCTTCAATTCAGCGACGTCGTCCAAGATGTTCTGGGTCTTCCCATTCAACCAGGCAAACGCCGCAATTCCGAGGATGCCAGTGCCAAGGCCGAAGGCGGTGCAGTTCATCGCTTCGGAAATGCCCTTAGACAGCAGGGTCGCCTTTTGGGACGGGTCAACGCCCGCGACACCCGCGAACGATTTGATCAAACCCGTGATGGTGCCCAAAAGGCCCGCCAGGGTCGCCAGGTTTCCCAGCATCGCCAGGTATCCCGTCCGTTTCTCCAAAAGCGGCAGTTCGCGCAGGCCC
>JAYUUT010000184.1:0-6674 GCA_043754455.1 Myxococcales bacterium
GTTTTGATCCGTCCGCCATAACCAGAGACGCATCCAATTTTCCCCGTTCCAGCACCGTCTTGAAAATGCCTAGGGCGGGCGGCCAGGTGCCCAGACAAATCGTGGCGCCGGCCTCCGCCAAACTTTTGGCGATGGCGAATCCGAACCCGCCGTCGTCAGCAACCCCTGCGACCAAGGCCCGTTTTCCTCGCAAATCAATAGATAACATTGGTGGTGGTTTTACGGAATGTCCGCCGGTCGTCAAGTATTGTCAGGGGTGATGACGTCGCGTGTTGTGCAGCAACTTATGGTTGGGGTGGCCGCATGCACTCTATTTTCGGGATCGGCCGCCGGGCACGGCCAGTATCACGAATTGATTGATCTTGCGACAAAGCGGGTGAAGGCCGACAACAGCCCCGAGGCCTATGTCAGCCGCGGCGAGCTGTACCGCACGCACGGCGACGTCGACATGGCGCTGGCCGATTTTGCCAAGGCGGGCGAATTGGCCCCCAACCTTGCAACCTTGGACCTTCTGCGTGGCCGGGTCCTGTTAGACGGTGGCAGGGCCCTGGCCGCGCGGCCCCTTTTGGAACGTTATGCCGAAAAAAATCCTGGTGATGCCACGGCCTTGATGTACCGGGCGCGGGTGCGCCGGGCGATGGGGCGCACGCGAGAGGCGGCGGCGGATTTTGCGCAGGCGGTCTCCAGCATGAAACAACCGTCGCCCGACGAGCTACTGGAACGCCACAAGGCGCAAATCGATGCGGGCCTTTACGACGACGCCCAAAAAGGCCTGGAAGAAGGTATGAAGAAACTGGGCCCGATCGTGACGCTACAGTTGCCCGCCATTGATCTGGACCTGCGTGCGCACAGGTGGGACGCTGCCCTGGCCCGGGTAGACCAGCTAGCCGCCACGTCCCCGCGGAAGGAAACCTGGCTTTTGCGGCGGGGGGAAATCCAGGTGCAGGCGGGCCGGAAAAAGGAAGCAAGACTTACGTTCGTTAGCGCCCTGGCCGCCCTGGCCGCCTTGCCCCCCAATTTGCGGAACGTCCCCGCAATGAACGATTTGGACGCGTCGGTGCGCCGGGCGCTGGTCAAGGCAGGGGGCAAGGCGCCCCCGTCAACTGCAAAAACTGGCGCCGCCGCCTCAACGTTGGGCACAGCTAGGAAGTAGGACAAATCAGAGGATTCACATGCGCATCGCTGTCATTCTGGCCCTGTTCGGATTGTCCATCGTCGCCATAGCCGAAGGCGCATTTTTGTTTCGTCTGTCGGGACAGCTCAGCGACCTAAAGGGTCAGCTTGGCGGTTTTCGGCCCAACGAACGGGGATTGCCAGAAAGCCCGCCCGATCGACCGTCCTCCCGCGAATCAGGCAACAGCCCAGGAACAGCGCCCTCCCCTCGCCCGCTGCCGGCACGACTGCTTGGTTCAGCCGCGCCTGACCTGATGGTGCCAGCCCCCGCCGACGTTCCCTCTGCCGTCGCACTACACGAGGCCCTGGCCACGCCTGAGGGGCGAAAACAACTGCGTGGGGCGATGGGCATTTTGAAGGAAGAAGATCGCCAGGCCCGTTTGGAATCCAAGGCGCCCAAGGAAGAAGAAAAAGAGCAGCGTATGCGGGACAAAGTCCTGGCCACTGTTGCCATGGCCCCACACGAACGCGCACAGATGACCGATCTGTTTACGCACCTGCAGGCGGGCCGGCGCCAGATTATCGAAGACATGAAATCTGGCACCAAAGATTCGGGACAAGCCCGCAAAGAAATCGATGACCTGCGAAAATCGACCGAGAAAAACGTCCAGACCTTGATGGGGGACGAACGCGCGAAACAGTTCCGCGAGGCCGAAAAACGCGAGCGACAACAGGGCAAAGGGGCCGGCCCCCAGGACCGCCCCCCCCAACCCGTTACTAAATGACCGTCAGTCTCTGCGCCTGCGCCGTGCCCACACCAACCCGAGGGTGAACAACGCCAGGGCCAAACCTGCGGGACGGGCCCCCCTTTGACCAGGCGCCATCGCGCAGCCGTTGCTGCCGCCGGAATCCTTCGGTTTTTCACCCGCCCCCTCAGCGGATGCGGCTGGGCCCCCGACGCCGCGGCTTCCCCCGGGGGTCAGCGTTGGATCAGGTTCAACCGGCGTTTCAGCCCCCCGCCGGGGCATTCCGGGCAGCGACACATTGGGATCAGCGGTGCAGGACGCCGTCGCACATTTGCCTAAGAGACCAAGGCTATCGGTACAGGGCGTCCCGATGGCCGCCCGCGCTCCGGCACACATCCCGCTGCTGTCGCACACAGGATCTGCCTCGCAGGCATCCTTGGTTGAACATGCGGTTCCGACCGGACGACGCGATTCTGCGCATTGACCCGTCGCCGGATCGCAGCTGGCCACGCGGCACGGGTTGCTGGGCACAGGACATGTTGTCTTAGGCAGTTCACACACGCCCTGCATGCAGGTCGCGCCCATCGCACATTTGCCGCCTCCGCCGCATGCGGTGCCGTTTGGTTTGTTGATCACCACGCAGCTTCCGGTTTTCGCGTCACACGCACCCGCCGTACACGGTCCCGCCAAGGCCGAACAATCTTTTGGTTTTCCCGAACACATGCCTTCGTTACACATGCCGCTGGCAAAACAGCCCGTTGCGCCGCAGGCCCCGCCGGTTGACGGCTTATAGTCACAGTTGCCGGTTGTGGGGTTGCAGGAAACCGCGTTGCAGTCCTTTTCCACGCAGGTGACGGTTTTCGTGTCCTTCACGCATGAACCCGCCCGGCACAGATCATTGGGCGTACATTTGCTGCCGTCCGCGTCGCATGCGGTGCCATCGGGTTTGGCCTTGGGCCGACAGCCCCCGGCGCCGTCACATTCGTTGGCCATCAAACACCCGCTGACCGGACAGGTGAACGCGGTGCCGCCGCAGGTGCCATTGGCCTTCCGGCTGTCATCCTTGGTGCAAGGATCATTGTCATCACAGGCAGCCCCCACGCGCGGCATAGACAAACAAGTCGCGGTTCCATTACAAGACTTCACCGTCGTCGCATCGCTGACACATGAAAGCGCGGTCCCCGCACAAACGCCTTGGGGTGAACAGGCATCGCCGTAAGTACACACATTGGCGTCGTCGCACATCGTGCCCGTTTTGGGGGTCACGGTGCAGTTCGGCCCGCCATTACACGCCCGGTTGTTGCAGGTATCGTGGGTGCAGGTGATGGCCTTGCCAGCGCAGGTGCCCATGCCATCGCAGGCGTCCGAATGTGTGCAGATAGCCCCGTCGGTGCAGGTGGTTCCGGAGGGTTTCGGTTCTTCCCTGCATTTATCCAGGTTCTGACAGCTGCGTTTCACACATTCGCTGTCGGTGCAGGAAATCGCCTTCCCCGTACAAACCCCCGCGCTGTCGCACGCATCAGCATAGGTGCAAGCCAACATGTCATCGCAAAGCGTCCCCGGCATTTTCGGGACTTCCTTGCATTTGTCCGTCCCATCGCAGCTGCGGGTGACACAAGTTCCATCACTGCAGGTCAGTGGCCGCCCCGCACACACACCGTTTCCATCGCACGCATCTGCATAGGTACAGGGTTTGGCGTCGTCGCAGGTCCCGCCCGCCGCCTTGTTGGGATGGACACACAACCCCGATCCGTCGCATTTGTCATCCGTGCAGACGACGCCGTCATCGGGGCAGACCGTGCCGGTCGCCGCGCCCACCTTCACGCAAGTCCCCGCCTTACAAACATAAGACAGGCAGGCTGTCGACCTGCCGCAGTCCGCGTCGGCAACGCAGTCCACTATCGGCGGTTCGATAATCGGCAATCCCGTAGGATCACCCGCTGGAAGGGCATACGCCGTCCCGCAAAACAAAACCAGCGCCACAAGCGATCGAAAAAACAAAGTCATAGGCGAACCTCTTTTACCCAAGGATAACATCCAAAACGCCTCCCTTCCTGATCAATCCCTTCCCCTCATCTGTCCCAAACGCCCACCTGTCGGCGCGCCTACGACCTAGGCCCCTACTTGAACTCGACCGTGCCTTCGTACGACTGACTGCCGGACTGGCCGCCACTTGAACCTTCGCTCGTAGACTTTGCGTACAGACTGCCACCCGTCGCCTGGCCGCCCGTCAGGACGATTGCCTTATATTTGACCAGGGTCTCAAATCCGCCCTTCACGTTTTGCCCCATACTCATGCCCGAAAAACTTGCGGTGACGGTGCTGGTTCCCTCCAATTTCGCGCCCGACACCAAGATGTTCCCCGCCCCCTTGTAATCGAAGTTGCCGGCAACCGCCTGCCCTTGGCCCGCGCCACCAATATTGGCCGCCTTGATGGTCAGATCCCATTTGACCCTCTTGCCGTCCGCTTCATCCGCGTATTCAAACTGACCGTTCATCGACTGGCCGCCGACGCCGTAGTTCGAAAATACACATTTCTTGTCGTCGCAAGCCGGGCTGCCCGCCGCCATCTCGGCCGCGGCCACTTGAACGGGATCCTCCACCGTTAGGGCCTTGCCTGCAGATGGTGTCACCAAATTTGCCGACGCCCCATTGAGCGAAATCGCAGCGCTGGCCATTTTCGCCCCATCCTTGCTGTCTGCCGCCCCTTTCATTCCTGCCGCCGCCGTCACCGTGCTTTTGGCCTGCGCCATGTTAACGGTGCCCTTTGATACGTTCTCGTCGCTGCCGCAGCCAGACGATGTCAGGACCAGGGTGCCAAGGGTAAACGCAAGCGTCTTCATCATCGTGCCATGCCTCCAAAGTGGTTAAAAGTTCCGAACTGGTATCGGAGCCCCCGTCGAATTCCTTGAGCAAAGAAAACCGGTCGACGCCTGGGGTTGGACCGGATAGATCACCCCGCCCCGGGCCCTGCCCTCTTCACCGTGACCGACCTTCCGCCGCCCCCCGCCACCCCTCCCCTGCCACAGCCCGGCTGGGTCCAGGGCATCCGGTTGCGCGCCTGGCAGCGGGAGGCCCTGGCGCGGTTCGAAGCCAGCACCGAGCGCGATTTTTTGGCCGTGGCAACCCCCGGAGCCGGGAAAACCACCTTCGCCCTGGGCGGCCTGCAACGGGCCTTGGTCGCGCGGCGGGTGCGCCGGGCGGTCATCGTCGTCCCCACACAACATCTAAAAATTCAGTGGGCCAAAGCCGCCGAACGGTTTCGCATCCATTTGGATCCTGATTGGTCGTCCAGCTCTGGCGCGTTGCCGTCGGATGTTCACGGCGTTGTTGTCACCTACCAGCAGGTGGCCGCGAACCCTTTGGCCCTGCGGCCCCTGGTCCGCGAAGCCCTGGCCATTTTGGATGAAATCCACCACGCCGGGGAAAGCCGATCCTGGGGTGACGGGGTTCGCACCGCGTTCGAACACGCCACCCGCCGCCTGTGTCTGTCGGGGACACCCTTCCGTTCCGATCTGCATACGATTCCGTTTGTCCGGTACAAGAACGATCTGGCCGAACCCGATCTGGAATACGGCTATGGCCAGGCCCTAGAAGATCGCCGCGTGGTACGCCCAGTATACTTTCCGCGCATTAACGGCCATATGGAATGGACCGCATCGGACGGCCAGGACTACGCCGCCACCTTCGATGATCGCCTGGGCCGGGAACTAGGCAGCCAACGTCTGCGCGCCGCCCTAGACGCCGATGGCGAATGGTTGCCGGGTGTCCTACGCCAGGCCCACAACCAGCTTTTGCATCTGCGCGCACGCGATCCCCATGCCGCCGGACTGGTCATCGCCATCGATCAAGATCACGCCCGCGCCATCGCCGCCATCATGACGGACGACCTGGGACTGTCCCCGACCATCGCGACCTCGGACGATCCGGAGGCCTCGCGAAAAATCGCTAATTTTGCTGATGGCCTGTCGCCCTGGATCGTTGCCGTGCGCATGGTGTCCGAAGGCGTGGACATCCCCCGCCTGCGCGTTGGTGTCTATGCGACCAACACGGTGACGGAACTATTTTTCCGGCAGGCCGTCGGGCGCCTGGTCCGGTGGGTGGGGGGCACGGGTCGCCAGATGGCGTACATGTTCATTCCCGACGATCCCCGCCTTCGGGCGTTCGCCCACGCCATCGCGGAACAGCGTCGTCACAGCCTGCGCCGCCCCGAACCCGAAACCGACGCTGCACCTTCATCCGACGCGCGCCCTGCCGAAAACCCCGAAGACGCGCTAGAGCCCGAACAACTATCCCTATTCCAGGTCATCTCGTCGGTGGCATTAGACGACAAGGGACGGCCACTACAAACCGAACAGGTCATCGCCGAGGACGAGAGCGAGGTCATTCCCGATATGGTCGGTGGCCCCGACGTCGCGGTATTCGAACCGTTGTTTCTGGAAGATCCAGAATCCGAGCCACCTTTGCCAGAACCAGATTCCATCGCCCTGTCAACCGAACAATCCGGGCCCAAGGCCACAAATCCGCTTGAACGCCGCCGCATTTTGCGCGAACAAAACAGCGAAATCGTCCGAGAATTGGTGCATTTCATGGGCAAAGGCCACGCCGAAGTGAATGCCGATCTGAACAAAAAACTTCAGATCAAACGCGTGACTGAGGCCTCCGTGCGCCAACTGGAACAACGGTTGGAACTGGCGCGCACCTGGTTAAAAAAACGGTAACCGTTCACAGCCCGAACTATCGACAGCAGTGGCCTGGGTCGCTTCTCAGGCGTGCAGAAAGGCGAGGAGCGATGGCGCTGCCGAGCCGCAAATG
>JAYUUT010000185.1:0-41518 GCA_043754455.1 Myxococcales bacterium
ATCAGCACGAACCAGGATATGCGCGAATTGCTGGTTTCCATCGCGACCAGCGCGCCCTTCAGGTTTCGCCGGCTGAACAACTAAAGAAGGGGCAACACACCGACTGGCCTTCATGCTTATCGAGACGTCATGGAACTTCGAGGACGTCCTGTTCGTGGACGACGTCCGCTTCGAGCGGCCGGCACGCGCGAGCCGCTGAACGATTCAGCCAGAGGTCAGTCCGGGCAAGGGTCCCGTGCAGTGGTTCCGGGCCCCGAACGAGGCGACGTCCTCCAGTCCCGAGGCATGGGCTATCGACAGAAGAAGGTCGTTGTGCGCCCGCCCGGGAAACTGCAGCATACGTCCGGTCTGGAAGTAGCCACCAGCGTTGCCCACCAGAACCCACGGGACGTTCTTGTGCGAGTGGTTGCCGGTGCCGAGTTCGTTCATCCAGACGACCAGCGTCCGATCCGCCATGGTCCCGTTCCCCTCGGGGATCGCCGACAACCGAGAGACAAAGTCGGCGACCTGACTCGCATACCAGCGGTGGCACTGGACCAATAGCTCGCGCGCGGTGGGATCTGCCTCGTTGTGGGCCAGGCCGTGGATCCCGACGGTGCCGTCACCCTTGATGGCCCGGTTGCTGCCCAGTTCCTCGCCCAGCCACGACAGACGGTGGTTGGCTCCGCCGCGACCATGCTGGATGGTACCGACACGCACCAGATCGCAAGCCATCGCGGCAATCAGAATGTCGGTGTGTAGCTTGGCCACCAGCGGGATGTTGTCGTTTTCGCGCACGTCGATGGGAAGGTGCTGGGCCGGCGCCGTACAGGCGAGGTTGCGCGCCGGTCCGGGACCGGTGGTGAGGGTACGTTCGATCTCTCGCACCGCCTGCAGGTGTGCAGCCATCTTCCGCTGCTCGTCGCGCGCAAGCATGGGCGTCAACGAGCGCAGATCGGCGCGGACCAGATCCAGCACGCTCCGGCGTGCGCGCAGCCGATCGAGCGCGGCCCTCCCGGGTCTGGCACCGCCCAGGGGAAGCGCGCCGAACACCCGGGCCCAGAGGTGGTACGGATCGTTCTCGGGCGCAATCGGGTACAGAGGTGCCGCATAGGACAGCGCGTACACCTCGGCATCGTACGTGTCGACCTGCACGCCACACTCCAGCGAGGGGAATCTGGTTTCCCTGGCGAAGGCGTTCGCGACAAGCTGGTCCACCGATATGCCCGAGGCGCGGCTGCGCTTCTTGGCGGTATCGATGGTCTGGGGCACGCTGCCGGTGAGCGCGGCTGGCATGGCCCCTTCGTGGCCGTCCCGCGCCCCGTGGGTACAATTGTACCCGATGCCGTCGATGACCAGAAGCTTGCTCTTGTGCGCCTCGAGCGGCTTCAGGATATCCGACAGCACCAGTTCCCCAGGACCCTGGATGGGCAGCCACCGCTCGCGTACGGTGCCGTTAGAGCTGAAGAAGAAGATCAGTCGCTTGGGTAAGGGCCGCTTGCCGGCACGCGCCTCCAGGGTGGGAACGAAGGGTGCCAGCGCCGTGATACCGGCCGCACGCAAGAGCGCGCGGCGGGACAAACGGCACACGCGCAGGGTGTTCATCGTTCCGCCCTCGATAAGACAAGCGGAGAGCCGCGAAACAGGTCGCTCGTCGCGAGCGCAATCACGAGCTCGCGCATGTCCAGGCCGGAGCCCACGAATCGCTCGAACACGGGACGCAGGCCGCGCATATCCTCGGCACTCTCGGCACGCCCCATCGCGAACCGGAACCACTGGCGCGTCATGCACATCTGAACCTCCGGACTGCGCACCAGGCGGTCGGCTAGCGCCCGGGCACCTACGAACGCGCCGTCCGCGTCCACACTGCCCGCGATTTCACCCCCGTCGTCGACCGGAAAATTTCCGTCGGTACTGCGCCACCGGCCCACCCCGTCGTATCGCTGGAATCCGAAGCCGATGGGATCCATCAGCGCGTGACAGCGACTGCACACACCGCTTTCCCGGTGCTCCGCGAACCGTTCCTTGGTGGGCTTCGTCGGATCCATCGGTGGGGGTGTGATGTCGATATTGGGCGGCGGATCGGGCACGCCCTGACACAGCAGGTTCTCGCGTACGAACTTGCCCCGGTGGATGGGCGATGGCTCGCTGGGACGCGACAGGGCGGACAGCAGGGCCGCGGAGGTCAGCACGCCAGCACGCTGCCCAGAAGGCAACTCGACGCGCGACGAGCCAGGAGCCTTCGGAACTGGGACGCCATAAAGCGAAGCGAGACGGGTGTCGACGAAGGTGTAGGACGCCGCCAGCAGGGTCGTCAGCCGTCCGTCGCCCCCCGTGAACAGATCGTCGACGAATGCGTCGATCTCTTGCCGCATGGACGCCCACAATTCCGGCCCCCAGTCGGGGTATGTCCGGCGGCTCTTGTCGGGGTACCGGGTCAGGCCCAGCCACTGGTGGAAGAAACTTCGCCGCGCCTCCCCTGCCCGGCTATCCGCCAGCAGGCGACGCGCTTCTCCCTCCAGCGTCGCGGGGGAAAGGAGCGCACCGCTTTCGGCCAGATCTAGCAGGCGGTCGTCCGGGGTCGTCGCCCAAAGAAAGTAGGACAGCCGGGTGGCAAGCTCGTAAGCGCCATGTCGGGACGACCAGTCCTGGGTCGCCGCCACCACGCCCCTTCCTCGGTACAGAAAGGACGGTGAGGCCAGTGTCGCGGCGATGAATTGGCGAGCGCTCGTCTCGAAAATAGGGGTCCCGCGGCGCACCTCGAAGAGCGCCGTGAAACGTCGCAGTTCGGCGGCGCCCGTGGGCCGCCGAAAGGCCCGCCGCAGGAACCCCTTCGCGAACTGCGCCGCACACAGACCGTGCCCCAACTCTTCGCAGTCCGTCGGCAGCAAGGCCAACAACGGCGCGGCAGCGGCCAGGGCCTCCGCGGCGGCGATATACGTCTCGACCAGCGGACGGCCGACAGGGGCCACCGCGTTGGCGTCGAAACCAGCTATGGCCTCGTCGAGAGGCAATTGCTCGATGGGCAGCTTCGTCATGCCGAGGAGGTCGCGAACACTGTTCCGGTATTCGACCCCGGTCAACCGCCGCACCTCTGACAAGCCAGCCACCTCCGTGGCGGCTTGCACACCCGCCCCCTGAGCCACGGCCAGGACGACCACCCAGGCGGGCCACAACTTGGCTCGACGTGATACACCGGCGGTTTGGGGTTGCCGAGTATTCATACGCTACAGGGACGCCCGGGCTACTGATCGTCACGAACTCTCCCACCGCGGGGCGTGGCAGCCGCGCCAAGGTGTGCGCCGCCGAACCTCATATCTCGCGGCAGCCGCGGTAGGCATGCGCAGATAGGTATGCGTCGGGTAGACGAAGGGACCCGGGTCGTCAAAACCTTGCCGCCCCTTGATGCGGTATCTCTTGTTGACTACCATCTTCTGGCCTACCGCTTGGCCGACATTCCTGACGAGGTCTTTTCGACGGACGCCGCACCCCTGGGCAGATAGGTGATTCAAACAAATTTACCACTTTGCGTCAAAAGCCCCGTGACCACTGATTTGCCGCCGGCAGCGATTGAGCCGCGTACCCAACACGCACCTCTGGCCCATGGCGTCATCGTTTCCAGCTACACGCGCAGCTACGTGACGCGCATGAGTTTAACGATTCAAGATGCTTATATTGTGGAGGCGCCGGGTACTGCCCCCGGGTCCGAAAGAACTCTGCTTTAGCCACTACGTGCGTGTCCGGCGATTCGGTTCTCGCACCCAGGGCCGCCCACCGGCGAGGCTTTCTGGATGCCAGCCCTTCCTGTGTCTTATCCTCAGGTCGAAAGACGCTACCTGAAGACCAGTCTGCTGTGTCCCCGCTTCCCGACGCAGCAGACGCATCGTCGGGTTACGGTCTAGCTAGCGCTGTTTAGGCGGCCAGAGCGAATGCATTGTCATTCGCATTTGTTTTTTTGCCCGTTTTTACGAGGCCTCGGGCGCCTCGGCACGCGACACAAGTTTTGTTGCTCCCGTCGAAACTGTTTCGCCCCCTTGTTCCCACTGGGTGACCGGCAGCCGCCTTAGACGGAACCGCCGGTCAAAAAACCCCGTAGGCTACTTCTTATCTTCCCAGAAGAAGACCGTAATGGCCAGGCAATGGAAGGCCTCATCGGACGATTGCGTCACGATGGTGTCGACCACTTGGCAGGAGGCATGGTCACGGATCCAGGCCGTCACCTTGTCCCCAAGGTTTTCCCGCTCCTGCGCCATGGTGGCGGAGAAGATTTTGACCCCATTGAACTTCGTAATGGTGTGGTTCGGCTGCTGTGTCATCGTTCCTCGTTCTTCTTCTCCGGCCCCGTCATGGGTTTTTGCCGGTCGGTTTCCGGACCGAAGCCGTTAGCGGGCTAAATGCCGAAGCATTCACCCCCCGCGCCCGGTTACTCAGCCCCAGTTTGTTGTTCTCCCTATAACAATCTTTCCCATGAGTCGGCAATCCCCCTGTGAACCATCAACCTACATTTGACTCGCACGTCCATGGCCCACAAACAGACTGTCTCCCGCGGCGGAGAACTTATAGGAGCCCAAGTCGGGCTCGTCAACCGAATGTTTGCATAAAATTTAGTCATCTGCCATACAAAAAATCCCCGCCTACTTTTTGACGCTCGCTCCCACAACTTCCTCTTCCTCAATGGCCACCTTGGCCCGGGACGCCTCCGGCAGCGCCATCCCCATTTTTGCCTTGAGCGCCGCCAAGGCCTGATCCGTCCCGGCCGGCGTCGATTCGAGGGCTTTGAATTTCTGCGCCAGGGTGTCGCCTGACAGTTCGCCCCCCAATTCCGTAGAGGCCTCTGCTTCTGCCTCGATCTGATCGACCTTTTGGGCCATACGGTCGAAGCTGTCGAAAGCGTTGGTGTCCGAAAGTCCACGCATCGTGTCCGAAATCGCTTTTTGCGCTTCGGCCCGTTTCTGCCGCGCGATGAGGATGTTTTTCTTGCGCTTGGCTTCTTCGATCTTGTCGTTCAGCGTGCGCAGTTGCTCTTTTAGCTTTTCGACAGCCGCCTTCTGCAGCTCCCATTGTTTTAGGAATTCAGCCGCCTGCGTGTCGTGTTCGGTCTTACGTTTCAGCGCCTCTCGCGCCAACCCATCGTCCCCGGCCTGAACCGCCAGCATGGCTTTTCGTTCCCATTCACGCCCCAGTTCACCCTGTTCTTCCAGCTGTTTTTTAAGGCGTTTTTCGTCGGCAATCGAAACCGCGACTTGTTTTTTCGCCTCCATCAACTGGTTCTGCATATCCAGAACCACCTGGTTCAACATCTTCTGCGGATCCTCCGCATTCGATATCAGGTCGTTCAGATTCGATTTGATCAGGATGCCCAGGCGCGAAAAGATTCCCATGTACTCGTCCCTCTTCTTCGTTTTCCGTATCGGCTGTCAATGGTGTGGAAAATCGCCTACGCGTGTTCGCGAAACTTGGTCAGCGTCCCAAAGTGCTTGTTCAACGACATGCTGAAATCATCCACAACTGCCGAAAATTCGTTGTAGTCCAGATTCTCTAGTTCGAGGGCGTGGTTGATGACCACCGACTGGCCTTCAATGCCGAAGGCCCCGTGGACCAGATCGGTCGTGTTTAGCCGCAACAGGGTTTCGAACAGCAATTCCCGGTTCTTGGCCGGCACGTCCATGACCTTGGTGCGAAACACGACCAAGGGACCCGCCATCGACACCACGACGTTTTCGTGTTCGGCGGTGACATTCCACATTTCACCCCCGATTTGGTCGAACGGAGTCCCCAGGCGGATTAGATAGGATTCAATGTCAGCGGCGGTCTTCATGGGCGGTCGAATCCTAGCAGCCCTTCTCGGGTGTCAGTTGAACGAATCCCGTTCCTGTGGTACCCGAAAGCGCCGCCATGTCCGATAATCTCGCCGCCCTGCCGCGTCACGTTGCCATCATTATGGATGGCAATGGCCGTTGGGCGCAGAAACACGACCAACCCCGGGTGCAAGGCCATCGCAAGGGTGCCCAATCGGTGCGGGCTGTCGTTCGGGCCGCGCGCGAGGCGGGGGTGCGGGCCCTGACGCTGTACGCGTTTTCCGCCCAGAACTGGCAGCGCCCTCCCGAAGAGGTTGGCATCCTGATGCAGCTTCTGCGCGACTATCTGATCGAAGAACGTGCTGAGATCATGGACAACGGCATCCGCCTTATCACCATTGGGGACGTCGAACGTCTGCCCGACTTCGTTCGGGAGCCCCTAGAGGCCTTAATGCAGGATTCCGCTGGGAACCGGGCCATGACCCTGTGCTTGGCCCTGTCTTACGGCGGGCGCGAAGCCATCGTGTCGACCGCCCGTGCCATCTGCGAACTGGCGGCCCGCGGGGCCTTGAAACCTGAAGACATGACCGAAGAACGGTTCTCGTCGATGTTGCAGACGGCGGGTCTTCCCCAGCTTGATCTGATGATTCGTACGTCAGGGGAAGAACGGCTGTCCAACTTCCTGTTGTGGGAATCGGCCTATGCCGAACTGTATTTTACTGACACGTTTTGGCCCGATTTCGGGAAGGCTGAATTCCTTTTGGCGCTGGAATCGTACAAGGCTCGCGAACGCCGGTTTGGTCGTACCCGCGAACAACTTCGCGCCAACGGCTGATTTCAAAAGGTCGTAAATGGCGCGCATTTTCGACCGCAATCTGGCGCTGCGCGTGGCCTCCGCTGTGGTCGGGCTTCCGCTCTTGGGGGCGGTGGTCTGGCGGCGCGATACGTTCTTGTTGGCGGCGTTAACCACGTTCATCACGGCAGGCGCCCTACACGAAGTGGGTCGGCTGCTTTTGGGCGACGCCCGGCGTCGCGACCGCGTCATGCTGGTGTTTCTAGGGGCCGCCGTCCATGCCGCCATCTACCTTCGCCCAGCTGCGACGCTGCCCGCGTTGATGGTCGGTCCGGTGATTCTTGGGGCTTTCGCCCTTACGGGGGCCAGCCCCGATTTGCCGCGTGCTGTGGAGCGGATGACCGGGGCTGCGTTTGGGCTGCTTTATGTTCCGCCCCTGCTGGCGGCGCTGCCCCTCCTCCACCGGGATTTTCCTTTTGGCCGGCTGTGGGTTGTCACGGCCATCGCGGTGACCTTCGTCAGCGACTCGGCCGCCTTCTTTGTAGGCAAGGCGCTGGGGCGCCGCAAACTGTTGCCGGCCGTGTCCCCTGGGAAAACCGTCGAGGGCGCTTTGGGCGGCCTTTTGGGGGCCTTCGGATTCCTGTGGCTAGCCCGGGCCACCTACTTCGACACCCTGCGTCCGGGGGATTGCTGGGCGGTTGGACTGTTGGCGGGGACGGTCGGTCCGATAGGCGACTTGGTCGAATCGATGCTGAAACGGGCGGTCGGCGCCAAAGACTCGGGGCGGCTGATCCCCGGGCACGGGGGCCTGCTGGACCGGATTGACGCCTTGCTGTTTGTCGGGGCCAGCGTTTATGTCTACGTCGCCTGGCTACGCTGACATTCATGTCAGCCCCCCCGTTTGAACGAACGGTCTAGGGGCCCCAAAAGACAAAACCCCTAGGGCTCAGGGCGCCGAAGGGGTTTGGTCAATCACCGGATAAGTTATGCTGTTCTTAATCTAAGCAACTGAAAGTATTTAGTTATTCTAAAGTCTTTGAATCTAGACGGTCTAATGTGACCGGAGAGGCTAGGTTTATGTTTCTTGTTATAAGCAACCTCTGTGCCACGGGGGACGGCCACCCCTGATCGCGCCGAAGTCTTTGAGATCTCATTACTTTCGTGTTACATCTGTTGACGCGGCCTGATTGCCGCTCCCATGAACCCTGACATTTACGTCAGCCCCTTTGCAACGCGGCGCGCCTCTTCTTGTAGCGGTGGATGCCGAATAGCCTAATTGTCGTCAACGCGGACGGTCCCGAGACGCGGATCGCGCTGGTTCAGGATGGCTTCCTAGGCGAGCTGTTCATTGAACGGAAGCGTGAACGGGGGATTGCCGGCAACATCTACAAGGGCCGCGTCGAACGTGTCTTGCCCGGGATGCAGGCCGCCTTCGTCAACATTGGCCTCGAAAAATCCGCGTACATCCACGTCTCAGACGTGCGGGGGACGCCTGACGACCTGAAACGGCTGGCGGTCAGCGACGATTCGCATTCGCGCCACGAAGACGAGGATCAGGCCCACGGCAGCGGTGCACGCATCGAAGATCTGCTCAAAGAAGGGCAAGAAATCGTGGTGCAGGTGACCAAAGAGTCCATCAGCACCAAGGGCCCTCGCACCACGCGGTATATTTCCCTGCCGGGGCGTCATTTGGTGTTCATGCCGACGGTCGATCACGTGGGCATCTCGCGCCGGATTTCGTCAGATCGTGAACGTCGGCGTCTACGGGAACTGATTGACCAGATGCGGCCTGCAGGATCCGGGTTTATCGTCCGCACGGTAGCCGAGGGGGTTCCGGACAGGGAGTTGAAGGCGGATATGGCGTTCCTCATCAAGATGTGGAACGAAGTGGTCAAAAAGATCGAGGTGGCCCGGTGCCCTTCGCTTATCTACAGCGATCTCGATCTGTTGTTGCGCACGGTCCGCGACGTTTTCACGTCCGATGTCGAAAAACTGATCATCGATTCGAAGCCGGAATACGATCGGTTGAAAAAATTCCTGGCCGCGTACATGCCGGATTTCCCGGGGCAGATTGAACATTACGATGGTGGCGAACCAATTTTTGACGGGTTCGGCATCGAAATCGAAATTGACCGCGCGCTGGAACGGAAGATTTGGCTGAAATCGGGTGGGTACCTGATCGTCGACGAGATGGAGGCGCTGACGGCGGTGGATGTGAACACCGGGAAGTTCGTCGGCAAAAAAAGTCTCGAAGACACCATCACGCAGACCAACCTTGAGGCCGCGCGCGAGGTGGCCGAACAGCTGCGCATTCGATCCATCGGCGGCATGATCGTCGTGGATTTCATCGACATGGACCGATCGCAGAACCGCGACCGGGTCATGCGCGCCTTTAACGATCAGCTTAAACGCGATCGGAACAAGGCCACGGTGACCAGGATTTCGGAAATTGGCCTGGTCGAGATGACGCGCAAAAGGACGCGCGAATCCCTGCTGCACACCCTGACCGAACCGTGCACACACTGCGAGGGTAAGGGGTATACGAAATCGCGGCGTACCGTCGCCTACGAACTGCTGCGCGAAATAAGGCGGCAGGGGGCGTTGATTGACGGGGACACCATTCTTTGTGAATGCCATCCGGACGTGGCGCAGATGTTGTCGACGTCGGATCGACAGTACCTGGACGATCTGGAAAAGAAGCTGTTCAAACGCATCACCGTGAAGGCACGGGGATCGCTGCACATGGAAGATTTCGAGATCCGATCGCCGGGGGAAAAACCGCTCGAAAAATCCGACATCGCGCGGGGAGGCGAGGAAAAAGAGCCGCGCCGCAAACGCCGCAAAAAGATGTTGGGGCCGCCAGACGAAGTCGAGGCGATGCTAGAGGCCGAGGAGCGATCGAGCGTAAACGCCGAATCCTTGGTGGAAACCTTCCAAGAGGAGCAAAGCCGGAATGAAGGGGTGGGCAGTGATGGGGACGGGGCGGAGGCGGCGACTGTGAAGGACGCGGCCAAGTCGCCGCAGGGGTGAACCATGTCAGCGGGCGGAGGGCGCGGACGGATATCGCGGCTTCGACCCAAACGGGTGGACATCAACCGTGAATTCGAATCCCTGGCGCAGTTCACCGAATACGTCAGCAACGTGTCGACATCAGGTGCCTTCATCCGGACCCGCAGCCCGTGGCCTGTCGGCACGCAGTTGCGGCTGAAGTTCACAGTAACCTCGCCTGACCTGGAAACCTTAGAAGGCACAGGCGAAGTCACCCGGGTCTCAGAACGACCGCGCGGTATGGGGGTGAAATTCTTATCCCTCACCCCCCGATCGACCCACGTCATTCACAACATTATCGAACGGAAGAAGATCCCAGGGTGAATACGGCGGGCCGAAGCAATGGGTCGGTCAAGGACGCCCTGTGATGGCCGGATCGCGCCGCCCCCGGGCTTCACGTCCTGCCAGATCTGTGATGGCCGCCGCGATCGCTGTCGCAATACGGGCCCGGCCTTCTGCTGATCCCAGTTCGCGGCCTTCGGCGGGGTGATCGAGAAACCCGACCTCGCATAACACCCCAGGGATCTGCAACCCCTGTAGAACATCTAGGGATGCGCCGTCTTGTTTGATTCCACGATCGCGATCCCGACCAAGCGCGTCCGACAGGCGCCATTGAATGCGGCGGGCGGCAGTCAGCGACGAGACCGCGGCGTCACGGATGGTGTGGGCGGCCCAGGCGGCATCGGCGGGGTCGTCGATCTTGTGGGCTGCAAGGGCCGCGTCGTCATCGACGGTCTTGATTGGGGCTACATAAAGTTCAAAACCGCGCTGGGTCCCGCGGGTGGGCCCGTGCGGGGACGCGTTGGCGTGAATGCTGATAAACAGCCGTGCCTGGGATTGGTTCCCGCAGCGCACGCGCGCCCGGATGGGCTGCAATAGATCGCTGTCCCGGCACATCAACACACGCACCCCTGGTTCGCGCAGAAGAAGGGTCTTGACCCGACGGGCGATGTCCAACGTGACGTTTTTTTCGTAGAGGTCGGGCACTACGCCTTGGGCACCAAGGACGCTGCCCCCGTGGCCCGGATCAAGGGCCACCGTGTAGACGTCCTTCGGTACGCCTGGCAGTGCCAACCAAGCGGCCAAGAACCAGGCGGGATCCATAGATCCCCCTGTCCGCGCTAGCCGCCCGCCTGGCCAGAATCAACTACCACCGCAGATCCAGCGTCTGGGGCGGTGATGGCGTCAACCGATACCGATGCATCAGGTGCGGCCGCAGATGATGGCGGCGCACCGACCGCCGCGTCGACGCGAGGCGCCGGGGTGCCGGCAGTCAGATCAAGTTTCATATAATAGATGCCGTTTTGTTTTTCGCTGGTGCTCCCCGAAATGGTGAACATCAAGCCTTCGAAATTCGGCAGCAACGCAAACATCCGATCCACACCTTTTTGCAGATCCGCGATGGCGCCGAATTTCTTACCGCTGTCTTCGAACCGCGCCTGTCGCAGGGTCACGACTTCGCCGTCGCTACCATCGGTGTACACCATTCCGTCATCACGAAAAATGAACCAGAAATCAATGTCACGTGCGAACCGGGTGGCACCTGGTTTTGCAGTCGTGCATTCCGAAGGGGACGCATACCAGCCTTCGCCCGAATCGGTGACCAGATCCACCTGATCGGTGAAGAAGGCCAAACCCCCGCTGCGGTTGAAAGGTGATCCGAACAAAGAGGCTTCGGTCTGGCCATTGCGGGTCAGTCGACAGGCGGTTGGTTCCATGCCCTTCGCCCCGACGCCCAGTTTTGCAATCCAGGCATCGGTCAGCCCGGTTTCGGTATCGGCATCCTTGGCGAAAAATGCGTAAGACAAATCCCGCGAGAACAGGGGCGTGCCCTCCGTGATGGTCATCGGCACAACGTTGGTGATCACTTCGGGCTGGGTCACGTCCCGCATCAATTTGAAGGTGCCTTGTCGCTGCTTCAGCCCGTCTAAGTAGGCCAGGCCCATGTCCTTGTCGTCGGCGTCCGCCAGCACCTGATACAACCCCACCTTGCCGGCCAGGAAAACTTCCTTGTCAGCGCCATCGGGGAAGGGGGCCGTGTACAGGTCACCGCTGGGCTGGCCTTCACGGTTGTAATTATATTTGCGCAGGTAAAACCAGTTTTTCCCGTCGGCCGACATCGTCCAGCGCGAAATGTTGGTCCCCACGGTGATGACCTTGGTTTCGTTGCCAATATCGGCGGTCTTCATCGCGTATAGAGTTTCCGTATCGGTGGTTTTGGTGCCACCGGTCGAATACGCGAACCAACTTCCGTCCGCCGAAAAACCCGACCGCCACTGCGAAGCGCCGTTTTGTCCGCGCGAAGGTGTGATGCGGGCAATTTTTTTCATCGGGCCGCCATCAATCGGACCTGCGTGAAGGTCCCATTGCACCGGCTCGACGTTCATGGGCGTGATGTTCTGAATACACACGGCGACGTTTGCGCGCGCATGTCCAGAACACAGAACGGCGGTGTCAGATGCGATGGGTTTGCCCGCGGGCCAGCCGGGCTGCCATGCGTAAACGGGACCTTTGTATAGGTCGCTGGCGCGAGATTTGGCATCCGCGTAATAGATCAAGGTGTCCCCGTAGAACCTGTGCGCCGTGGGAAAAGCAGGGCCGTCTTCGGGGTCGCCGCTGAACAGGTCGTCCGATAGTTTTTTGCAATCGGGCGTCGATCCATCACATTTCACGTCGCCTGCTGCGACCTTCTTGCTGTTGATGACCCACAGCTCCCGGCGGCCTAGTTGTCGACTGACCAAAGATATGGCGCACCAACGATCGGGGCTGGTCCCTGGGGCCGCCAGGCCGCTGCTGCAGGCGGTTCGGTGCGTTCCAAGCAGAACCGCGCCCGTGGGAAAAATTTGTTTGGCCGCATCGTTGATGGCAACCGGGGGCCGCGGTGTGGCCGGGGCCGAGCCCGGATTGTTTCCCATTTTTGGCCCGCCGTCCAGCTTGGCAGGCCCCGGTTGCACCATGGTTGTGCCCCCATCTCGTTTAACCATAGGGCCAGCCGTGGGCCCCCCGTCCCCGGCCCCTGGCGTCGCGCTTCCGGACAGGGTTTCGCCATCGCAGGCGACAAAAAGGGCCAGCAGGCCCGGAATCACAAATTGCCGGGTGAAGGACAGGGGACGATTGCGCATCAAAACCTCCATGACAGATCTCGGAATTGGACCCCAAACCCCCGCGTGGCGGCAAGGAAATACCGCTGCGGGGGTGCTGATGGCCTTCGGGAGGCTAGAAAATCTGATTTTCGCGCAACGCGATCAGTTAGCGCGAACTTGGCTCAAAAGGGAATGTCGTCGTCGTTGGCCGGTCCGGGGCCTGGCGCCTGGGCGTCGCTGGCATCGGGAGGCCCCGAGCGGCCTTCATCGCCCCATCCCCCTTTGGCAGCGGCCGGACCGCCTTCGCGTTTGCCGCCGCCTTCTTCGCCACCGCCTAAAAACGTCACCCGATCGGCAACGATTTCGGTTGTGTAACGTTTCTGGCCGGTGGCCTTGTCGTCCCAAGATCGGGTTTGTAGCCGGCCTTCGACATAAACTGATCGCCCTTTTTTAAGGTACTTCTGGCAGTGTTCGGCCTGTTCACCCCAGACCACGATCCGGTGCCATTCGGTCCGTTCCTGGCGTTGCCCGGCCTTGTCCTTAAAAACTTCGTTTGTGGCAAGGTTCAGGTTTGCGACGGGTTTGTTTGACGGGGTGTATTTCAATTCGGGATCTGCACCCAGATTTCCCACCAAGATGACTTTGTTGACGCTACCCATGACTGTGGCCTCCTATCGCCTTCCTGTGCATATCGCATTGAAGGACGGTTGTTTCAAGCGCGGCCTCGCCCCGATCCCAAAACGGGATGGAGCGGGCTGCACGGGGGCATCGGCGTGACACCAATAAAAGTTGTCCTTTTGTTGTGGTTTGCGAGCCCAGCGCAAGCGGCGGATCCGGAGGCCCAGGCGCTAGGACGTCTGGGGCAAGGACACGCCGCTTACCGGGCGGGATCGTATCGGGCGGCGGTCGAGGCCTTCGCGGGCCTCGAGACCCGACTGCCCCAGGTTTCAGACCACGTGCTGTATTTTCGGGCAGAAAGTGATTTTTTCGCGGGGTTCCCCAGCAAAGCGAGGGATGGATTTGTCGCCTTGGGGAAAAAAGTCGGCTCCCGGTTTGCGGCGGTCGCGCCGTGGCGGGCGGCCGATGCAACGTGGGCGCTGGGGGATCGCGCGGCGGCGGCGGCGGCCTATGCGCGGTTGCTGGGAAAAATTTCGTCACGGGCGCCCGCACCTAAAGGTGTGGATCCTGTGCCCGCGCGGTTTCGCATGGCGCAAATGGCCGCCCTACGTGGCAGTTCGGCCGAGGCGAACCGTCTATGGCGGCAAATTACGGTTGACCACCCGTCCCACCCGCTGGCCACCCTGGCGGCTGATCTAGTGGGGCGACCCGGGCCGGCGGTTGAACCGCATCCTGTGTCTGGTCCGCGGCCCGTGTCCCCGTCGCTGACGCCCCGGGATCGGTTGCGAAGGGCCGAAGTGCTGGTGGGGGAACGGGATTTCGCGGGCGCGGTGCTGGAACTGGAGGCTGTGGTTGAGCCGCTGGATCTGGGACTGCGGGCTGAACGCGATTTTGCTTTGGGCATGGCGAAATACCGCATGCGCCGGGACTACGCAGGGGCTGCCGCCTTGTTGTTGGGTGCGGTTGACGGCCTTTTGGGGGACAAGGCCGCGCAAGCTGCGTTTCACGGGGCACGGGCGTTGTCGCGCGCGGATCGCGATGATGAGGCCATTGTTGCCTACGGGCGTATGATTTCCCGTTTTCCACAGGCCCGATTTGCGCCCGAGGCCCAGTTTCTGTCGGGATGGTTGAACACCAACCGGGGGCGGTTTCGCGAGGGACTAACCGGGTTGCAAGGGACGGTGGCGCGGTATCCGAAAAGTTCGTTTGCCGAAGACGCGGCCTGGTTCATTGCGCTTTCGTATGTGCTGCTGAACGAACCAGAAAATGCGCTGGGGGCGCTGGACAGGTACGTTGTGATTGCCGCCCGCGGGCCCGATCAGATCGAAGCGGGGCGTAAGGCGGGGTATTTCAAGGGGCGTTCACTGCAACGCCTGCAGCGGCGGGCCGAGGCGGTTGCGGCCTATCGTGACCTGGCGCAAGGCGCCCCATTTTCGTATTACGGACTGCTAGCGGCGGCGCGGCTGCGCGAATTGGGTGAATCTGTGCCGCTGCACCTGCCGTCGTCGGTGGCTCCACGTCTTGTGGCGCCCAAAGCCGACGCAATGCTGGGGCGTGCGGACACGCTGTTGGCGGCGGGATTGGACGTTGAGGCGGGGGCTGAACTTGAAAGGGTGCAAGCGGCTTTGGTCAAACATCCGGGGGCGATGGCCGCGCTGTTCGATCGTGCGCCCCGCATGGTGGCGTATGGCCGTGCGTACAAAGTGGCCGAGGTTCACGGGGGCCCGGCCCTGCGGTCGATGCCGACGGGGGACGCCCGGCTGTGGTGGCAGGCGGCGTATCCGCGGGCCTATGCAGATCTTGTGGAACCTGCGGCGCAGGCGGCGGAATTGCCCGATTTGTTTCTGTTTTCGATCATGAGGAAAGAATCGGGATTTGGTCCGAACGAGGTGTCGTATGCCGACGCGCGGGGACTGCTGCAGATGATGCCCGAGACCACCCGAGGGGTTGCTGCGGGCCGGGGTGAGCCGTTCTTCGACGATGAACTGTATGTACCTGCCATCAACATCCGGTTCGGGGCCATCTATATTGGCAAGCTGTGGCAGAGGTTCGGGGGCAGCCCCCTGGTCACGGCGGGCGCTTACAACGCGGGTGCGCAGGCGATGGCCCGTTGGTGCCAGAAAAATGGCGAGCGACCCGTGGATGAATTTGTCGAACTGGTTACCTTCGAACAAAGCCGTGAATATATCAAACGTGTGGCCGCCATTTTTGCCCGCTACCGGTTTCTGTATGGGGCTGAGGTCTGGCAACTGGGCCTTTCGCCTGGCTGCGTGGACAAGGGATCTTGACGCTCGCGCACGCGGCGCGGATCGTTATACTTGAAAGTCCTGTGAACGTGCCCGCGTGAACCTTACCTTCATCCTGGCTGGGATTGCCCTTGTTGAACTGGCGGCGCATCGGGTGGCCGCGCGTTTATTTTTTTCCGGGGCTGAAGCTGGTCGGGGGTCAGGTGGTGTGCTGTCGGCTGTTTCTGGGTTTCTGCCGCTGTTCGTGGCGACGCTAGCGGGGCTGATTTTCGTGGTCAGTTTCGTCGCGATGTTGCGGGACCGGGCGTTGTTCCCCCGGTCGTTGCGTCTGGCGTCCTCCATCATTGCGGCGTTTTTTGTCGGCTTGTTGGCCTTGGCTTTGACCACCGCGCACCTGCCCGAGTCGTTGACGGTACAATTGGGAACAAGCCAAGCGTTCTTAACCTGGTTCATTGCGGCGGCGGTCTGGCGATCGGGGGCGGCGGCGCGAATTAAGGTGGGGGTGACGTTTCTGGCGTTGCCTGCGATGTTGCACGCAGCGGCGCTGTTTTTGTCGCATGCGGGGGTGGGCCGCCTGGCCGCCTTGCCTGGGGAAGTGTCACGCGCGGGCGAGGTGATTTGGCTTTTGGCGGGTGGTCTCGCTCCGTGGCTGTTGCCCGATGAACCTTTCGGCGGGCGTTGGCGAGGGCTTGGTTGGGTTTTTGGATTTTTGGTGGCCGTTTTCGTGACGGTGATGGCCCGGTTCAATTTCGACTTGGTCCACGCTGTGGCGCTTTATGGCCTGCGGTTGGAACTGCCCGCCCCGGGCAGCCCCGCGTCGACGTCATATGTGGGGTTGGTGGTGCTTTCGTTCATGGGTTTTGTCGCGGCGGTCTGGTCGTTGTGGAACGCTTTGGGGCGCGAACGTTTGCGCGCTGTGGGGCTTCTGCTGGTGGGGGTGGCGGGATACGGATTGGCCTCGCCACCCGAACTGGCCATTGCCGCCTGCGGGATCTTGGCGGTTGCCCGCAGCCTGTCCGAACCCGGCAGGGTATGATATGGGGCGCATGACTTCTGCTTTCGCCCCAACGAAACTGGCCTGTGTGGTTCTGGCCGCTGGCAAAGGAACCCGCATGAAATCGACGCGCGCCAAGGTGCTGCATCGAATTTTGGGACAACCCTTAGGCAGCTATCCCATCCGCTGCGCACAAGATTTGGGCGCGTCCCCCATTGTTGTGGTGGCTGGGCACCAACGATCCGAGGTCGAATCAGAGCTGGGCGGCCGTCATCAGGGGTTACTGTTTGTCGAGCAGGCCGAACAGAAAGGGACGGGCCACGCGACCCAGTTGGGCCTGGCGGGGCTGGGCGGGTTTTCCGGGATGGTGCTGATCTTATGTGGGGATACGCCGCTTTTGCGGGTGGAAACCTTGAAGGCGTTGTGTGACCGAGCGGCTGCAACGGCCGGTTTGTCGTTGTTGGTGGCGCGGGTGGCCGACCCGACCGGTTACGGACGAATCGTTCGTGATGCTGCGGGCAAGGTGTTGCGCATCGTCGAAGATAAAGACGCGACGCCTGCGGAGCGCGCGATAGATGAGGTGAATTCGGGCATTTATTGTGCGCCGGTGGAATTTTTCCGAACCGCGACCGCGCGCATTTCAGCCAACAATGCCCAGGGAGAATTGTATTTGACCGATGTGGTGGCACAAGCGGCCGCGTCGATTGGGGCAGACGCTGTGCTGATGGACGCGGTTGAAATGTCCGGCATCAACGATCGCCGCCAGTTGGTTGACGCCGAACGCGCGCTGAATAGACGACAAATTGCGCGGTTTTCCGACCACGTTACCTTTCGCGATCCCGAATCGACCATTGTCGAACCGGGCGTCACGATTGCCGAAGACGTTGAAATAGGCCGCAATGTATCCCTGCGTGGACGCACCAGCATCGGTGCAGGGGCGCGGATCGACGATGGCTGCATCCTGACCGACACAGACGTGGGGCCGCAGGTTGAGCTAAAACCGTACACCGTGGCGGCTGAGACCCGCATCGGTATGGGGGCCAAGATCGGACCGTTTTCACATCTGCGACCCGGAACTGACCTGGGGCCGGATGTTCACGTCGGGAATTTCGTAGAGACGAAGAAGACCCGGCTGGGACGTGGCAGCAAGGCCAACCACTTGGCGTATCTGGGTGACGCTGTTATTGGTGAAAAGGTGAACGTGGGAGCTGGCACGATCACTTGCAATTACAACGGTTACGAAAAACGCGAGACGGTTATCGAAGACGGGGCGTTTATCGGATCCGACTCACAACTGGTTGCCCCTGTGCGCATTGGAAAACGTGCTGTCGTGGCGGCAGGGACCACTGTTACCAAAGATGTTCCGGAAGGCGCCCTGGCTGTGTCTCGGTCGCCACAGATTCACCGTATGGGATACGCCGACGCGGTGGCCGCGCGGTATGGCAAAAAATAAGACTAACGATTCCTAAAGAAAACGGAGGCAGCATGTCCACGTCCGTAAAAGCATTTTTCAATGAAAAAATCCCAGCAGCCCTGGCCAAGAACCCGGACAAGGTGAAAGACGTCGCGGCGGTCTATCTGTTCAAGATTTCCGGTGCCGACGGCGGCACCTGGACGGCGGACTTGAAGGCAGCCGTTCCCACCTGCGTGCAAGGGGAAGTTGGCACGGCCGACTGTACGATCGAAGCCAGCGATGCCGATTTCGGCACCATGGTCACGGGTGGGATGACTGCGGCTATGGGCCTTTTTTTCA
This sequence comes from Myxococcales bacterium, assembly GCA_043754455.1. GTDB lineage: Bacteria > Myxococcota_A > Polyangia > Fen-1088 > Fen-1088 > JAYUUT01. Next base: position 18,313 of record JAYUUT010000185.1, read on the forward strand.
GTGGCAAACTGAAAGTGAAGGGCGACCCGAACCTGGCGACGAAGCTGCAAAAATTATTGCAACTGGCCTAACGAGGCTGGATGTCCGCCCCCAAAAGAGCAAGGGCCGCGCGCCGGGAGAAGCAACGGAAATTCGAAAAGGCGGTCGCGGCGCTGGACAAGTTGGCGATCTCAGGCCCGGGGGGGACGCCGGAAAGGGCGATAGCTGTGACTTCATCGACCCTGGTGGAACTGCGCGCCCGCGCGATCCCGTGTCCATTGTGCGGGGGCACGATGGACATGGGGGATCACGCGGCGGTTTTTCACGCGGCGGTTCAGCTAAGGCGGGTCGCGGTCATGTGCCGCGGCTGCCACAAGGGGCGCGATCTGTATTTTTCGATAGGACAGATCTTGCCTAGCTGATCGCGGTCTCAGTCGTGCGCGGTGCCGGTGCCCGCGTCGGTTGCGCTTCGGCAGACGTTGCGGGTGCAGTCTTTAGAACAGCATTCGGCGTCTGAGAGGCAAGCGGTGCCGGGCGCGGAACACAGAGGTTCGTCCGTAAAATCGACGCCGACTTTGGCGCGTCCGTTTCGCACCATCGTCAAGGTGACGGTTGCGAGTCGACCCAGGATGACCGACACGGGCTTTTCGTCGCTGACCCACTGGGGTGGTGTCGTACCCGTTACGGCTTCGCAGGATCCAAAGAAGGCGTCAGCCGAAAACACGACTGTCCCCAAAGGCAAGCCGTGGAAGCTTTTTTGCATGGGCTGGCCGGGCTCGGCGTCGATTTCCTTAATGACGGTGCGGCCAGGGCCGACCGCCTTGACCCGAACGCATTGCACATCATCGGGAATGACACTGATGGCCAGCCGGACCTGTTCGGGTCCTTCGTTTTTATCCGAATCGGGGAAACAGGCAGGGATAAGAATGGGGCCCGTGGCCAGGGCCAGATACAGGACGGCTCGCGAATTGATCATGACAGCTCCTTTTTGAGTGGTGCCCCACGGCCGGACCATCCGATCGTAGGGGCAGCCGGGGTGTCGGCGCCCGGGCAGCGTTTGTTGCGGCCTATCTGTTAAATTTTGCAATCTATCTCAGGGCGCCTTCTTGTCCTGCCCGGTGCCGTCCCAGCGGGGATCGCTTTGCGAATCGTATTTGCCCAGGCGGTCCCAGCTTGGGTGGATCCAGCCTTCGCGTTCATATTGAACCAGACCGTCGCGAATGGTCATTTCACAAAAAATGCGTTGCTTGCCATCCATACGGGTCTTGTGTGTGTCGACAAAGGCATAGTGACCATTTTCGACGCGCAGGAGGGCGACGTCGGCGGGCGCACCCACGCCCAGATGCCCCAAGGTTGACTGTTTGATGGCCTTAGCTGGGGCTGCTGTGGACAGCTCGATCACTTTGGCGACCGGAACGCCCATGTTCAGAAACTTCGACATGACGTTGGTCATGTCCTTCATGCCTGAGTTCATGCTGCCGGCGTGCAGATCGGTCGATATGGTGTCGGCCAAGAAGCCCTGTTTGACGGCGGGAACCGCCTGGCGAAACAGGAAGCTGCCCTGTCCGTGGCCCACATCAAACAGAACGCCGCGTTTTCTGGCTTCGGCAAGGTAAGGCCGCAATCGATTTTTGTCGTCCAGCATGGGGACTTCGAGGCGGTAGGTATGGGTGTAGATGTCTCCGGGGCGCAGTTTTTCCGTCACCAGTTTTTCAAAGGGTCGTTCGGGGCGAAAAGCGCCGAAATCCACCATCACGGGCAGGTTGGCCTGCCGTCCGGCTTCTAAGGCGCGATCGACCGCGACCCACGATGGTCCGTTGAAATGTGCGGTCTTGATGCCGATCACCACGGATGCGAACTGTTTCGCCACCTGAGCGGCACGGGCCGCGTCCATGTCAGACACATCTTGCTGGGCCTCGGTCGTTCCCATTCCATGTCCCACGATGTTGATGAAGGCCAGCGCGCGGGTTGTCAGCCGATCCATCGTGGCCTGTTTTACGGCTGGGAAATCGCGCCATCCCACGCCCCCCGCGTCCACCACTGTCGTCACGCAGCTACGCAGGGTGTGGCTGTCTATCGCCAATGTCGGCCCTAAGGAAGACTGTGGCGGCGCCAGAAAATGAGCATGCATATCGATAAGCCCGGCTGTGACCAGCAGCCCCTTGGCCTCGATGACCTTATGGGCAGACGACCGGGGAATCGACGGGGCTACCGCCGCAATATGTCCCCCCTTGATAGCGACGTCATGTGGGCCATCGATGGCGTTTTTGGAATCGATGACCCGTCCGCCTTTCAGCAAGACGTCGTACAGGGGGGGCGTCGGCGCGGCGTGGGCTATGGCGCCCGCGCACGCAAATGCCCAACTGCTAATAAGGATTCGAATCGAAATGCCGGTAGGTCGCTGCATCGAGGTGCAGCTTAGCCCTATGGGCAAGCGAAAGCAGCTTGCGCCGGATCTACGGGGCCCTCAAGTGGGATATACGCCGTGGCGCCGCCGCAACAGTTGCGACCCCGTGCCGTGGCCTCGGTCGCAGGTGCAGGCGGCACAAGGGGGCGCGGCGCGGTTGCCGCGGGCACCGTGCTGCAGGTACCAAAAAAGTTCTTATCTAGCCAGCCGATGCGTCGCCGAATCCAATATTTCAGGTAGCTGACCTCATCCTTCCAGGTGGCCCCTACGTAGTTGTTGGGCGAAATGTACTTGCCAATGTTGCCCCATTTTTTCTGGTCGCGGGCCTTGGCCTTTTCGATGTGTTTGGTGAAGGCGTCAAGCGTGGCCTCGATGGCCGCCACGTCTAGAGGTCCGCCGTTGGCACGCAGTTCGTTGAATCGGCACCTTGTGGCGTTCCGAAACAGAGGGTCGGCGACGACGGGTCGGAATACTGGATGATCAACCCAGTCAAGGTGCCGGTTGTCAGTACAGTAGTTTTTCCCGTAATTGATGTTTCCCCAGGCAATATCAAAATCCCACAAGGGCCCCGTAAAGAAGAGCCCCCCGTTGGCGTCCGATTGTTTGTAAAAATACCAGCTCTTAAAATAGCTGTCGGTGTTGTTGGCGACTTCTTGCATCACGACGTAGTCGATAAACGTCGCCGCATCCAAGACCTTGGTCGCGTCGGCCCACAAAGGTTTTGCCAATAGTTTTTTTTCCAATCCCGCGACAGCGCCCTGTAGATAGATCTTTTGTGCTGGGGTGATCTCAAGATAGTTCGGCGAGCGGTACTGCCACAGAAAATTGGTCCGCAACTGATCGGGAAATTGTTTTTTGATTCGGTAGGTTTCGCTTCCTTCGAAGGAATATATGTAGCCACCCGTAAGATCCCCGGTGGCAGCGTCGGGGGCTGGTTTGGGAAGCGCGACCCGGTTCTTGTCTCGTTTGATCTTTTCGACCAGGAGATATAGCCCGCGGTAGTCACCATCAATAAAGACTTCCACCCAGCGCGTCCGGGGTGCCCACCAACGACCCGCAGCCCGGCCAATCTCGCTGCCGATAGCATAGGTCAAGGCGTTGCGAAGGCAGGTCTTGTCGGTGTAACAAGAGTGCAAGACAAAATCGGATTCTGGGGGCAAACCCAAAAGTTTGGCTGCGGCTCCCTCTCCGGCGTTGTCGCGAAGCTCGATTCCGAATGCGGTTTGGGGAAAACGGGCCGAACTGCTGCCGCGAATCTCAATTCCTATGGGCATCGCCAGGCTGGCGGGCTGGTTTTCAATGCCAACAAGGGTGCCGTCGTGATCTGAAATGACCTTGATGGTTCCCGAAACCTTTAGATCAAGCGGGATGACCTTGCCTACGGTTATCCACAGGACGGGAACGACCTTCTGCAGGTAGGCGATGTCCGCTGGCGGGGCGGGCAGGGCGGTCGATCCGTCCGATGGCCGCGCGTCTGAAGCCGTCGGCTGGGGGCCTGCCGCTGCATCTGTGGGAGATGTGGTCCCGGTCCCACGGCCCGCATCGGGCTTCGCAGCAGATTCGGGAACGTCGGTTGCACCCCCGGGGTCCGCCGGCATCATCGGTGTATTGGTTGCGCCCGCTGTCCGTGCGTCCGGTCGTCCAGGCGTCCGTACCGGGGAATTTTCGGCAGCCGGATCCACATTCGACCTGTCGGTTACGGCTTTTGGGGCGCATCCGTGCAGCCCAAGCGCGAGCAATCCACAGGCCGCCAGCAAGGCACGGTCGCGTTGGCTCTTCATAAAGCTATCCCGAAAGGCCGGGCAGCAGACCCTTGTACTCGACGTTCCCGAAGGTTTGTTTGGGCAGGGGCGTGCCCATCGCTTCGGCGAGGCCAACAAAAAGTTGGTTTGTAGGGGTGCGGCTGCGTGCACGCAGGAAGCGACCGGTCTTTAGGTAACCGCCCGCACGTCCGGCAAGAATCAAGGGCAGGCTGTCGTAACTGTGGCGCTGGCCGTCCGACATATGGTTCACGAACATGATGGCGGTGGTGTCCAAAAGGTCTCCTTCCCCCTCGGGAACAGCTTTGAATTTTTTCACCATGTTGGCGAACTGCTGGACAAACCAGGTGTCAACGCGTGCCTTCCCCTCTTTGGGGCCAAGCGCGCTTTTGGGGTGGTGGGCCAGATCGTGATGGTCACGTGATCGAAAGGTGATTGCCTTGCCCATGTCACCCAGCCACGGAAAGGACATGCGGTCGCCGTTGTAGTCAGACATTTGCAAGGTGGCGACGCGGGTCAGGTCACATTTGAACGCGTTTATGATGATGTCGGTGTGGGCTGCGACAATGGCAGGGTAGTTGTCGGAGGTCGCCTCGATCTGACCAACCGTGGGGCCTTCGCAACGGCTTCTCGCCAGGCGGGAGACCTGTCGTTCGACTTCGCGGACAGAATCCAGGTGGCCCACCAGCTTTCGGCGATCATCGACCCCGAGGTGCTGGCCGAATCTGACCAGGTCGGCCGCGGCCGCGTCCAGAAGGCTTTTGCGTTCGACGACCCGGCGGGCCAGATCCGCGCGGACCTTGGTGCCGGTACCCATGAACAGCTTGCTGATGGCGGCCGACGGGCTGTGTTCGGGGGCCACGGGTTGGCCATCGCCGCGGTAGAAACAACAATTCGTATAGGAGTTTCCTCCGCGCATCACCCCCAGATGTAAGGATCGCACGGGCAGTGGGACTTGTTTTGCAACAGCATCAGCTATGACCTGGTCGATGCTGGCGCTGACGGCCCTGGCCGACGGTTCGCCGTCGGCGTTGAAGGGTTCGCCCCGTGTGCCCGTAAACGTGGTTGCGTAGGTCTGGTGTCCAAAGCTCCCGAGCCCTGCGTCCATCGCATTTTTAGTCTCGATGCCGCTGACGAAGAGTAGGTCTTGTAGGTGCGGGGCCAGCGGCGCCGTGATGGGGGGCAAGGTCAACGCATTCAAGTTTTCACCGCCGCCTTGTGGCCAAAACTGCGGCTCGATAACCCCGTTGGTCCATACGATGATAAGCAGGCGTTTGGGCGGAGCTGTCGCAGCACCAAAGGCGGGAAGGGATTCCAGAACCGGCAGGAAAGCGGCGCCAATGCCCAAGTGGCGGAGAACGTCTCGGCGAGAAACTGTGGTTTTCATATAAGATTCCTATGCGGACAACCCGGGCAATAGACCCGGATATTCGATATTACCAAAGGACTGATTCGGCTGCGGGACTCCCATCGCTTCGGCGAGTCCGACAAACAGCTGATTCGTCGGGGTGTGCGCCTGTGCGCGCAGGTAACGACCGGTTTTGAAATACCCGCCCCCGCGTCCAGCAAGGATCCACGGCAGATTGTCGTAGCTGTGGCGGGCCCCGTTCGACATATGATTTGCCAGCAGAATGACGGTGTTGTCCAGCATGGACCCTGGTGCTTCGGGAATGTCTTTCAGCTTCTTGATCAGCGCGGAAAATTGTTGGACGAACCAGGTGTCGGCGCGGGTTTTGGCATCGGTGCCGGGGTTGTGCGCCAGATCATGGTGATCGCGGGAAGCGAAGGTCACCGCCTTGCCCAGATCTCCTAACCAAGGAAAGGTGATGCGATCGCCGTTGAAGTCTGACATCTGGAGCGTCGCCACGCGGGTCAGGTCGCATTTGAAGGCGTTGACGATGATGTCCATGTGTGAACTGACGTAGGCGGGATAATTTTCCGCTGCCTTGGGCAGGTCAGTCACCATGGGACCCGCACAGGCGCCGTCAGCCAATCGTGTGGTTCGCTTTTCGAGTTCGCGCACGGCGTCCAAGTGGGCGGCGACGCGTTTTCGATCTTCGGTGCCCAGGGTCTTGCCAAAGCTGCCTAAATCTCCCGCAGAGTAGTCCAAGAGGCTTTTTCGTTCGGCACGAAGCTGGATGAAGGTCGGACTAATCTTGGCATTGGTGAATAACTGCCCGGCAGCATTTTCTGGGCTCTGTTCGGCGGCTACCGGTAAGCCAGCCCCGCGATAAAAACAGCAGTTGTAAAAGGCGTTCCCGCCCCGCATGGCCCCGAGCGCCAGGGATCGAACCGGCAGGGTAACCTGCTTGGCGACACCATCGGCTATCACCTGATCGATGCTTGGGCTTGTGGCCTTCGCCCCTGGCTCGCCTTGGGCGTTAAACGGTGTGCCCCGGGTTCCGGTGAACATGGTTGAATAGGTTTGGTGACCGAAGGTCTTGATGCCCGCATCGGCGGCGTTCCTAATGTCCAGTCCGTTGATGAACAGCAAGTCCTGAACGTAGGGGGCCAGGGAAGCCGTGATGGCGGGTAGCTTCAGGGCGCTGAGATCGGAGCCTGTACCTTGTGGCCAGAACTGATTTTCGATCGTGCCGTTGGTCCACACCAAAATGATCAGACGTTTGGGGTAACCGGTGCTGGGACCAGCGCCGAAGGCGGGAACGGCGTCAAGCAGCGGCAGCAGACCGGCCGTGATGCCCATGCGGGACAGGACTTCGCGGCGAGACAGCGTGCGGCTCATTGGACGACCTCTCCTGCTGATGGGCTGCGATACAAAAACGATCGGCTGCGGGATAGCGCGACCAAGGCGGCGCGCTGATCGCCATCGCCCATATTGAAGCCCTTCACGATACCAGCCCATGAGGCGTCGTCCCCGGGGACTTCCAACCGTCCCAGGGCAAACCGCATCCATTGCCGAACCATGCAGGCCCGGGCATCGGGTGCGACCGCCAGCAGATTCATCAATTCAACGGCGTTGGCGAACGGTTGGGGGGTACCGTCTGAAGGCGTACGAAGGGCGCCGGTTGCGTCGACGGTTTTTCCGCCATCCATCACCCGGTAACGTCCAAAAGCGTCGTAGTTTTCAAACGCGAATCCAAGTGAATCAAACAATGCGTGGCAGCCAGCAGCGCAGGCATTTGCCGAGTGTGCCGCGAACGATTCGCGCGTCGACACGTTCGCTGGTGGTGCCTTGGGCGTTGTGACCATTTCGGGGGGTGGCGGTACCGCCCCGCATAGGAGACCCGTGTACACCTTGTGCCCCCGTTTGACCGGATGTGAAGCGCTGGGGGCGGCTTTGACGGCCAGGAAGGCCGCCCTCGTTAGAAGGCCCGCCCGCTGGGCAGGGTCTAGGGTCACAGTCCCTGTTGCTCCCGCCTGCAGGCCATACAGTTTTGCCAAGGGCCCATCGACGGTGGACCCGACCGAAGCGCTGGTTGATAACAAGAGAGATTTGAATGAACCGTCGCCTTCCAGCAACGTCCGGGCCGCGAAGTCAGCGCTTTCTTCGACCATCGCATTGGCCAAGGGAAGGCCGAATCCCGTGAAGACTTTTGTGTCTTTGGGCGATTGGGGCAGCAGGTCAAGACCTAGCCACTGTACGTGGAAGGAAACCGCCATTTGCCGGGCGCGCGTGTCCTTCAGCATGCGAAGGGCTTCACGTTCGACGTCCGCGGGCGTCGTCAGCTTGCCCGCATCGACGGACGCGAATAGGGCATCGTCCGGCATCGAACGCCATAGGAAATACGACAGACGGGCGGCGGTCTCGTGGGGCGACAGGCGGACGAGGTCACCTTCGGTCCGTGCCGGTCCTGCCCCTAACTCCCAATGGTAGAGAAAATTCGGCGAGACCAAGATGGCTTCGATGACCATGCGGACAGCTTCCGCAAACGGCGCCTTTAAGGTTGTTTTTACCTCGCTGAAATATCCGACTAGGGCTGTTACCTCGCTGTCGGCCAACGGACGCCGGAAGGCGCGCCTGCCGAACCGAGTGACAAAACGCTGAGCGCAGACCTGTTCACCCATCATGACGGGATCACAGGCGACCAAGGTTGCCACCTTGGTCGCTGCGGTTCGGCCTGCTCGATCAGCCATCTGAAGGAGATATTCGACGTCGATGGTTGCCACCGGTCCTGCATCTTCGAACCCATCCTCGCTGTGGCTGTCGGCCGGAAGCACATTGGCAGGGGATGACGTATCTCCAAGCAGGTCGCGAAGCGTGTTGTTCAGTTCATCGCGCGACAAGCGCCGCAGGGGCCGAGGACCGGGACGGTCTTCTAGGGGGCCTGCCGGAATCGGACCTGACCCTGCGACAACAGCAGGGCCACCACCAGGACCTGTGCCAGGAGGCATCATGCCCAAGGGGCCCGCCACGGCACCCGAAGGTCCCCCTCCAGGCGCTTTTTCGCCCCCGCCCAGGGTCCCTTCGTTTGACGGGCGCGGGCTGCCTGCTGGATCGGTCGTCTGGCCGGACGAATCAATGTGGGCCGTGCAGGCCAAGGTGGTTAAGGCGAATATCGCGATGAATCCGTAAAACATCTTCATCTCTCCTATGAGCGGTCGACCGGCCGATCCGATGACTCTCAGATCCCTGTGGGCGAAGCGCGCCGTGATATCTCGACGTTGTCAATGAAGAGAACGTCCTCGGCCTTCCACAACACCATGATGGACAAAAATCGGATGCGATCGCCGGGACGCAGGCCTTTTACGGGCTGATCGGCCCTGCGGGGCAGGAAATCGGCGAAGGGAATCTCGGCCCTAGTCCATCGTGCCGAAGCGGCGCCCCGCAGGTCATAGTGGAATGCCACGCCGGGGTCGCTTTCAAGCCAAATCTCGACGACCTGTCCCCTGTCGCCCCCTGGCTGTCCCGTCCAATAGTCGAAGGCGACATTCATGCCCGCCTCGATGGTGAATAACCCTTGGGCCATGTTTTTCATCTCAAGGCCAACGATCCAGGGCGCGACGTCGTAGTGTGCGCCAGACACGCAGAACTGGCTGTTCTGACCCGCGTGGGGGGGGCAGCGCGTGACCGGCGTCGCGTTCCAGTACGGAGGCGTTCGGCCGTCTTCGAAGTCAAAGTTCAGCAGGGTCTCCCGCCTTTCTTGTCCCACAGGCGTCCAGCCGAAATCTGATGCTCGATATAGGGAGCGGGTCTTCGGTGCGTTGTCCCCATCTAGAATTGCAGCGATGCCGGATCCGAACACCACGGGTTTGTCTTTCTGTGTGGCGACGGCCCCGTGCAGGACGGCGATTGACAACCCCCGGCCCCGATCGGCCACGAAGGCCGCCCGCGCAGGTCCTAGCGGCTTGATGGTCTCGCCACCAAGGCGCACTGACACTTCCCTCTGCGATCCGGCGGTGTCCACATACACGGCACCGCTTATGACGTTCACGGCCAGTGGCGACTCTTGGCCTCCTTTTGACGTCAGCTCAACCTCGGCGCGGGCGTTCAGGTGGATCTGCGGACCGCCTTGGGGCGAAAGCGAAAGTGGCTTGTCCTGTGAACGCAGATGAAAACCGGAATTTGTGACCGCTTCCATGGTGGCGCCTGAAGGCATGGAGACCCAGGCATTGGCCCGCCACAAATCAAAAGGCGCCTTTACCGTAAGCATTGATGGGGATGCTGGGCGTTCGATTTTTGCCGTGGCTACGGGCGCAGATGGTCCCGGTCTCGTGGCGTTCGGTTGATCGCGCGGCACGCCTACCGTCGCGAAAATTACCAGCGCACAGGCCGACGCGCACCCCAGGGCCAGGGCGCCCAAGGTCGCGCGTTTTTGGCTTCTACGAAACTTTCGTTGATTATCCTCGCGGTCGATCCGTCCGGAAACCCCATCGACGAAGACCTGTTCATCATCGTCGATGGCCAACGCTGCGACGACGCGATTGTGGAATTTTTCAGCGTCGGCATCAATGCGAGGCATCGCCGCCAGGGCGCGATCAATCCAGCGGTCGGCATAAAGCCGCGCCCCCAGTTTGGGGTCCAGCACGGTCTGCCGCAAAAGCTGATCTTCGGCGGCCGGATCAACCGTGCCCCCGGTAACGATGTCGGACCAGATCTCGTCGTTGTCAAAAGTCATGCTTTGCCCATTGCCATTCGGCGTTCGATGCACACACGCAGGGTCTGACGGATGCGAAACAGGGCCACCTTGGTCGCACTTTCGTTCTTGCCAAGGGCGGCTGCAATGTCCGCTAGGCGACCCCCGCCAAAATAGTAACGGCGCACCAGATCGGCCCTGTCCGTGGGCAGGCCCTCGACGCAGCCCCGCAGTGCCGCAAGTTCGCGTTCGCGGGCGGCCATGGCATCCGGCGCGTTGTTCAGCTTTTCTGTCTCGATTTCATCCAGCAGGATTTGAACCGTGTGCGAAGTGGCGTGTTGGTTGCGTCGCCCGGTTGCGCGTAGATGCCGCAGGACCTGCATGCGCGCAATGCCTGACAGCCAGGCGCCAAACGGGGCCTCGCCACGGAAGGTCACCAGACGGCGATAGGCGGCCAGGAACACCTCCTGTGCCAGGTCATCCGCTTCTTCGAACTGGGGTACGTAGGTGGCCACCAGGGATCGAATCCGCTGTTGATGCCGCCGTACCAGGCGTTCGAAGGCGCGTTTGTCGCCGCCCCGCGATAGGTCGACCAACAAGGACTCGGCATCCTCGTCTTTGTCGGCCGGTTCGTACGTTAAACCCATCTGCTGTCTTGCCGTCTCATCGGCAGGAACGGTTACCGACTTTTTCCACAAACCTTCAGTGGGGTTTTGCTTCCGGCTGAAATGCCGCAGGAGGCAGAAGTTTTTCGCCCGCTGACGGCATGCGGTATCGGAATGCGGGGGATGTGGTTAGGCTGATGATCAGCTCCCGAATGTTCAGTCCCGAACGCTGGAATGCCGCGGTGACGCTGTTCAGCGAGGGCTGATCGGCTTTCTCTTCGCGCCTGGCGAACGCGAAGCGAAACCATTGTTTAGCCATACACTGCTGGACGTCGGGCATATCAGGAAGTTGTCGTGTCATTTCGATCGCATCCTGAAATGGCAGATCAGCGCCCCCCGATTCTGGTGACAGAATCCCGGATGCGTCAACCGGCTTGCCCCCGTCGACCGTGCGGTACCGCCCTACAGAATCGTAGTGTTCAAATGCGAAGCCAAGCGGATCCATGACGTCGTGGCAGCCATTGGTACATTCGTTCTTTCCGTGGGCGGCAAATAGTTCCCTCGTTGACACATTTTCAGGCGCCTCGCCCACCGGAGGCACCGCGAACTTCGGCGGGCGGACCTCGCCACACAGCAGCTTGACCAGGATTTCGTGACCACGTTTGACGGGGTGTGAACTGGCCGCGGATGCATGGGCCGCAAGGAAACTTGCGTGGGTCAGAAGGCCGGTCCGCTGGGCCGGATTTAGGGTCGTTTCCGTAAAAATCTTCTCTAAATCGGGGCGCCGGACCCGCCGCGCGGTCGCGAAATTGTCCGGATCCTTGTCTTGCGCCGTGTAGTCAACCGCATCAAGCCGACCGTCCCCCTGAGGCTCGCTAATTCCATAAAGCCGCGCCAAGGGCGGACTCAGGTAGGATTTTGATGATGTCAGCAAGGTCTTGAGCGTGCCGTCGCCGTCGATGATGGTGCGCGTGACGAACTCGGCTGTCTCGCGGGCCATCGCGTCGGCTAGTTCTCGGTTCCACATCGGGTACGTCGCCTTGTCCTTTTTAAGATCGTTTAGCCGTTCAAGCATTAACCACTGGCTGTGGAATCGGGCGATGGTCGCGCGGGCCTTGGGGCTGGCCAGCATCCGGCGCGATTCGCGTTCAATGTCAGCTTCGGTTTGCAGCCGCCCGGCGTCCACCGCCGCGAAAAGAGCATCGTCAGGCAAAGACGCCCACAGAAAATACGAAAGCCCCGCGGCCACCTGGTCTGGCGTCAAACGAACCGTGCCCCCCTGTGCCACGGCCGGCGTGAACCCCAATTCCCCGTGGTACAGGAAACTGACCGAGAAAAGCATTTCCTGAATCACCACCCGCACCGCGTTGGCTAAGGTTTCGGCTGGCAGGTTTCGGGTGGCCCGGTAGCGGGACAGATAGCGGGCGGATTCATCGTCGGTTATCGGGCGTCGAAACGCGCGACGGCCAAAGCGGGTGAGGAAGCCCCGAATGCAGGTTTCCTGCCCGTCCTTGGCCGAGGGAAGTGTGTCGCTGCACTGAAGCAGTTTTGGGAGGTTTCGAACCGCGCTGGCCGCGACGCTTTCGACCAGTTCAAGCATGTGTTCAGCATCGACGACCGAGACGTTGCCAGGTTCAAAAAATCCGTGTACGCCGCGCCCCTGAAGGGGCAGGACGCGCGCGGGATCGGACGTGTCGCCAAGAAGATCGCGCAGGGTGTTGTTCAATTCTTCGGTGCTAAGCCGGCGCAGCGGCATAGGACCCTGCTGGGGGGCGGCGGCCAACGAAGGAGGCTTAGCGGTTTGATTGCGCCCGACACCCGAGGCGCAGCCGAATGAAAGAACATCTGCCGTCACGAGGGATAACGCCAGTAGCCATCGGGAGCTGCGCGTGGGGGTTGGCACAGTGGTTGGAGGCATTATGTTCGGTGAGTGCCGCAAATGGTACGGTTTTGGTTACCTGTGCCTTGGTTACCAGCGAATTTCACTTGTCGCCGCAGTCCCGGGGGTTCTATCTTCGATTCATGCGAGGCGTTGTGCGGGTTGGCGTCGCTCCGCTGGCCCTGGCAGTGGTGTTCCTGCTGCTACTTCGTCCGGCGTGGGCGGACGACGCCCGTCGCTCAATTTCAGTTGGCACAAATCTGTTGGTTTCTTCGGCATTGGTCTGCAGAAAAGAGGCTGATGTTGTCGCCTGCACGACCGGTTCCGCGTTCGCGGGGGCGGATTTCGGAGCACGCTACGCGATCGTAAAATGGCTGGCGCTTGGGGCTCGTTTCGCCGGCGACAAGTCTCTTGACAGGGCAAAGGGTGTCAGCGAAGGGGGGGGCACGAGTGAAAATACCGTCCGGTTGTGGCGGCTTTCTGCGGAAGCCACCTTTTCGCCTTCCCCGTTGCCTCGGGGCCTTTGGGTGGGAGCTGAAATCGGCGCGGCCTTCGTGGTCGATGGGTTCAAGGACTTCGATGGCATACGTAAAGTCAGTAGCTCCGACTCGACAACGCAGTTTGCGCCGCTTTTCGGTGCGGCAATTGGATGGAATTTCTTTTCGGAAAAGGTGCTTTCCTTGGGCATTGCTTTGCGGACGCAGATGCTCCTCTTTTCTGACGATCCGCCCAAACGCAATGCCGATGGATCCGCGCTTGTTTTCGGCACCTTCGGGTATCTCGAACTTGGCCTCCGGTTGACCTACCGATTTTAGGGAATAATGGCCTGCCGGATTCCTTTTGGTCGGTCATTTCGCCTTGCGGCTGTGCCGATCGAAGAGGTCGAAGACCTTCGGTAGGGCCAGCGCAACGATGGTTGCGTGGGTGGCGCCATCGATCTCAAGGAATTCCCGATCAAGCCCGTGCAGGGCGAGCGCCGCGCCCATCTGTCGCGCCAGGGCGACGGTCCCGCTAGAATCGTTGCTGCCGACGATCACCATCAACGCCTTGCCTTTGAACTTGTCGAACGGAAGCCCATCCGAACGCGTGCCGGCCGCGCTGATGGCCAGGCCGGCAAATTTTTCAGGGTACTTACCTCCCATATACCAGCCGCCGGTGCCGCCAGCCGAATGGCCGAACAGGTACATGTGCCCCCGGTCGACCGGATACTCATGGGTCACCAGGTCTAGTACGTTCAGGACGTCCTGCTCGCTAAGTCTTCCGTCTCGGCCTGGGGTGCCGGCGTTGTACCCGGCGTTCGGTCGGTAGCCCATCGGGCATACCACCAGCCAGCCGCGAGACTCGGCAAGTTTTGGGAGGATGCCGCCATCGCGATCAAAATAAAAGTCGTGGTCTCGGGTGGCACCGTGCAGTACCAGCAGCATGCGCAGCCGGGAATGTCCGTCCCACGTTGTCGGGACGTAAAGCCGATACGGCATGATCTCGTCGGCCTCGCGAAACTGGTAGTGGCGTTCGTTGTCGCCGCGCGCGCGAAGCAGCGGGTCCCGCCCGGCCTCCAGCGCCGTGAGCAAGGCGGAAGATTCGCGCACTTCTTTTTCAAAATCGAAGGTCTGGGTGCCGTCTTCACGCAGGCCGAAGTCGTTGGTGCCGGGTCGTCGCAACCCCGCCTTGACCAGCCTGCCAACATCGTAGGGCCAGCGGACAGTGGCCTTGGCGCTGTCGTGGCCCTTGATGCGACCGAGCCGCTGTTCGACCGTTATGCGCCTGGCAGCGATGTCTTCGGGCTGCGCCCATGCCGTCACCGCCGTCAGGGACAAGGCGATACCAATTCCGATTGCGCGCACGACTTAGGTGCGCCTTATATCATGACCGGAGCCTAATTGGGTGCGTACGCAACCTTAGGGGCCTTGGCGATAAGACCCTGGACTTCCTGCAAAAGCGTCAGCGTTTCGGACCCAAACAGATCAACGTCGGCACCAAGGCCGGCCACCAGCAATTTGGCCTTGGCAGAATCTTTCTGCCACGCGACGAACTGTTTGGACAGGTCGCCCAAGGTGTTGGTCTCGAAGGTCAACTTGTAAAATCCATCGCCCGTGCCGTCGGGCGTTACCACCGCTCCCGCCAGCAGCAGTTCTTTTTGCAGCAGAAGAATCGTGCGGTACAGATTGGCGCGGATGCGATTGGCAAGGGGCGCAAAAGGCTTTGCCAGATCGGTGGCGCCCGTCGTCCCGGCGTTGTGAACCATCATGCGAAACCCGTCCAGCAAAGGTTGCGCCTTTCCGTCCCGATACCAAACGCCGGTCTTGGGCATCAGCGGAATTCGCGCCGGATCTTGCCGGTAACTTTGTTGGGTCAATAGACGGTGCATATAGAAGAACGGCAGGTGAACTTCCTTCTGTAAGAACGTCGCGTCTTGAACCCAGTAGTTCAGCTTGTTGTTGGGTGCCCCCTCCGACATATAAAGGGTCTGGTCGAAAATTTGACCCAGGGTCATCCACGCATGCGCCATGTCGTTCGACAGGCTCAGAAAATCGCGCTTTGCGACATCAGTCGAACTCAACTCGGCCTTGGCGACTGCAGGCAGTGAACTTGCAATCAGTGGCCTTGCCCCCTCGTCTTGCGGATACGGACACTCCCGTTCGACGTTTCGCCCGCCGATGAAAAACCAAGGATTGAAGGGCTTGCCAGCGTCGGTGAACGGGGCCTGTGGCAAATCGAGCCAGCCCTTCTTGCCGAGCGCTGCCATACGCATGTAATGCTGTAGGAAAAGGACGCCCCGGTACTTCGCGTCCGAAACCGAGGTGATGAACCCGCCCGCGTTCGTCGTTCCACAAGCATTGATCACAGGGGTTGATTTTAGATAACCCCCGTCGTTGGTCATAGTCCGGGACGAGAAGATCATGTCGAACATGGCGGTCTCGGTTGGGTTGTCTAGGTAGGCGTCGACCTTCGCGTACCAGGATTTATCGTTGGGAATATGGGGCACAGCGGCCATGTGATCGTTGATTGTCCTGTGTTGATCACCGCGGAACGAGTCCTCGGTCCAACGCGGTAAGGGAATGCCGATTTTCAGCGTGCGCAGGTTGATCTTCGTCATCTCGGCCTGGGCGCGATGGGCATCGTCCAGCGTGACCACCTTACCCGTGGCAATGATAAGTCCCATCGTCTGCAGTTGCGCCGCAAACGCGGCGTCCTGTTCGCCCGGCGTGTTGCCGGGCAATACCTCGCCGCCCGGCTGAAACGGGTGCCAGTCGGGGCTGCACGGGGTTTTGATGCCGAACCGCCGCCTTTGCGCGTGAATCAAATCCCGCACCGCCAGGGCATCCGCAGGTGAAATGTGCTTGTAAGCGCGCCGCAAAATGGCGTCGTCGGAATATCCGATCACCGCTAGGTCGACGGCGTCGGGGCTATGGCAGTTGGCGCACGCAGCTCCCTCAGCGTCGGGCTTGCGCCACGCGGCCATGCCTGCCGTATACGCGGCCTGCACCTGGGCCTCAGTCCAGCTCCATTCACCTGTGGCCGCTTGCACGCTGCCTGCCTGGGTTCGTTTCGCAAGGATGTTGTAGTCCCGCGCCAGATCGGCATCGGAAACGAACTCAGTCGAAAAAGGCGGCATCGCCTTGGTCCCCTTCCGAACGGTCTGGATGAATGTCGCCTGGTCCAGTTTGCCAGGGATGGGTGGGTACAGCCCACTGCCCTCACCGTTGCCGCCGTGGCAGGTTGCACAGGTGGTTTTGAAATTTGCGGACAGCGGCTCCATGCTGGCGGCAGTCCCCTGCGACGGAGCGGCCACGATGGGACAACCCAGGATCCCACGACCCGGCAGCACGACGATCGGGGCGGCGACGGCAGGCGGGGGTGCACCCGGCACCACAGCGACGACCGCGGGTGGCGCCCCGGGGGAAGGTGTCCCGGGCCCAAGCTGACCCGGGCTGGCGGCCGCAGGGACAGGATCTGCGGAAGGCGCCGCGGCCGGTCCCCGAGGCGAAGCCGTGCTGTTTGCGGGACCGCGCGAGGACGGACCAGCCGGATCGTCATCGCCCTCAATCGTCGCGCTGCATCCCGCTAAAAACGACGTGGTCGCAAGGGCCGCCAGGACGATCGTATGTCGCGTCATCGTGCTTTCTCCATGTAATTTGGACAGCACCGATAACGCGACTCCCGCGCCGGCCTGCCGATCCCATAAACTATTGCGGAGAAATCGGACGGCGACGGGCCGATCAGGTCATACGTCGCAGAGCGCCACTGCTTCGCGCAGCGACGTCAGCGGATCGCGCACGGGCACAAATTCGTGGGCAAAATAGCCGGCATAGCCGGTTTCGACAATGCCCTTGGCCACCGTGCGCCAGTTCAGTTCCTGCGTGTCGTCCAGTTCGTGCCGACCGGGCACCCCACCTGTGTGAAAATGCGCCAGCCATTTGATGTTGTCGCGGATGGTGCGGACGATGTCGCCGTCCATGATCTGCATGTGATAGATGTCGTACAGCAGCTTGACGTAGGGCGAATTGACGGCTTTGACCACCTTCAGCCCCAGTTCGGCGTGGTCGCCCAGGTAGCCCTTGTGGTCGACTTTGCTGTTCAGCAGCTCGACACAGACCATGACCTTGCTCTGCTCGGCCGCCTTCTTGATGCGTTCAAGCCCGGCTATGCAGTTATCGACGGCTTCGCTGTCGCTCATTCCGGCGACGCGGTTGCCAAAGAACGTGATCACGTTCGGGTAGCCCGCCTTGGCGACCTTCGGGATGCCCGCCTCCAAATTTTTCACCAGCGTGTCGTGGTTGCTTTTCTTATTGAAACCTTCGGGGATCGAGCCGCCAAACCCCGACACCATCGAACAAATGAGTCCGTGGTCGCGCACGATAGACCATTCGTTTTCGCCCAGCAGGTCGATCGCGGTCAGGCCCATCGCCTTGACCGCCTTGCAGAATTCCGGCATCGGAATTTTACCGAAGCACCAGCGCGACACCGACTGTTTGAGCCGGCCGTTCTTCACAATTCGTGCCGCCGTTGTGGGCGCGGCGGCAAAGCCCGGGCGCAAGAACCAAGGCGATGACAAGGCCGTCAGGCCAGCGGCGGTGAGGGATTCGCGTCGTGTGAGGTTCAGCATGCCCGCATTGAGCTACGTCAAGATGACGTTCGTCAATGGCTACGTCACTGCCGTCATCGAAAAACGCGCCTCAACGGCGTCGGCTGTCGCCTTCTGGTTCGTCCCGTTAGGCGTGCTGGCCCCCACGACGGGACTGGCATTCGGTCGGGTTTTGTGCCACAACGACCTTGGTCCCGGGCGACGGCGCGCTGGTGAACCCCGCCAGGCCCGGAAGGGAGCAACGGCAGCCATTCGATCCGGGTGTCTGGGACCATAATTTTTATCCGTCGTTTCATCTGTAGACCGGGAACCCACATGCCACGTATGGTCAAGTGCATTAAACTGGGGCAAGACCTGCCTGCTATTGTCTACCGGCCCTTTAACAACGATCTGGGGCAGAAGATTTATGATGGCGTCTCGCAGCAGGCGTGGATGTTGTGGGTCGAATTCTCGAAAAAAATAGTGAACGAATACCGGCTGGATCTGGCCTCACCCCAGGGCCAGAAGATTTTGCTGGAACAGTGCGAACGGTTTTTTTACGGCGATGGCGGCGAAGCACCCCCGGAATTTGTGGCGGAAAAAACCCCTTAAAAACGACCGGCGGAAGGGCTGCTTTCCCCGTGTAGGGCGTATAATAGACGGTGGGGGGTTAGCCATCGCTGAACGAACCAGCTCTACGCACATGCCCAGAGAGACCAGAGCATCAGTGGAGGTGCCCGTTCGCTTCCGCTACGACAGTTTTGTCGACTTCGTAGAGACGCAGTCGGTCAATATCAGCGCGTCCGGAATGTTTGTCGAGGCCAAGCAGGCGGTTTCCTTGGGCTCTCAGGTGGACTTCGAGTTTCTGCTGGCTGACGGGTTCATGTTGCTCAAGGGCCGCGCCGAGGTGGTACGCGTCAGCACGTCGCCGCCGGGGCTGGGCCTGCGGTTCGTGCAGATTGATGATGCGACAAAGAAATTAATTGAGCGCATCGTCGAAATCAATTCGCGCGAGGGGAAGAAGCCGCTGGTATCGCTGGATTTCACGGCGGCTGGAACCGGGGGGCGATTAAAGGGTCTGGCGGGTGCCACGCCCGTGTCCGGTGGGATCACCTGGGGCGACACCAGTGTTGCCCTCGAACTTAATACGGTGACGCTGAGCTATTTCGTCTACAACCCGCTGTTGAACATTCGTTTGGGGGGATTCGTGGTCCCGGCGGATCGCGATTTGCCATTGGGTACAAATTTTGACGTTTCAATCAAAAATGTCGCGGGCGATACCCTGTTCGCGGGCAAAGGCAAGGTGGTTGCCAAACACGAAAGCCGTCTGGGCATTCGATTGATAGCCGAGGACAAGACGGCCCTAGTCCGCCTACAGGCCGAAGTCACGAAGCTGCTGCCGACCCAAAAATAGCGGGGCGGGGGGCCGTGCGAGGTCCGGGCATGAATGATATGTTCCCCGGCTCTATGGCGACGAAAACCAGTAAGACATCAGCCAAACCACCGGCTACCGAACCCGCCAAGGCCCAGTTGCCGATGGATGCCGAGGCCGCGCGGGCCCGGGTTTCCAGGCTAGGGCGCAACGACGACTGCCCTTGTGGTTCGGAAAAGAAATACAAAAAATGCCACCTGCATCTGGATGAGGCCGCCGCGTTTACCGAGGCTCCGGCGCCGGACGCGGGCGAACACCTGAAGTCGGCCTGGCGTCTGTTTGAGCAGCGGCGTCCGGGGGCGGCGGAAAAAGAATTCCGCACGGCGCTGGGATTGTCCCCGGGTTTGCCCGAGGCGCGGGTGGGGTTGGGGTTGGCCAAGCTGTCATCGGGTGATACCGATGGGGCCCAGGTGGAACTGGAATCCTTGGTGAAGGACGGGGCGCCCGTGCTGGATAAATTGCGCGCTGAAAAGGCGACTGATGGGTTCTCGCGTACGGAATCTCAGCCTTATTTGCGGGCGGCTCATGCCCTTGGCTGTTTGCACTACGACAAGGATCGTTTCGAAGAGACCCTTGTGGCGCTGGAACCTGTGCAGGCTCTTGATGCGGGCCCGGTTGGGATTGAAGCACGCCTGATAATGGGCAAGACCTTGATAAAGCTGACCCGGCCGGCTGATGCGGTTCCGATTTTGGAAGGTGCGGCCAAGGACAATGCTGATGGGGGCCGCGCCCAAATGGGCCTGGCCTTGGCCCAGTTCCTGGCGGGCGACAAGGACAAGGCCAAGGTGGCATTAAATGCGGCGCTAGGCCGGAACAGCCATTTCGCCAAGGCGGTGCTTGGGCATATTCGCCAAGAGGTTTCGAGCCCCGTCGGGGCGCCTGCTGGCAGCAAAGAAGAGGCTGTGGTGTATTCCCAAACCTATGGGGACGTTTGGGACGACGCTGCGCGCCAATTCCTGAAAGAAGCCCTCGAAGGCGCGGCTGGCTGAAACGATCGGTCATGAAATTGCCCACGAGGGCTCAAGTCAAGGTGCCAAAGCGCCGAAACCAGCGTCCAATGGCGAACCCGCAAGACAGGCGGACCTCCCGGCGCAATCCGGTGCAGGTGCGCCTCGAAATCTCTGACATGCAAGGAGGTTTTGGGGGGCGCACCATCGACGTCAGTCGTGGGGGGCTTTTTACGGCCTCGAATGAAGTCAGGCCCGTGGGGTCGCTGCTGCGCATGAAGGTCCTGTCGCCGTCAGGGGAATCGTTGCTGGCGGTGGGGGTCGTGGTGCGCTGCTTCGACGATGTCGAGGGCAAAGGCGAAGGATCGTTGGGCATGGCGATGGCGTTGACGTCCACCAACGAGGCCTGGGACAGGTTTTGGGATGACGTGAACGAGCAAGACGACGAGGCGGATTCGTGAGCGAAGGGGGGGCCCGGTTTCCCGTTTCGTTCGTGAAATCAGCCGCCCTTCAGGCCGAAATGGAAAAATTGGGGATTCGCGAAGCGGATCTGGATGAAAGTTTTGTGCATTCGGGGGGCAAGGGCGGCCAGAACGTGAACAAGGTTGCCACCTGTGTGGTGCTGGTCCACAGGCCCTCGGGGTTGGCGGTCAAATGCCAACAAGAACGCACGCAGGGGAAAAACCGGTTCCTGGCGAGGCGCTGGTTGATTGACCGCATGGAAGCGAAACTGCTGGGCGAAAAAAGCGCGCGGGAGCAGGAGCGCGAGAAGGTCAGACGGCAAAAACGCCGACGATCACGGCGCGCAAAGGCCCGCATGCTTGCGGATAAACATCACCAGGGCGCCAAAAAGGGCCTGCGCGGTGCCGTGTCGCGATCGAGCGAGTGATTTAGGCCTTCAGATGGGTGCGGAACCAGGCCAGGGTGTCCGCCCAGGCGCTGACGGCCTCGGTTTCGTTATAGGACCCAGAGGTATCATTGTTGAAGGCGTGCCGGGCTCCGAGGTGGATGCGTTTTTCAAAAATTTTCCCGGCGTCCTTCAGGATCTTTTCGGTGGCCATGATGTTGGCGTTGTTGACGCCGTTGACGTTCATGTCGCCGTCGGCGTAGTGGGCCAAAATGGCGGCCTGGGTGTTCATCAAGGGGTCGATGGGATTGGGGATGGGGCCGTAATACGGCACCGCCGCTGCGACTTTGGGGTTGGCGGCGGCGATCTCCCAGGTCATGCCCCCGCCGTAGCAGAACCCAACGGCGCCCAATTTATCGGGATTTACGCCGGATTGTTTCGCCAGGTGGTCCAACGAGGCCGACAAATCCTTAACGAGATCGGGGCGACGCATTCTGTCCCCAAGGAAAGCGCTGATCATATCGCCGACTTTGGGGGTGCCTCCACCCCGGGAGCCTAGGTCGGGTGCTAGCGCCACGAAGCCGGCTTTGGCGAGGCGGCGGGCCACGTCGCGAAGGTGATCGGTGAGGCCACGATTTTCGTGAATGACGACGACGCCAAACCGGGGCCCGGTAGCGGGGGCGCGGGGGCGGGCGAGGTAGCCGAACAGTTCGACGTCGCCCATGAATTTTATGTCCGCGCCCTCGACGGCGGGATCGTCGGCGGCCACGGACAATGTGCCGGGCTTCGGGCCGTCCCCTGCGGCCGATCGCGCGTCGCCAGGTGCCCCCGCGTCGGCTGGGGCAGTCGCGGTGGCAGCATCGCTGCCAGCAGAGGTGCCGCCATCGGGGGTCATCAACGACGTGGCCGCGTCGGCGGTGCCGCTGCTGCTTTCAACGCAGGCCGCAAGGAAAGCTGCTGCGGCGGCCCCGCCCCCACAGATGCCAACCAGGCGTCGCAGCATCGACCGCCGGTTCAGTGATCCCTCGCGGTACATGTCCACCATTTCGGTGGCCAGGTACCGCTGCATGTAGTCGAGTTCGAGAGGTCCGGTTGTTTTCGCCATAAGATCTCCTAGCTAAGCGGGTGATGCGACAGGACGCAGTATAGTGCAACCAACGTGGCCGCCACCGAAGCCCCTAAGACTGATCCGGCGCCGGTCGTACACGCGTTCCACGCGTTTGCGTTCGTCGAGAATTTCTCGCTCAAAGAACTAGCGGCCCTGTACGGAGGGGCCCGGCGGACGCATCTTTACATGACTTTTAAGGAGGCGGGCGGGGGGATGGTCCACCTCTTCGCGTTTGGAGCCATCGTGTTTCACAACGTCGGTCCGGCGGGGCGCGAAGGGGAGCTTTTGAAGCTGAGGCGTGCGCACCCGCCGCTGACCGACGCGCAGATATCCAGCGAGGAGTTCGCGGTCCGGGAGGTCCCGGGCGCCCGAACCGACATCGTTGACGGCAATTTGGTGGTCGATGATCTGTCGCCCGAGGGGGCCGGCATCGTGGCCTTGACGGTGGCGCAAAGCGCCGCGATGGAATATTACGAACGCATCGTCGATCAGATGTTTGGCGAAACCGACAAACTGGTCGATCGACTGGAACTGACAGGAAAAATGCCCATTTTGACCGGGCGTCTGTACCGATTTATCGCGCGCGCGATTGGCACCCGGAATGAAGTGTTGTCGGTATTACACCTTTTAGACAAACCCGACGCGGTCTGGGATGACCCGGCGGCGGGGCGGATAAGCGAGGAGCTGCGGGCTGAAATGGACCTGGTCGACCGCTATCAAGCCCTGGAATTGAAGCTGCGCAGCGTTCAAGAGGCCCTAGAGCTGCTGACGGATATGGCGCGGGATCGACGCCTTGTGTTGTTAGAAGCGGCGATCGTCGTTCTGATTGTTGTCGAGATCGGGCTAACCCTGTTTCGCCACTGATGTAAAGTCCGCGCGGGCCCTGCAAGGAGAATCGTGATGAGCGTAAAAGCGTTTGAACCAAAGTTCATGAAGATAAGCGTCCTGACTGCGGCGCTTCAGGAATTGACCCCGCGCGAGGTCCGCGATCCCGATCCGGATAAGGCAGTCGAGGACTGGCTGCAATTCTCACGGGAGCTCGACTGTCCGAACATTCAATTGTCTGCGGCGCTTCACCCGAACGAGACGGATATGCCCCCCGAGGCGATGTTGGATCCAGTGGCGAACACCCTTGATCTGCG
>JAYUUT010000186.1:0-32367 GCA_043754455.1 Myxococcales bacterium
CACCCCAGAAACGGCAGCGCCGCCGTCATATACCGCGGCCCCACACACCACCCCGCCCTCGCAAACGTCGGATACAGCGAAATCAGCATGAACATCAGACCGACCACGATGCCGAGGCACACGAGGGCCTCGGCGCCCAGGCGGCGGCGGGATTCTGCATTGGTCATAGTGGCCACAAACCCCACGAGGCCAAAAATGCACCACGGCGCCAGCACCAAGATGCCGTTGGCGGGATCGAGCACCAGGGCGTGAAACGATTCCCAACTAGGCCCTACCATGCCCAAAAAACCCCGGCGGGTGACCGTGTCGGCCGCGTAGGTGTAGCCGGTCGTCAGCGCGCCCCCGAAACAAATCTTATGATAGACGGCCAGAACAATCACGATCGGAGCGGCCCCCAGGACCATCGCAGCCGTACTGGGTAGAAGACGACGGCGACCGCAGATCAGTACGTACAGGCCAATCAGCGTCGAAGCGATGACGGTTTGGTAGTCCATCATGACGCCCATCGCGGCCAAAAATCCAACGCCCACTGCCAAGAGGAAGGGACGCCGCGGTGTATCCCGAACCAATTTCACCGCCAAAATGAACGCCCCGCCGACAGATACCGCCGCGGGTTGGTGTGACATGAATAGCAGCGCGTAGGGCAAGGCCGGCGATCCCAACGCAAACGCCAACAGAGCGATCCGGCGCGCGGATTCCGAAGGCGTGATCCGACGTGAAAACCGATAGAAAAAGAAAAGAAAAATAATCGAGGGGATCGTGCAGACCGACACTCGGAAGGCCCAGGTCACAGCCGTCATCGACTGCCAGCCAAACACACGCAAGACCGCGTAGGCCGGGACCGCCAGAAACGAGGGCCCTGGGGCCTTGTTTTGGTAAATGTGACCGTTGGGTGATCGCGCGGTGTCGAACATCGACCCCATATCAGAAAGCCGCGCGTCCAAGGCAAAAGTGCCGTGGTCCACCAATTCCTGGGTCATCAAGATGCGCGGCATTTCGTTCGCACTGCGCAACGAGGAAAAATACGGGAACGCGTACAAATAAATGACGGCCAGCGCGGCGAAGGTGCGCCAACCCAAGGCCGGTTGCGACCCAGGCACGGGCGTCATGGCAAGTGGAGGATGAAAAGAAGCGACTGCCCCATTGGGGCGTCGAAGATGCGGCGGACCCCGGATTCGAACCGACGGATCAAGGGGCTTAGGTGTTCAAAGGTCTGGATGGCTGAAGCCCCAACCTGGGATCGCCCAAGAACACGGCCATTGAGGATCCAGCCGCCAAGGCCGACCAGGTTGAAAAACTTGAGTTCCAACCGCGCATCAGGCGCAACGGTGCGGGCCAGAGATTCGACGTATTCACGGGAATACCGCCGAAAATGGCCAAACCTCCGATCCATCCCACCGAAGGCCCAAGGGTGGGCGGGCACGAAGGTTACAAGACGGCGGCGCGGCGACGGGCTGCGGCGCAACAGGCCCATCAAATTGCGAAGTGCGGCAACGTCATCTTCAACGTGTTCAAGAACGTTGAACGATACAATGGTGTCCAGGCGTTCATCGGCAAGCGCGCTGCCGTCGTCGCGCGACAGGTCGAGCGGTGCCACCCGTACAATGCCCGGCGATTCGTGAATCCAGGGCAGATCCGCCAAAATCGACAGCAGGCGTGGATCCGATTCGGTCAGGATCAGACGTTCCCGGCGCGGCAGCCACGCGGACATATTTCCCATCCCGGCGCCCAATTCGAGGACCCGCGATCCGAGATGCGGCGTGACGAAATCAGCGACCCAGGCCTGGTAGCGTTTGGCGTGGGCCAGCGATTCCAGTTCGAACGGAATTTCATTACGCTCCATGGGTGAGCGCGCGCTTATATCATCTGGTTCACCTCCCTGTCACGGACGGGCCGCGATCGGTTAGACTGCGCGCGCTATGCCCAAATTGTCTGTCGTGGTTCCCGTTTTCAACGAGGAACACCTTCTCCCCGAAGTGATCGCGCGTTTGATGACGGCCCCCTGCCCCGTCGAACGCGAATGGATCTTTGTCGATGATTGTTCAACCGACAACAGCCTTCGTGTTTTGGAAGAAGGGGCGCGGACCTACGGATACCGGGTTATTTCGCAGCCACAGAATCAGGGCAAGGGGGCCGCGGTCATCCGTGGTTTCGCCGAATCAACCGGCGACCTGATCATGATCCAGGATGCCGATTTTGAATACGATCCAGCCGACGTCCCGGCTTTGTTGCAGCCCATCTTGGACGATAAGGCCGACGTCGTCTTCGGCAGCCGGTTCAAACAAGGCAACATGCAGGTCCACCGCACGTTCCACTATTTCATTAACCGCGGCCTGACCATGATGAGCAATATGCTATCGGGCTCTTACCTCACGGACATGGAGACCTGTTACAAGGTATTCCGTGCCGATATCTTGCGCCCCATGAAACTGGAATCGCAGCGGTTCGGGATTGAGGTCGAACTGGTCGCCAAAGTGTCGAAATTGCGACTGCGGGTGTTCGAAGTGCCGATTTCCTACCATCCACGCACGCGGCTGCAGGGCAAGAAGATCAACTGGAAGGACGGTGTGGCCGCCCTATTTCATTTGGTGCGGTTCAATCTGGGACAAAACCGTAAAGATTCATTCAACGAAAACGACGTTCCGAAAGGGTATTTATGACCAGCGTGCGGCGGGCCTCCGACAACGATGAAAAGGGCAGAAGCACAGGGATGCCTTTCATCCTTTGGCTTCTGGAACAGAGCCTGTGGGGGCTGCTGGTGGTTCAGACGGCTATTGCCGCTGTGATCATGCAGCTTTCGGGCGGATCCTGGCCGGTCTTCGTCGGGGCGTGGGTGGCGATTCCTTTGGTTGGCGTCGTACTGCCACTGCTGTATTTGGTATTCCGGTCACATACGCACGACGCGGGCGACGCCGATTCGGCAGCATTCATCACCTGGCGCGCCCAAAAAGACGCGGACAAATGGACGGGCAAAAAAATCCCCATGGAGGTTGTCTACGAGGCCTATATGGCGGAAAAACTTGATTTCAAACAAGATCTCCACGAGGTGATGCTGCATCGAAATCAGCTATTTCGCTTCTGTTTTACCTGGGGCGACGTGAAATTTTATTTCAAAGAATTTCTCGGACAGAGCGTGACCCATAGCGAAAAGTCGGACCATGGCGACATTGCGCACGTTTACAACCGTGGCAACGATTTTTACAATTGGTTCCTAGGCGAATCGATGACCTACACAAGTGGGATCTTCCAAAGCCCCACCGATTCGTTGGAAGTGGCTCAGGAGCGCAAACTGGAGACCGTGTGTAAGTACGTGCAGATGAAACCGGGTGACAAACATCTGGACATCGGCTGCGGGTGGGGTCCCCTCATCACCTATGCGGCCAAGCACCATGGATCCCAAAGCACAGGGATCACCCTGGCCCAGGAGCAGGCCGACTGGGCTGCAAAACGCGCTGAGGATGCAGGGGTTTCGGACAAGGTCAAGATCATCGTCGATGATTACCGCAACCTTCCCACGGAACAATACGACAAGATCACCTGCCTCGAAATGGCCGAACATGTGGGGATCAAGAATTTCCAGAAGTTCCTCCTACAGGTTCGGGGGATGCTGAAGGACGATGGGATCTTCTACCTTCAGATAGCTGGCCTTCGCCGACCCTGGCATTATGAAGATCTGATCTGGGGTCTTTTTATGGGGAAGTACATCTTCCCGGGCGCAGACGCTAGCTGCCCCCTGGGATTTGTGGTTCAACACGCTGAACGCGCAGGTTTCGAGATTCACCGCGTAGAAAACTGCGGCGTCCATTACTCGGCCACGATTCGCAAATGGTACGAGAACTGGAAAAAGAACGAACAGGCGATTGTCGCAAAATATGGCCAGCGGTGGTTTCGCATGTGGATGATGTTCCTTGGTTGGTCCGTCATCATCGGGGGCCAGGGCAGTTCAACGGTGTTCATGATCACCATGAGCAAGAACATCAAGAACGACAAGTCCACGGTAGGCACCGAAGAGGCCAAAGGCGTGCCCTTCAGCCGGGGCGACCGCTGGATCGGGGCGAACCCGGTGGCCACGCAACAATAGGGAAAAATGGACGCACTGGCGCCGAAGGCATCCTTGCGCGTCAGGGAAAGGCCAGTACGTTTTTCTCGCCATAGACCTGCGCCAGAGCCGCGACGTAGCGCTGTGCTACCTGGCGACGGGTCACCACAGCGTGGATTTCGGCCGGCGTCAGGATCTCAGCATCGTCATCAACACCTTCGGACATGATCCGTTCAAGCTCGGGCTCTGTCACGCGGTCGAGCGCTTTGAACAAACGTCTTGAAAACCGCTGCGATCGTTCCAATACGGTGCGGTTCTTTTCGTGCCCCTCGGCATTCAAGAAAAACGCCAGCGTGTTGTCCATAAAGTAAAGCCGCGCCCCGTCAGGTGACATCTTCATGTTGCCACCGGAATAGCGATCCGGATTGGCCGTCAGGAAATCAAACACCACCAGATCGGAAAACTGCGACGCCAGGGCCAACCGTTCCTTGCCAATGGGCGCGCCGACCGTCAGCCAGGTGGTGCTTTCCTTGATGCCTTCGGGTGTGTCCAAACCGGAATCCTTGATTTCAGGAATCCAGTAAGAAGCGACGCCGACGGTCTTGCCGACCAAATTGAAGATGGTTTCGGCCTGAATGCGCGGAACCGAACCGCGGCTGTCGGGATGAAGTTTTGCAAGCAATTCCTCGCGTGAGATGGCGCGCGGGATCGCTGGGGGGATAGCGTTCAAACCCAAGAGGCGGTTGAGCCTATAGGCAGCGACTTCCTTCCTGGGAATGGTCTGCAAATTGGTCTGGGCGGGCTTGAAGGCGGCCCGCGAACCATCAGCAAATTCGACCCGGAACGACAGGGACGATCCGCCCTTGTTCAATTTGACCCGCGTGATCGCCTGAGATCGCACACGGTCGATCAGCAGGTCGTCGGCCATCCCCAAAAATGTGCCCGCCGGTTCATCGGTGATCGCAGGTTCAGGGGGGCCTGGGGCGTCGTCCCGGGGCGGCAGAGGCACCCGATAGATAGCCATCCGCGCGGCCACCGCTCGATCTTGCAACCGGTGAACGACCAGGGCCGACGACCAGCCCACAGCCGTCCCTACCGACAGGACGGACCCGGCGGCGATGCAGATTTCCAGGAGAAGGAAGCGAAGAAGTCTCACGGCCAGGTGTAATTCTGCGCCCTACATGTGGGGTACGCAAAAAAAAGACCAACGGAGGGCCGTTTCTCCGGCCCCCGTTTGGCACGTTTATCTAGGGAAGCTTTGGCTTCTTCCCGTCCGGGGCTGAACCGTCCAGGGCCTTCAAGAAGGCCAACAGATCCTTTTTCTCGGCGGGGGTCAACGTGACGCCGCCTTTGACCTTCTCGTCCAGGTGGGCGTTGTCAAAAGGTGTGGCGAAGTAGCCCACAACCTCGTCCAACTTGGCAAAACGGCCATCGTGCATGTACGGCCCGGTCTTTGAAACAGCGCGCAAAGAGGGCACTTTAAACGCGCCGACGGCGGCGGGATTGGTCGGCTCTTGTTTGCCGCGACCTGGGTCAGGGGTTGCCGATTCCATACCGATACCGATATTTTTGAATTCCCCCGCGGTTAGCATCGCGCCCGCGTGACACAGCGAACATTTCGCCTTTCCGCGAAACAGGTCAAGACCGCGCGATTCGGTCTTGGACAGGGCGTTCTTGTTTCCGGCCTCGAACTTATCCAGCTTCGAATTTCCGGAAACCAGGGTCCGCAAGAACGAAGCCAACGCCTTGGCGATGTTGTCAGGGGACGGCGCCGCGCCGAATACCTTCTGGAACTGATCGGCATAGCCCTTCACCGCTCCCAGATTTTTCGCAATTTCGGCGGCGCCCGCGTCGTCCTTTGGGCCCATTTGGCCACGCCAGGCAGCGCCGGCTGTCTTTTCTAGCGATGGTGCACGTCCGTCCCAGTAGAAAGTCGTGTTGTAACCGACGTTCACCATGCTGGGTGCGTTGCGCACGTTCATGCTGCCATCGTCTTTTTTCGCTAGCTTCTGACCATCAGTCCAGCCCTTTTCAGGCAAGTGACAGGACAGGCAGGCCATCTTCCCTGACTTGGAAAGACGCTGATCCCAGAACAACTGCCGCCCCAGTGCGATCTTTTCGGGCGTCTGGGGGTTGTCGGCGGGCACCACCATGTCAGGCAGGCCCAGGGGTGGGGCTGCGGGCGCCTTGTCAGCGGCTAAGACGGCCCTGGATCCCGTCAGCGTTGACACGAGTCCCAGGGCGTGGATGAAAAAAAGAGCGGTTGGTTTCATAGGTCGATCTCCTTGAGATAGACACTTAGGCCGAACCGGGCCCGCAATCAAGGCGCGCGGGTGGAACCTGGGGCCGGGAACTTCCGGCTGGCATCATCAAGCACCAGCACCCAATCGCCCGCAAACCCTTCCGTTGGTGGCACAAAATCGTGGGATCCCCGGTTGTCCAGCGTTTCAATTTCAGTGGCGGCGCCGTTTCGTGGATTGAACCACCACGCCTTGCACTTCTCGCCCGAAACCTTGCCCATGACCATTGTGAATTTGCGCCCCATCGGTGAATACACGAACGCATACCCATCCCCCCGCGTCGCCACAATATGGTCGGCGCCTTCGAGAACATCCGCAATCAAAGACTGATCCGGCACCCGCGACAACATCGGCCGCGATTCCATCAACGCCCGCACATAAGTCATCTGCGCAGCACCGGGCCGCCCGATGGCGTCGTACCAGGGCATCAGGGGACCGTTGATCGGTTTTTTCCCCGGCGCATACATTTGCCAAACCGCATGGTGGCCGTACGTGTGGCCAAACGCGCCCGAAAACAGATCCCAATAGGCGCGCTGCCGGGTGTGGGCGTCGAAAGAGAAGCCGAACTCTTTGGCGTTGAATTCAACCGGGTGATCTTCGTACAGTGGTTCACCATCCATCACCGGTTTGACAGGCGTGCGGGCATAGTCGCGACCGATCCTCTGCCAGGCGCGGGTTTTCTCGCCGCGGCTGTGCCCGGTCTGGTGCATGTTGAAATCCAGCCATTCATCATCATGAAACCAGGTCGACGATGTCCCCCCGCCATTGGGATGAAACGTCATCATGACGCTGGAATAGTCTTCCTTCCCTGACACCCCGATGGCGAGCCCTTTGGCCATCGCGCGCCACATCGGTTCCAACCCGTCCGAGAATCGATCGCCGCCCAGCACCCAAATAATGCCCTTGTTTCCGTACCGCTTCCCCAGAAATTTCCCATAGATCTCGGCGTTGGCAGGCGTGAAGATCTTGTCCTTTTCGTCACGGGCAAATCGCGCCCAGGTGGGCAAGAACGCGATGTAGATGCCACGGCGGTTGGCCTCGTCCACGATAAAATCGACGTGATCCCAGTAGTCGTATTCCTGCGCGTTCGCGGGATTCGCGCCCGGCGTGATGGCGGGTTTGGCGGGATCTTTATCAATAAGCGGTAGATCGCCCTGGGCATTGGGATCGGTGACGCCATCCAATTCAGCCAGCGCCACCGCCTGAATCGCTGTGTATTTTTGCGAGGCGCGTTTGTCCAAATACGCGACAGCCTGTTTTCGATCCAGCCGGTGAAACAATTCCCACGCGGTGTCGCCCAGGTAAAAAAACGGTTTGCCGTCCGACGTGACCAGAAAACGTTTGTTGTCGCTGACCTTCAACTTTGCCAGCGGCTTGACCGGCGCCGCGGCCTGGACGCGGGAGGCGCCAAGCACAAGGGATAAGAGCGTCGTCAACAGGGCAGGCAGGCGGGCTTGGGGGGACATGCGGGACCTCCGTGGTACCGGATGGTACCTTTTGTTATATTATGGTGCAAGCCAGAAGGCCCCGCATTTACACTTTACCCAAAGTGGCGGGTTGGCCGAAGTGACGGCGTTGGCCCGCGCCGCATCAGTAAGCCGGCCTACGACCATGAGCTATCTCGATATTTTGCAGGTGACCCACGTCATCACTGTGGTTCGTCCGTTCCATGATGGCGGGCGACAGGAACTGCTACGCCAGCCGAAGATCTACGCCTTCGATACCGGGTTCGTGGCCTGGAGCCGTGGTTGGAATGATCTGCGTCCAGCATGGCCGCGGCTTGGTCGATGCGATTGAATGCAAGTGGAGCGCGCGGGGGTTCGACATGCGGGGTCTGCGGGCGTTTCGCGAGCGACATCCCCAAGGTCGAGATTTTGTAGTGAGCGGTGACGGGGGACCGGCCCACCAACGCCGAATGGACGGCCGGGAGATCACCTTTACATCCCTGAACGATCTGCCGGCACTGCTCGCTGCCTAAGCTGGTGGCTCTACAGCGATTCGGCCGCGGCCTCGTCTAGCGCCGAGAAAAGTTCGGAACGGCTGGTGATGCCCCAGAAGCTTTTTTTCACGTCACCCCTGCGGCCAACCACAATCATATGCGGATAGGCGCGCACCTTGTACCGTTCGCCCACCTCCCCTTCCCGGTCGATAACGATGGGATAAGGGATATTCCGGGTGGAAAGGAACGTCCGCAGATCGTCATCGGACAGCCCGGGCCCGTCCGAATTGATACCCACGAACTGCACCCCGCGCGCCTGAAAATCGCCGTGCAGCCGGTCCAAAGTGGGCATCATTTGCAGACAGGGGCCGCACCATGTGGCCCAAAAATCCAGCAACACCACCTTGCCCTTGAGTCCAGACAGCGAAACCTGTCCCGTGCCTTGCGCCAAAGGCAAGACGAACCCAGGGGCCATGCTGCCACTGGACAGGGGACGGATGGTGTCGGCATGACGGACCACGTGGGCAAGGTTCAACATCAGAGCCCCCCCAAGACACGCAGCCAACAACGTCACGCCCACCCGCCCAAGCAGGCCCGCACGAGGTTCTGTCAGCGCAACGTCAGAGATCGTCGCTGTCACACGGCGGCGCGCCACCAAAATGCCCACGGCCAACGTCAGCAACGCGGCCGCGTACGCCACCGCTGTGAAGGCCCGGTTCACCTGGAATGACAACGGTCCCAAAAGGGCTTGCAGGTCCAACGTCCGGTAGACCGCTCGCACCGCGAAGAAGGGCACATAACAGGCAGCCCCCAATTCCACGTCCCGGCCCGGATCACGCCGTCCCCGTCCCGCCGCCAACGTCAGCAGCACCGCAGCTGGCAGCCCCAGCAGCACAGCTTCCTGA
Organism: Myxococcales bacterium; assembly: GCA_043754455.1. GTDB lineage: Bacteria > Myxococcota_A > Polyangia > Fen-1088 > Fen-1088 > JAYUUT01. The sequence continues at coordinate 9,184 of JAYUUT010000186.1, forward strand.
ATTTCGTGACTGGCCGTCGCCAGCACCTGCCTCACAACCGTGCCAAGCGACTGGTGAAGCACACCCAGCAGCGCCCGCGCCAAGTCCTCCAGACGAAAACACAACACCCCCAGCAAGACCAGGTACCCCGCATCACGAAACCCACCCCCCTGCTGATCAATTTGAACCAAGGCCCGCCGTGGGTAGAACAGCAGCGTCCCAATGCGCGCCGGAAAACCTGCCGGTTTGGGTGCTGTGGGGGATGGGCCCCCCTGCACCATCGCGACGTCAGCCATTGGATTTGTGCTGCCGTGCCAACATCAGGCGTTTAGCAGCCGTCTGCAGGGCCGTGGGGATGTTTTTGGACTTCGCCAACTCTTTGACTTCTTCAGCATTGATGTAAGGCAAGTGCCGCAGCGAAATGCCCATCGGCGTTTTGGGATTCTTGATGAGGTTCATTTTCACGGCGTACATCTTCATGTACTCGCGCTGGTTCGATATGTATCGCAGGACGTCTTCGGACACCATCCGGTTGGCCGCCGCAGAAATAATGTCGTTATCAGTGACCCGTGGCGATCGAATCGCTGCCATCGCCACAACTCGGTTTGGATCGCGCAGTAGATTCGAACGGCAATAGGCATTTCCCAGTGTGGCCAGACGGACCTTTTCGTGCATTTTCAACCGACCGAAATCGATGACCATGCTCTTTTTTTTCTTGGGTGCCTCACCCGCGGCGGCCGCTGGTGCTTCGGTTTCGTCAGACACATCGATGGCTTCGGGGCCAAGACTGTCCGTGACGACCAGCGCCGTGCCAAAGGCCTCATCAGCCGAAACGTCCTTGGCACCCGGATCTTCGCTGATGGATTTGATGATCTCGTCGAACCCTTCGATCCCTTCTGGACGCATCCCGTGGCGGGCCGCCAGTTCCAGAGCACGATTCAAGGACGACATCCGCGCCGCCCGATTGCCGTAAAGCGCTTCCAAAATTGCCGAACATTTCAAAAACCGTTCTTCGTTTTGAAAAATGATCTCAGCCTCGCGTTCGTTAACCTTCGACGCCAAAACAACGAAGGTGTCGTTCGCCGTTGCTCTGTTGTACAGAATTTTCTCGATAGGTTCGCTGCGTGAAGGGTCGATCCGTTGGGCGAAAAAATGAATGACCACCGGAGGCAACGGTTCGGCAAAGGCCGCTGCCAAAATGCGATCTGGAAGGACCGTCGGGGCTGCCAGGCCGGCGGCCTTCAAGGTTTCGTCCGCGTCGAAGCTAAGTTGATAGGCAATCACCACCAGGTCGGCGGGACGCAAGGGGGCCAGGCCCTTGGCCGCCATCGCCTTGGCGGGCGCCGTACCTGCCAGCAATTTTTGGACGCCAGGACTCAGCGAATCGATCCGCAGCGGTTCCAGCAACAGCAGGTCGCGCGCAATCGTCGGGGCTGGGGTGGTTTCAGGCGTGATTTCGTTCATGAAGGATGCGCAGCCCCCGCAGCGTTAATAAATCGTCACAGTCTTCAATGGTTCGGGATTCCTGGGCCAACAAGGCCCCAAGGCCGCCCGTGGCCACCACCTTGGGCGTCCATTCGATTTCCGCCTTGATGCGGTCAACCAGCGCGTCGACCATACCTGCATACCCAAACACCAGCCCGGACTGGATGCTGGCGACGGTGTTGCGCCCCACCACGGTTTTGGGCCGCACGATTTCCACGCGCGGCAGTTTTGCGGTTGCACGGTACAGCGCTTCGGCTGACACCATCAGTCCTGGGGCTATGACGCCACCCGCGTATTCGCCCTTGTTGGTGACCACATCGAAGGTCGTTGCGGTTCCGAAGTCGACCACGATGGCCCCCTGGGGATACCGGGCAAACGCTGCCACGGCATTGACGATCCGGTCAGCCCCGACCTCGCGCGGGTTTTCGTACAAAATCGGCATACCGGTCTTGATGCCGGGACCAACCACCAAGGGTAAAAGCCCCATATGGCGGCTGAAAAATCGTTCAAGCGGCGCCGTAGCGGGGGGCACCACCGATGAAATGATGCCCGCCTTGATCTGGGAAAACGACATTCCTCCCAGTTCAAACAGCGCCTTTAGCAGCGCGGCATATTCATCGCCTGTGCGATCAACGCGGGTTTCGACCCGCCAATCAATCTTCAACGCGTCCCCGTCGAACAATCCGAAGACGATGTTTGTATTGCCGATATCGACGGCCAGCAGCATGTGGCCGCTGATTGTACCGTATGGCGATACTATGCTGCCCGTGATGTCTCGAAGATCTGCCTTTGTGGCGGCTGCCTTGGTAGGTTTGACCGCCACGGCCTGCCGCAAAAAGACCATATCGCCCGACGATCCCGACGAACGGGGCCGCCTGAAAAAGATCGCAGCCAATCTGGAAGACGCCTTTGCCCGTGCCACCCTGCCCGGGGTGGTCGAACCAGCCAGCCTGGCCGAACGGCTGGACAAATGGGACGATTTTCGCACATGCACCGTCCGAACCTACGTGGCGCGGCGCCGCGAGATGGACAAACGGGCGCGCGAAGGCCTAGATCCGCGGCCAACCTCGCACGCCAGCATCGGCGACGAAACCGTCGAGGAATGTGCCACCCTGGCCGCCATCATCGACAAAAGTCCCGCGATGTGTCAGCGGCTAGAGCTGGATTACCCGACCGCAGGAGGGGAACTGTCGCTGGCCCCCGTGCGCTGCTGGGACACGCGGGCGCGAGTGTTGGGGCTGCCCGACGAATGCCCCGTGGTGTGGTCCCCCGGCGACCATCCCGCGCGCAATCCCGAATGCCTGGCCATGGCAAGGCGCGATCAGACCCTATGCGGGTTCACCGACAGCCCGGGCCGCTGCCGCGCCTTCTTGACCGGGAACCCCGCCCTTTGTGACGGCCCGGATGCCGCCGACAACTGTCATCTGGGACTGGCCTACTGGAAGGGACTGATGCCCCTGCCCACCATGCCGCCGCTGTGGCCGCCCGATCGTGCAGGCCAGGCGCCACTGTCGATCGCAGCCACGCTGTCGTTTCCGAAATCAACCAAGGAAGCCATCCGTGTGACCGGCCCCCAGTGGGCCACCGGCGTGTCGTGGCCAGCGGGGCGCGCCCGCGTGGCCTTCACCGAAGACACGACCAAACAATGGGGTACGACCCTGCCCGCCGAAGCGTTTCAATTCGGGTGGGGCGACGGCAATCCCGCAGTCAAGATCGCGTGGTCCCCTGGTGGCACGTCCGTGGGAACACGGCCGGTCGGTGCCAATGGCGGCGCCACGTTTATCGCCGTATGGACCGATCCGCGCCAATTTAGACGCTGCGCCCCAGGTCCGGCCACCACGGGGCTTGTCAGTTACGATGCCGGTACCCCACAGCCGGGAGCAGTGGTCACAGGTAAAATCCAGGCACAACACCTGGCCTGCACAGATGGCAGTGAAATGAACGTCGAGGCTGACTTTCGCGTCCTGATCCTGGACCTCCGTTAGGCGACCGTGGTTGATAGGATTGCCTAGGATCCAAGCTCCACATACCCCTGCACCCTCGCCGCCTGATACCACGGCACATTGATCAAGGTGAACGCCTTGCCAGCAATGGTTTTGGTTTTCTCTACGCTAAAATCCCCGCCATAAAGCCTGACAGCCGTCGCATGCGGGGCGGCATCAATGAAGGCATGCAAGGATCGCAAACGACCACTGGCGCCCGATTTCACTTCCACGGGAATCAGATTTCCATCCACCGGCAGAACATAATCCACTTCGGCGTTGGATTGGTTTTTGTCCCGCGCCCAGAAGTTGATCGAATGCAGCGGCGAAGTGCTGGCCGCGTACAACTCCTGCCCGACGATATGTTCCACTATCCTTCCTGAGAAGACCGCCGAGACGTCAGTCGCGGTAAACAGCGTCCTGCGCATACCCGTCTTGAAAACAACCAGCCCTGTATCAATCGTATGCAGCCGGGGCGACTTCTTAGAATCCGGCGAAAGCGGCAGGGTGGTGGCGGTTACCGGGTGAATCACCTGAAATAGAAAAGCTTTTTGCAAAATGGAAAAGGCTTCCTTGATGTCGCGGGAGATATAGTTTGAATTCCCGAAGCCTTCGTAGCGGATGCGCCCTGCGGCTTCGTTGAAGGCGCTTTGGATGACATGGCGAACAATCTGCGCCATGCGATGCGTGGATGCGTATTTTTCCACATCCTCAAGGTATGCGATGAAAAGAGATTCATGGATACGGTCGAGGACCGTGAATTCACCCGATTCCGCGTGGGCCTTGACCGCCTCGGGCATTCCACCTACCAGCAGATAGCGCCGAAACAGCGCGGTCATTTTATCATGGGCATAGGCCGGTATCGGGACAGTGTTCAGCATGCCTAGGGCCGCGGTCTCTCCGATAGCTCCCAAAAACTCGTCGAAGGAAAACGGGTGCATCAGTAGAAATTCGACACGACCCACCGGAAAAGAGACATGGGCATCGAGCATGGTTTCAAGCAGCGAACCTGCGGCGATGACAAACAAATGAGGCGCATCTTCATGGAAGTAGCGAAGCAGCGCAACGGCGTCGGGGGACTTCTGGATCTCGTCGATAAAAATCAGGGTGCGATCCCCGGGCTTGCGGGCAACGCCTTTCAAAAAATAGATCGCATCCAGAACCTGGTTAAGCGAAGCCCCGTCGGCGAATAACGAGCGGTCCTCCGGCTGCTCAAGATTCAGAGCGATGAACGTATCGAAGCCTGCTGCGAACATGCGCACGGCCGTAGTTTTCCCCACCTGACGGGCTCCCCGTAGGACCAGCGGTTTGCGGTTGGGATTCTCGGCCCACTTATTGAGTTCAGTGGCTATTTTTCGAGGAAACACCTTGTTGTCATATAATAAATGATTCTTCCGTCATTACAATGACTTACTACAATGGATATGATAATAAATATTGTCGTTAAATATGGGTTATACGGTCAGCTGCTCCGGCTTTAACGCCGAAGCACGGGTCAACGAATTGCCGCGACGACCGTCGACAGACGCCCTGCAAGAGGGATTGATTGCGGGTGTCCCGCGCGACTTTCAGGGCTTGACCGCGAAGGTCAGGGTCGGGATCTCGGCCCGCCGTTCAAGCCCCACCACCAACGACAATGGATCACGGGTCAATGATATTTCGTTTCCTGCGCTGTCCAGCAGGTGCCCCGTCAGGCCGTAGGTACCGACGGGAATCGCGGTGGTTGTGCCCGCCCCTGCGGCGCATTCCCATTTGAACTTCATCAGATCGCGGTTGGGCAACTGGGCGCGAAGTTCGACAGATTTTGCGTTGACCGTCGCGCAATTGGTCGGGGTACAGGCCGATCCCGATTCCCGACACACAGCCCAGGTCATGACGAAGGACTGGATGGGAAACACCAGAGTACCGTCGAACAAGAACGTGGCGTCGTGGCGGTTAATGGCGGACCTAAAAGTTTCTCGTTCGGCCACCGGCTGGTCGGCCTTGTCCAAAAGCGCGATTTCAACGTCATAAGCCCCAACGGGCAGTGGATCTGTGAGGGCGCGGCCGCCGTCCCCGTCGCAGCTAAATGTGAAGTCCTGGACAGCCTTGGTGCCCGTGTGTCGCACGCTCATACGAATTTTTGGGGTTCCGGCCGCTTGGCACGAAACAGCCCGACCCCCCACCCCCACATACTGAAGCTGCCAGTCCAATATGAAACGCGAGGCGTCCGGATTGTCGCCACAGGCGGCCAGCATCAGAAAGAGGGGAAGTGTGCGAGCGATCTTGGACATGGTCGTTGTCATGAGCGGGTTCGACGGGCGCGGGTCACCTTCCTGTGCATACCGTCCCCGGGTCGCTGCCGCCACAGGTGGCCGCACACCCGGCCTCAATGGCGAACACCCCCACCCCGGTCACCTGGCCCTTGACCACGTTGCGCAAGATCGGCGCAATAGGCACTGCCCCCGCCGGTTTCAAGGCCGCGTCGGCTCCGGGCCCAAGCGGCGCCAGGGTAATGACATACTGCCCCGGGGTCAGGTCAAAGGGCGTCGTTCCGACCTCGCTGCCGCAAGAAAACTCGCAGTCCGCGCGGTTCGCACAGGCGTCCACGCCGGCCTGCGGGGTGCCTGGGGCATGAACCACCCGCAACCGAACCCGGGTGATCGGCGGGTCGGTACAGCCACACGAACGAATGCTGCGCCCGTCAGTGGTCCGAATCGTCCAATTGGCCTCGACGGCCCCGCCATCGACCGATACGCAGGTCAGCCCGGCCACGGCCAAGCCCAGGATCGCCGCCAGCACATGGAAACGTAACAAAGGATTGGGGGTCGTCACGTCGAAGGCCTTGCAATCGCGCCCGTCCACGGACTCCCGACCTCGACCAGCCTCTCCCCGTCGGCCAGAAGTACGGAGATCGTCGGCCAAACCCCGACCAGGATCTCCTGCAGTCGGGCGTTCGAGGTATTTCCGCAGGTGATCCAGATAACCTGGGGCGGCGGGCCATGCCTACGAAGGAGATCGACGAAATCTCGGTCCTTCGACATCACCACCGCACCAGCGGCGCGCGCCGAAAAAAAGATTTCCTCGTCGCCCGCATCCCGCAGGCCCATATCCCGTATTGCGACCCCCTCAACCCCCAGCGTGGATGCGAGCCATGTCGCAACCGCGGGGGAAAGCTGCGCATCGACCCAAATCTTCAAGCGGCCAGGATTGGGTGATCGAGGCGGCCGCTGGCGAACCGGAGGCAGGCAGCAATATCCTCAAGTTCGAGATCCGGAAACTCGCCAAGTACGGCATCCTGGGTCAGCCCAGCGGCAAGAAGGTCTAGAACGTCAGCCACCCGAATTCGCATCCCACGGATACACGGCCGCCCACCACATTGAGCCGGATCGACTGTGATGCGCGCGGAGAGCAGGGGCATATGATGAGGTTACCGCGAAGGGCACCGACACGCCAGAGGCGCAGTGCATCCACATCAAAGCCTAGGAATCGGGGCCGTCCGTGTCTATAACATTGAACTTCACCCGATCGAACCGTTTGAAGGAGACCACATCGATGCTGCACGCCCTTCTGCAAGCCGGCGCCGGAGAAGACAAAATGGACATCGTGTCCCTGATCATGGGGGCATCGGCGGTCGTCAAGGGCGTCTTGGGCCTGCTTGTCATCATGTCCTTGGCGTCCTGGTTCGTCATCGGGGCTAAAACCCTGTACCTCCGGCGCGCCTCGACGCGGTCAGCCCGATTCCTGGACGCCTTTTGGAAGACCGGGCGCCTGGATGACGTCTGGAAACTGACCGAAGAGGCGCCCCCATCCCCCGTTAGCGAGGTATTTCGCGCCGGATACGTGGAACTGGCGAAACTGCGCCGACAGCGCAGCGAACAGGGGGGACAGGTGGCGCAGGAAACCCAATTGGGTGATATCGAAAGCGTCGAACGGGCGCTGGAACGCGCGCGCACGTCCGCCATCACTGAAATGGAAAACAAGGTGCCGCTGCTGGCCACGACCGCCAGCGCCGCCCCCTTCATCGGGTTGTTCGGGACGGTCTGGGGCATCATGAATTCGTTCCGCAACATCGGGGCCAAGGGCGCAGCGAACCTAGCCACGGTCGCCCCCGGCATCGCCGAAGCGCTGGTGGCGACGGCCATTGGCCTGGTGGCCGCGATTCCGGCCGTCATGGCGTACAACTATTTTCTGCGCCAGATCCGCGTCCTGACGTCGGAAATGGAAACCTTCACCAGCGATTTCCTGAACATCGTGCGGCGGCGGTTCTTTGCCTAACGTTCGTAAAAAGGAACCCCTGCCATGTCAATGAGTTCAGGAAACAGCGGCGGCACCCTGGCCGAAATCAACGTCACGCCATTGGTGGACGTCATGTTGGTGTTGTTGATCGTGTTCATGATCAGCGCACCTATGTTGCAAACCGGCGTGGACGTCAATCTGCCCGACGCCAAGGCGCAGACCGTGACGGACGATGGCGGCAAACTGTTCGTGACCATCACGAAGGACAAACGCGCGTACATCGGTAAATCCGAAGTGCCGTTCGCCGAACTAGAAGAAAAACTGAAAGCCAACGAAAAACTAAAGGTGGACCAGGAAATCTATCTGCACGCCGACGAAAGCCTGAACTACGGCGTTGTGGTCAAGGTGATGGCGGCCGTGAAGTTGGCGGGCGCTAAAAACCTGGTCATGATTACAGATCCACTGGAGTGATTTGGGAGTCCCACGGGTGAACGCCAGCGAACATCATCTGGGCTTTCGGTCCTTAGGATCGGGGGGAATCGGGGGCGTTGCGATGACGATCCTTATCCACGCGGCGCTGGTCGCGGTGGTGTATTACGGCCAGATCAAGGGGGAAGCCCCCCCCGCGCAGGAACGCAACATGATTGTGACCCAGATGGCCGTGCTGGGAAAACCGCGCGAGAAGTTCTGGCTGCCCCGCATTGTCAACCCCCCACGTCCCAAGGTCCAGCAGCCGGTCATCAAGTTGGCCGAAAATCCCGAAGCGCCGCCTGCTCCTAAAGAGGCGCCAAAACCTGAGGACGCCGAGATATCCAAAGATCTGAAGCGCGCCCTGGAACGCGCCAAAATGTTGGTCAAGACCGCCGCCGCCGAAGAAGAGCCCGAAGGGTCGCTACAGGGGTCAGCCAAGGGAACCAGCAGCGAAGCCACCGAAGGGGAGGCGTACGCGACCCTAATTTTTGAGGCGATTCGACGCAATTGGAACGTGGCGACCCTGATTGACGAAGCCAACCTGGGAAAACTGCGCGCCACCGTCAAGGTGCGCATTGGTGACGACGGCACCCTGCTGGAACCCACCATCACCAATTCATCGGGAAATGATATTTTCGACGATTCCTGCGTCCAAGCCATCAAGACCACCGGGAAAGTCCCTCCACCACCCGCCGCCGAAGCGGCGAAATTCAAACGCGGCATCGGTTTTCAATTCATTCCCACCAAGGGCGCCTGACCCCCAATCAACGGACATCCCATCATGAACCGCACCCACGTATTGATCCTCAGCCTTCTGGCCAGCCTGATTGCGACCCCGTTTGTTCAGGCCCAACAGAAGAACGAAGAACTTCCCATTATCCGCATTACAGATCCGAATCGCGATCTGTTCAAACTGGCGTTGCCCAATGCTGTTGGCGACGCTGATCTGGCGGGCCAGGCCCTGGAAATCGAACGTCGAGATCTGACGGTTGTGGGCCTATTTAATTTGATTGACCCGCGATCGTTCACTGCGGATCTGCAGGCCGAGGGGCTGGGGTTTTCGGCCGCGTTGTGGTCCCAGATGGGCACCCAAGGGGTTGCCAAAATGCGGACCGCGCGCGAAGGCGGGCAGATCGTGGTTGAAGGTCGGCTTTATCAGGTGGGCCGCGGAGACGCGGCGGCGCTGACCAAAACCTACAAGGGTACAGATCTGAAACCGTTGGTTCATAACTGGGTTAACGACGTCATTGCCCAGTTGACCGGGACCGCAGGGATTTTTGGTTCGCGGATCGCGTTTGCGATGACGGGCAGATCGACTGAAATCGGAACTGTTGGGGCCGATGGATCGGATGTGAAAATCCTGACCGGTATGAAAACCGAATGCCTGATGCCCGCCTATTCACCCACCGGCGCTGAAGTCGCCTTCACATCGTTTCTTCGTGGCACACCGGACATTTGGGTTGTGTCTTCGTCGGGGGGTCGGGCGCGACGGCTGTCCAGCCGCATGGGGATGAACACCGGCGCGGCCTACGCCCCGGATGCGCGAACCCTGGTGGCGACGTTGTCGTTCGAAGGCAATCCCGAACTGTATCGCATGTCCCCAACCGACGGAAAACTGCAAGGACGCCTGACCAATTCGCGATCCATTGATCTGTCGGCGGACTATTCGCCTGATGGGGGACAGCTGGCGTTCGTTTCGGATCGAGGTGGCAATCCGCAGGTCTATCTCATGTCCGCCTCAGGTGGGGCCGCCAAAAGGCTGACCTTCCAGGGCAACTACAACCAAACGCCGCGATGGAACCCGAACCCCCAACGGCCGTCCATCGCATTCACCGGGCGCGATGAACGAGGGGTGTTTGATATTTTCGTCTATGACATGAAGACCCAGCGGGTTGACCGCATGACCCAGGGGCAGGGATCGAACAGCACCCCGGACTGGTCCCCCGATGGCCGGATGTTGGTGTATTCATCAACCCGGGGGGGCCTGTTCGTGGTGAATACGGAAACCCGGCGCGAACAGAACGTGTACAAAGGTGGCGCGGCATCCCCGTCCTGGGGCCCCGCCCCCCGCTGACGGCTGTGAAACTTGCAACCATAGACATCGGCACCAACACGACCCTGTTGTTGGTAGCCCAAAGGCTACCCGGCGGCACAATAAACGTGTTGGCCGAACGGGCCGAGGTGACCCGCCTCGGTCGAGGCATTGGAAAGGACGGTCGCCTGCAGACCGCCAGCGTGGAACGCACGTTGGATGTCCTGCGCGGTTATGCCGCCATCGCTGCAGAACACGGCGCCCCCATCGTCGCCGTGGGCACCGAAGCGTTGCGGGCGGCCCCCAATGCCGAGGACTTCCTGCGGCCGGCTACGCAAATATTGGGGATCCCCGTGGCGGTCATCGGCGGCGACCGCGAGGCCCACCTGTCATTTTTGGCCTCCGCGCGATCGTTCCCGGCGCTGCTGAAACAGCGGGCCTTGGTGGTCATCGACATCGGCGGCGGTTCTACCGAGGTCATCGTTGCCGAATCCGGCGCCGTCACCTTCCGCACCAGCGTACCGGTCGGATCTGTGCGCATGACCGAACGTTTCGTAAAATCCGATCCCGCAACCGCCACCGAACGCGACGCCATCCTGGCCCATATCAATGGGGCCCTGGCCTCAGTCGCCTGGCCCGCCAAGGGATCGGGGTTGTCCCTGGTCGGCACGGCAGGCACTGTCACCACGCTTGCGGCACTGGCCCTACGCCTTGACAGTTACGACCCCGACCGGGTTCACGGCTATCGATTGGGCGTTGAAGAACTGGAATCCATTGTCCGGGATTTACAGACGTCGACAGAGGCCGAACGGCGCCAGATGCCGGGCCTGGATCCCAAACGCGCGGACGTCATATTTGCCGGGTCTTGCATCCTACTTTCGATTGCCCGAACACTGGGCGTATCGGACATTGTGGTTAGCGATCGCGGCGTTCGGTGGGGGCTGCTATACGACGTTTGGGATCCACCGAACGCCTGATACGTTACGAGCGGTAAGATCAGCGAACCTCGGCGTTTGCGCGTTCTAGGTGTGCCTTCATCATGCCGAAACTGTAGGCCCAGCCGGCTTTTGCACCACCGACCATGTCGGGGACGTGATCGGCGATCACGGCGCCGCGAAAATCGACCTTCTTCAGTGCCTTCATGATCTGGTACATATCCATGTACCCGTTGTCGATGAAGGTCTCGACAAAATGGGGCAGAGGCGCAGTGACGTTACGATAGTGGATCTTCCACAGTTTGCCGCGCTTGCCGAAATAGTCGATGGCCTCAATCACGGTCTTCCCCATCATCTTTCCGCCCTCTAGCCAGGTTCCGCAGCACAGGCAGACGCCAATGTTGGGGCTGTTCGCAATTTCTAGGGCTTTCACATATCCCTCGAAATTTCCGAAAATACAGCGCGGAACCCCGCCCAAAACCGGCTGGGGCGGATCATCAGGGTGGATGCCGATGCGGATGCCGACCTCTTCGGCCACGGGCACCACGGCCTTGATAAAATATCGATAGTTCTCCCAGATTTCTTCCTTCGTGAAGACCCGACCGTGGGTCAAATCACCCGTGAATTTCTTGCCGCCCCAATTGCCGGCTGCCTGTGGACTGGCAAGATTCAGGGCGCGTGCCGATGCCCCGCCTCGGGTCGTCTCGCGTTCCGACGACCAGATGCCATTGCCCATGTGCGCATACGTTGTGTATTTAATACCTGCCTTGGCTAGGTTGCGCAGGAACTGTTTGTATTCGTCTATCTTCTGATCACGCCCTGGCAATCCCAGGGTGACTTCCTCCATGTTGTGGACGTTCGAATTGCCAATGTTCCACACTTTTAGGCCGGCGGCTTCGACGCGAGCCTTCAGTTCGATGAAGGTTTCAAGCGTGGCGCGCGTGCCCCCCGTTGGCAGGGCCACCCATTGAATCCCCACCTGTTTGACGAACATGAGATCCTCCGCACTGGGATCGGTAGGTAACTGGGCGGTCAGTTTGATCCCCGGCGACAAAGGTTCCAGGGCATGGCCGACTGCCATCCCCTGCCGTGCAGGTAAAAAATGGGTACCGACGACGGCGGCTGATCCGGTCATCAAAGCACGCCGTCCCAGGGTGGGGCGAAAGGGGCGAAACATCGGACTTGCCGCACGTAGGGTCATGGTCGGTCCTCCTAACAGGAACCGTCTCACAGAACGCCCTGATTCGCGAAGCCCGCTGCGAACCTCTTTACGAATCCTTGGCGTGCTGGGGACGTCCGCGAGAATCTGCTGGGAAACGGCCTCACTGGACCGCGGGAACTGACGAGTTGCTGGCCCATCGTACAGAAACGGTGCCCTGTTTAACGCGCCGATTGTAAGCGCACGCCTTAGGTCACGAACCAACCGCCAGCGAGGCCAATGGCGGGGCCATTTTGCCCGACACAGGCGGTCCCCCTGTTTTTTATGCTCGACAACGCTCATATATATATGATAGTATTCACTCATATAAATGAGGGTTGCCGATCATGTCGTCCACGCGCGCCGGGAAAAACTGGCCGGGCTGTTGCAGCAGCACCAGTACCTTCCCATTGGCGAGGTCTGTGCCCGGCTAGGGGTTAGTGAGCCGACCGCCCGCCGCGATTTGGCGGCCTTGGAAGGACAACACGCCATCACCCGGACCCACGGGGGAGCGCTGGCGGAATACAATCAGCGGTTTCCGTCCTTTCGCGAAAGAACCGCCGATGGGGCGGCTGCCAAACGACGCATTGGCCTTGCGGGACGACAGCTTTTGCGTGCGGGGCAAGTGGTGTGGCTGGACGGGGGAACGACCCTGTTTGCGGTTGCACAGGCGATTGCCGAACACCCAATTTCAGATTTGACGGTGGTAACGAACAACCTTCCCGCGGCGGATCTTCTGGGTGACAGCGACAAGGTGGCCGTGCATTTGTTGGGGGGCCGGTATCTGCGGCGCAGCTCGGTGTTGCTGGGAGGAAACGCCGTTGCATCCGTGCGGGCCTGGAATTTTGACTGTGCGTTGTTGGGGGCAGAAGGCCTAACCACCGAAGGTTTCTGGAACACGGTGCCCGACGTGGTCGCCCTTCAAAGGGCTGTGATGGCGCGGGCGGCGTGCAAGGTGGTGTGCCTAGATGCGGGGAAGATCGGCCGACAGGCACCGGCGCCGCTGGGCCCGGCGGAGGATTTCTCCCGGATCTTAAGTGACGCCGGATCCGATGTATTTCGCGCGGCCGGCATACGTTTGCCGCGTGGATCTTTGATAGCCGCAGCCGCGGCTACGTAAACCAACGTCCCGAAGGAAGGTCAGCTATCGCCATGCCTACGTCAAAAAATCTGAAGCCGCTGTGGAAGGACCAAGAGGCCAGCAAACTGCCAGTCGTCGAACAGCAGGTCTATCGTGCCAACCGGCTGGGTGACGATCTGTCGATCACCAACACGGGTGGTGGCAATACATCCTGCAAGGTCACCGAGGTCGATCCGATTACCGGGGAATCAGTCGAGGTGTTATGGGTCAAGGGATCGGGCGGCGATCTTCGCACGGCAAAAAAGGATGGGTTCGCATCGCTATATATGACGAAGCTGAACCGCCTGAAGGAAATCTACCGGCGACGCCCGGACAACGGTCCGAAATCTAAGGCCGAAGACGACATGGTGGCCCTTTACCCGCAATGCACGTTCAATTTGAACCCACGGGCGGCCTCCATCGACACCCCGCTTCACGGGTTCGTGCCGTTCAAGGAGGTGGATCATATGCACCCCAACGCGGTTATTGCCGTGGCGGCGGCGGCCGGGCAAGAACGGCTGTGCAAGGAGATCTACGGCGACGACCTGTTTTACCTGCCTTGGCAGCGCCCGGGCTTCGATCTGGCGCTGAAAATCGAGGATGGCATCAAGGCGCATCCAAAGGCAAAGGGCGTTCTGATGGGGGGCCACGGCGTCATGAACTGGGCCAACGATGGCAAGGCCTGCTACGACCTGACGCTGTCGATCATTGATAGGGCGGCAAATTTCATCGACGCCCGCGACAAGGGCGATAAGACCTTTGGTGGATCTCGGTTTCGGTCAGCGACAGAGACAGACCGCACACGGGTGTTGGCGGAGATCCTGCCGTGGCTGCGTGGCCAGGTGTCACAGCAACGGCGGTTCATTGCGACCGTGCAGGCGGACGAGAAAATTCTTCGATTTGTGAACAGCGTCGATGCCCCCCGTCTAGCGGCCCTAGGAACCAGCTGTCCAGATCATTTTCTGCGCACCAAAATCAAACCCCTTTATGTCGCCTGGGCGCCAGAAACCGGCGACATTGATGCGTTGAAGAAACTGTTATCCGACGGCCTGGTTCAGTACCGCAAGGATTACGCGGCCTATTACGACCGATGCAAACGACCGGACAGCCCGGCCATGCGCGATCAGAACCCGACAGTGGTCTTGATTCCTGGCATCGGCATGATTGCTTTTGGCAAGAACAAATCCGAATCGCGTACCACGGCCGAGTTTTACAACTGCGCCGTTGAGGTCATGCGCGGCGCAGAGGCCATTGACCGCTACGTCGCCCTGGCCGAACAGGAGGCTTTCGACATCGAATATTGGGCCCTAGAAGAAGCAAAACTGCGGCGCATGCCTGCCGAAAAAGAACTGGATCGTCAGGTCATCGTTGTCGTGGGGGCCGGCAACGGCATTGGAAAAGAAGTTGCGTTTCGGCTGGTTAAGGACGGAGCCCACATCGTGTGCGTCGACCGCGACGAAACCGCCGCCCGCGCCACCGCCCAAGAAATCATCGCAAAGTACGGCGATGGCATTGGCGTCGCGGGCACGGGCCTGTCCGGCTGTGGACCTGCCCTGGGCCTTACGTGCGACATCACCAACCGCGACAGCGTGGCCCGCATGCTGAGCGACGTGGTGATTGCCTACGGCGGGATCGACGGGGTTGCCGTGACGGCGGGCGTGTTCGTGGCGCCTGACAAAACCGGACATATCAGCGACGAACAGTGGGCGACCACGTTCGCCGTCAACGTGACCGGGTCGTATATCGTTTCCGACGAAGCGATGAAGATCTTTCGGCGCCAGGGCACCAAGGCCAACATCGTGCTGACCACCAGTGCCAATGCCGTCGTGGCAAAAAAGGGAAGTCTGGCCTACGACGCCAGTAAGGCGGCGGCAAACCATCTGGTCCGCGAACTAGCGATTGAAGGCGCGCCTCTTGTCCGGGTGAACGCCGTGGCCCCAGCGACCGTGGTCAAGGGCAGCACGATGTTCCCGCGCGATCGCGTGATCTCGTCGCTTTCGAAATACGAAATTGCCTTCGCCGATGCGGAAACCACCGAAGATCTGCGCGACAAATTGGCGCTGTACTACGCCAAACGTACCTTGACCCAAACGCCGATTGAACCTGCCGATCAGGCAGAAGCGATGTTTCTGTTCTTCACCAACCGCCTTGCGAAAACCACCGGGCAGGTCATCCACGTAGACGGGGGACTGGCCGACGGGATGTTGCGGTAGTCAGTTACGAACCACAGCCGATTCGCCGGGCGCCTGCAGCTATATCATCGTAGTTCAAGCGCCCGGCGGTTCTTAGATGCCATGGTCATCGAGCAAGCAGGTCAGCCACCCGGAGCAGCAGTTCGGACGGTAGGAATGGCTTCTTCAGTAATGCTGTCCCCTTCAGGGCGTTGTTAGCCATCGGCAGATCTTCGGCATAGCCAGACATAAGCAGAATAGGCACCCCGGGCCGGATTTTCTGAAACTCAGCGGCCAGCGCGACGCCGTCTAAAACCGGCATGACCACATCCGTGATGACCAGGTGAATCTCGCCGTCGTGTGCCCGTGCCAAAGCCAACGCTTCGGCACCATTGGCAGCGGCTAACACGCGATAACCAGCCTCGCTAAGGACGGAATCCGCCATGTGACGCAATATCTGTTCGTCTTCGGTCAACAAGATCGTCTGTCCCCCGGTCCGCGCGACAGGGCGTACCGCAGCGGGGATCACGTCAGTGGCCAGGGGGGCGTCGATACGTGGCAAGAAGACTTGAAAAACGGTGCCCCTCGTTGCGTCGCTGGTGACGGTGATGTGGCCT
Source organism: Myxococcales bacterium (assembly GCA_043754455.1). Lineage (GTDB taxonomy): Bacteria > Myxococcota_A > Polyangia > Fen-1088 > Fen-1088 > JAYUUT01. The sequence goes on from JAYUUT010000186.1 coordinate 25,392, forward strand.
CTGTTCTGCTTGACGATGCCGTAGCAAACAGCCAGTCCTAACCCCGTGCCGGCACCCATTTCTTTGGTGGTGAAGAAGGGCTCAAACAAATGCCGTTTCGCCTCGTCGGAAATTCCATGGCCGGAATCGCTGATGGTCAGCACCACGTATGGGGCCGCAGGGATATTCCCTTCACCAGGGAGGGCAACGAAAACGTTGTCCACCAAAAGGGTCACCCCCCCTCCCGGCGGCGTGGCATCACGCGCGTTCAGAACCAAGTTCATCAGCACTTGCAGCATCTGACCAGGATCGGCATTTACCCAAAAAGGCCCAGCCCCATGGGTCACCTGCAACGCGACCGTCTCGGGGAACACGCGGCGCAACAGCACCTCTGCTTGGAGCACCAAAACGTTAAGATCCAAAATTCGAGGGGCGATAACTTGTTTGCGCGCAAACGCAAGCAGCTGTCGGGTCAGATCGGCGCTTCGTTCGGCGGCCATGCGAATCACATCCAGATGCCGCCACGAGGCCGATTCCGGTTGCACCCCTCCCTGGGCCAGTTCTACATGACCTAAGATAGCCGTAAGCAGGTTGTTGAAGTCGTGGGCCACACCACCCGCCAGCCGTCCGAGGCTGTCTAACTTCTGCGATTGCAACAATTCTTCCTCCAGCCGGCGACGTTCGGTGATGTCTTGAGCAATGACAACGATGCCGATGATCTGCCCGTCCCGATCACGCTGGGGGAATTTGTCGGTAGAAATCCACCTCTTGCCCTGGCCCGTGTCCAGCAGTTCGACGATGCCCAGCTTCGGCTGGCCCATCGCAATGACAGAAAGGTCGTCCTCATAATAGCGGCGCGCCTCATCGGGATACCAGCGGGACGTTTCGGTGTTCACCATGTCATCCGCTTGAACCCCCAAGGATTCAGCGACCGCGCGGTTCACGCGCAAGATACGGTTGTTAACATCCTTGTAGAAAACAAACCCCGGAATGGCGTCAAGAATACGTTGTAGATCGTCCCGCTGACGGGCCAACTCGCCAGTTTCATCTTGAATCATCGACCCGCAATCCCCTACGGCGCCGACACGGGTTTGGGCTGGGCCGCGATCCATGCGGCCGGGTTAACCTTCTTCTTGCTGTGAACGAAGACAAAGACGCCCTTTTTGTTGCCGACCACCACGTCAGGCATACGGTCCTTGTTAAAATCGCCCACAAAGACCTGCGTTCCCACGCCTGAATCAGCGTCGATTTGATGAGGTACGAAATCGACTGATTTGTCTGGCTGTCGAACCACGCGCAGCCAATAGACCACCGCAGGCGCGCCCGGATCGGCGCTGGCGTCGCCACCGGGTCCGTGCGCCCAGAAACGTTTGCCAGTCACGATGTCCTTGACGCCATCGCCGTCCATGTCCCACAGGTCGACCGCATGCATCTGCGTGATGCGCAGACCGTAGCGGTTGTCGGACACTTTTTCCCCGATAATGATGTGCGGGATGAACGTAATGGGATTGTCCTTGTCCGCTGACACCACGTTTTCGAACCAGGAGAGGCCGAACCCGTGCGCTTCGATGACAGACACAACGTCGTTGCGGCCATCGCCGTTGATGTCATAGGCGTACATTTGCGAGCCACCCTTTTGGCTAAACGGGAACGCGTGTTTCGTCCAAATCGGATCACCTTGCAGTGACGCAGGCTGTTCCCACCAACCGTCCTTTTCCAGCAGATCCATCCGCCCATCGCCATTGACATCACCGACACCCAGGCCGTGCGTGAATCTTTGATAGTCCTTGTTCGGGGCAGACACGGGATGAAACCGCCAGGGGCTGTTGGGATCCTTGGCATCAGGGGTTGCGTACCCGTACGCGCCCTGGGTCAGGCAGACCAGTTCTGGTTTTCCGTCGCCGGTTAGATCGGTGAACGTAGGGGATTCATTGTCCGTGGATTGCAGCGCCAGGTGACGGACCCAGGCGCCGGATTTTCCTTTCGGATTTTCGAACCAGAACGTTTCCTTGCCCGGAAATCCGATCACCAGGATATCGGACCAACCGTCAGCATTAAAATCCCGGGCAAACGCGAAAAAATTATCGGAATAGGCATTCTTCGTACCAAGGCCACCTTCGAATCCAGGGATGGTTTCCTGTTTGCCGTCGGGCTTCGTCACCACGAACGTCTGGGTCGTGGGCGCATATTCGTGACGTTTCTTCAGCGCCGGGCCTTCCCACCAGTAGGGCCCTGAAACAACATCCATTTTGCCGTCCCGGTTGAAGTCACCGAACGTCGCCCCTTCCGCCCAAAACTGCTGGCTTAGGGTGATTTTCTTGAACGAATGCAGTTCTGTTTGCCGGGGGGTCGCGTCGGACGCCACCAAAACCAGCACCATTGCGGCTGAAATCATTTGGATATTTGGCGCCACAGCCTGCCAATCGTCAAGACAATGCGCTGTCAAGCGCGGGATACATGGGTTAGTCTGCGTCCATGAAAGTTGGAATGAATCTGTTCTTATGGACGACAACGCCGACCGACGAAAAATGGCTGCCGCTGTACGAACGGCTGAAGAAGATGGGTTTTGATGGCATCGAATTGCCAATCTTCAACGACGACATCAAAAGTTTTCAGGCCCTTGGCCGACGGCTGGATGACATGGGCCTGCTGCGAACCGCCGTCACCGCGCGCATGCCTGAGGACAACCCCATCAGCCCCGATTCGAAAATGCGGGCGCTGGCCATAGCCAAAAACCGGGCCGCCGTCGAATGTGCGCAGGCCGCCGGCGCCACGTTGCTGGGTGGACCTTTTTACGCAGGTTTAGGCGCGTTTACGGGTAAAGCGCCGACCGCTGACGAATGGAAGTGGGGCGTCGACAGCATGATCCCCGTCGCGGAACTGGCCGCAACCTGCAAGGTGACGCTGGCTCTTGAATTTCTGAATCGTTTCGAAACCCACCTGTTGAACTGTACGGTCGATACGCAGCGTTTCACACGCGAGGTGAATCGCCCCGGATGCAAAATCTTGTACGACACGTTTCACGCCCACATCGAAGAAAAAAGCATCGCCACTGCGTTTGAAACAGGGGCCAGCGACTTTGTGCATATCCACATATCGGAGAACGACCGTTCGACCCCTGGCAAGGGCCAGGTGAATTGGAAGGAAACGTTCCGCATGATCCGCAAGATCAACTACGACGGCTGGTTGACGATCGAGGCCTTCGGTCAGTCCTTGCCCGACCTCATGGCGGCGACGAAAATCTGGCGCCGCATGTTTGGCAATGAAGAACAGTTGGCCCAAGAAGGCCATGACTTCATCCGAAAAATGTGGGCTGAAACTGCGTAGAAACGGGACGGGTGCTGGTGGTTCCAGGGCATATGACGCAACAATGAATTCGTCACTTGCCGCCAGGGAAAGACCGCATTAGGCTTCGTACATATTCCCTATGCACCGAGCTTTGACCCTGCCATTTATCTTTGCCGCAGCGACCGTGGCCGCGTTCAGCTGCAAGGCGCGCAGCCCCGAATTGACCCAGCCTTTTGTCGATTCATTCGACCGCGGGGACATCGGCCCCGCCTGGACGAATACCGGGGCTGACTACCGCGTTGTCGACGGAAGACTGAACATCAAGGGCGCCAAGAACCACCCCCTGTGGTTGCGTTCGATGCTGCCCCACGATCTGGTGGTGGACATCGACGTGATGTCCAAAAGCCCCGAGGGCGATACGAAGGTGGAACTGTTCGGCGACGGACAGTCCTTCGATGCCGATGGAAATCGTTATGACCCGACGGGATACATCTTCGTTTTCGGCGGCTGGGGCAATTCAGCCAGTGTCATAGGCCGGATGGGCGAACACGACGCCGATGTCAAGGCGATGCGCCAAGACATCAAGGTTGAGCCCGGCAGAAACTACCACTGGACCATCACCCGCAAGGGTGGCCTTTTGGATTGGAAAATCGATGGCAAGCCCTTCTTGTCGTGGACCGATCCAGAACCGTTGGCCGGATCCGGGCACGCATTTTTCGCCATAAACAACTGGTCGACCGACGTGTATTTCGACAACCTCAGCATTCGGCCCAACCCATGACCTCGGTCACGCCGTCTATTTTCGATCTAGGCGCAGCCCTGCAGCGGTTTCATGGCTGCCGTTCGCTGCTGATCTATATGCACGACAACCCCGACCCCGATGCGCTGGCCGCCGCCGTGGGATTAAAAGCCCTGTTCAAACACACGCTGGGCGCGAATGCCACGTTGGCGTTGGGTGGCATCGTCGGACGCGCAGAAAATCGGGCGATGGTCGAAGCGCTGGGCATTCCGTTGCGCCTGGTCGAAGAACTGCACCATTCGCAATTTGATCGCCTGGCCATCGTGGACAGCCAACCGGGTACCGGAAACAATTCCCTGCCCACAAGCCGTCAGGTCGACATCATCGTTGACCACCATCCCGGTCGGGCCGAAAGCACCGCGGCCCCCTGGTGTGACATTCGTTCGCAGTTGGGGGCGACATCCACGATCGTGCTGCAATACCTGCGCGAAACCGCCACACCCATCGATCCCGTGCTGGCTACCGCGTTGTTTTACGCGCTGCGATCGGAAACCCGTGATCTAGGTCGCGAATCGACCGAGGCCGAACGTGATGCCTATCTATTTTTGGTGCCTCTGGTTGACCACGCCGTTTTATTCGGCATTTCGCACCCCAAAGTGTCCCGTGATCATTTCTCGGCGCTGGACCGGGCGTTGCGATCGGCGCAGGTCCGGGGGCCCCTGGTCACCGTGAACCTCGGCGCCCTGGCCTATCCAGATCTGGTGGCGGAAATTGCGGATTTACTTCTGTCGTTCGAAGGCGCCCGGTATGTCCTGTGCTGCGGGCGGTTCGGGACCCGCGCATTTCTATCCCTGCGAACCGACACAAGCGAAGGCCGCGCGGGCACATTGATGCGCGAAATCATCGGCAGCGAAGGCGCCGCGGGTGGGCACGGCACCATGGCCGGGGGCCGGCTGCACAAACCACAGGCCACCGACACCGACCTAGACGCCTCGTTTGGCGTCATCGTTGACCGATTCCTGGCCGCCATCGGGATCGACGCCCCCGTGTCGGTACCACTGGTAGATCGCTAAAAGACCGTGTAGATTCCTCGGCCTTCACAACTGCCGGAGTGGCGAAATGGTATACGCAGCGGATTCAAAATCCGCCACTCTCACGGGTTTGCGAGTTCGAGTCTCGCCTCCGGCACACCAGGAATTACAGAGGTTTTGGGGCGGGATGGGGGGTTAGAGGTGTAAAATGCTCACGTGACCGAGAGTACCTCCGAACCGGCGCACGCTAGCAACCGAACCCGCGAGCAACAAAACGGTTCTTGGTTTCGCCGGAGGCCTTGGCTGGCACCGGCCGTCGCCTTTACGGCACTGGTCGCCCTGGTCTATTTTCCCCTGCTGCGTGGCCAGGTGCTTTTCTTTCGTGATCTGTCGCGCTGGAACTTTCCGGCACGCGTCTTCGTCCGTCGCGCACTAGCATCCGGACAGTCGCCACTATGGAACCCCGACGTCGGCCTCGGTTTTTCCATCGGCAGCGATTCGCTCTACGGCCTTTTCTACCCGGGCAACTGGCTTTATCTCGTCGGGCCGCCATTCCTCATGGTCTCGTGGACGGGATTTTTGCATCTGTGTTTCGGCGGTATTGGCATGCTGTTCCTGGCGAAACGATTTTCCCTGCGGCCACTCGCCTGCCTAATCGTTGCGCTTGGCTGGTCTCTGTCGGGGTCGACAACCTCCTGGTGGACCGTAGGCGTTTCCCTGAACGCCATCGCCTGGCTACCCTGGTGTTCGCTGGGTTTGGTGCGGCTGGCCCAGCGGCCAACGCTTCGCGCATACGACGTGGCCATCGCTGCACTGCCCCTTGCCGTCTCGTTGCTCCTGGGGGAAGTATTTTTCTGGATGTTGTCCGTCGGGATGGCGCTCGTAATGGCGCTGCTCGTGGTCCCACCTGGACGACGCCTCCGCCTGGGGTTTGCCACAGCAGCCGCGATGGCGCTTGCCCTGGCGGGCGGAGCCGTGACGTACGTTCCAGCCGTAGCGGGGGCCGGGGAGACCCAGCGCGCATCGGCTTTGCCAAAACATCTTGCGGAGGTCGGCTCGTTTCACCCTATGCGCTTTATTGAGATGGCAGCCCCCGGAATCTGGGGCGATCCCTTCGACGACTATCCTGGCCAGTTGGTGATCGGCGACCCGAAGCTGACGAATCGCCCGCTCACCGACAGCGCCTATGCGGGAGCGTCGATCCTGGCGCTGGTATTGCTGGCGTTTGGACGGAACCGACGTTTGTCACTGGGGCTGGGCGTTTTGGTTGCCGTCATATTTCTTGTCGCCGTCGGCAAGCACCTTCCGTTGCACGGGATTCTGCGCAGATTGGTGCCGCCACTAGGCTTCATGCGTTACCCGGAAAAATACATGATCGTCGCCGTACCCTGCCTCGCACTCCTGGCGGGTATGGGTGCACAGCGCGTTCTCGTCGACAAGGATGTCGCTCCCCGTCGTCTATTTCTTTTGATCATTCCTCTGCTGGCCCTCGCCACCTTCGCCGCGCAGGTGGTCCCGCGACAGGTCGTTAACTATTTCCGCGCGGGTTCGCTACGCGGTGCTGCAGTCCTCGCGCTGATGTACCTGCTGATTCGTATATCCCGGGGTAGATCGCGTCTTGCTGGCGCCATCGCGGTCGCCGTCGTCACCATCGATCTCGCCATAACCGATTGGCCGGTGCAACGGTTCACCTCCCCAATTTTTATGGAAAGCAATCAGCCGCTGGCCGATTTGATTCGCCACGATGCTGCGACGACAGTGGATCATACCAATCCGCGTCTTTTCCGTTCGAACCAGCTCGAATCGTTGTTTACAACACGACTCGGACGCCGCGATGCCGACCTAGTGCACCGCGCTGGAAATAGAATCAATGCAAGAAGGATTGATCTCATGCAACATGAGTCACCCCATTTTGTTGAATCTGACCCCCAAAAAGCGA
>JAYUUT010000187.1:0-2051 GCA_043754455.1 Myxococcales bacterium
GTATTGGAAGACGGCACAATCGAATGCAGTATGAGTGGCAAGGGCGACTGCTGGGACAATGCTGTCGCGGAGAGCTTCTTCGCGTCCCTCAAGCGGGAAATCGAAAATATTGAAAACATGGAGAGCCGCGCGGCGGCCACGCTGGCCATTCGCAACTACATCGAGGATTTCTACAATCCCCGGCGTCGACACTCATCCATCGCTTACAAAAGCCCAATTGAGTTCGAACTGATACATTCTTCTTCGAAGAAAGCAGCGTAACAAAACCGTCCACTAAAACGGATCGAGTCCACCAGTTCCTTGATCCGCTGCAACAGCACCGGGACCATAGCAGCCAGCACTTCAAGCTGCGCTATCCGCTGCTCAAGCTCCGCGATGCGGCGGTCCTTTGCGTCTCCAGTTTCGACGCTCGTCATTAAGATCTCGCCGTTCTGAATGTCAACACTATTCGCCAGGGTGGGAACGGTTACCAGACATTTTCATGCCGGAATTCAAGATCTGCACCCATGGGTCTTGCAGCGAGACAGGTCATGTCGATGGTAATTACCCACGGACCCGTTCGACCACCATCGCGATGCCCTGACCCACGCCGATGCATAGGCTGGCGAGTCCGTATCCAGCGTCGCGTCGTCGCAGTTCGTGTACCAACGTCGTCACAATTCGTGCTCCCGATGCCCCCAGGGGATGCCCGATGGCAATGGCGCCGCCATTGACGTTTACGCGTTCGGCAGGCAATCCCAGCGTGTGGGTGCAGGCCAGCGCCTGGGCTGCGAAGGCTTCGTTCAGTTCAACAAGATCCATGTCGGTGATCCGCAGGCCCAAACGCCCGAGCAGTGTTTGGCACGCCCCAATGGGACCTGTTCCCATATAGGCGGGTTCGACACCGACGGTGGATGTCCCCCGGATACGTGCCAGGGCTTTTGTGGCGCCTAGGTGGGTCAACCCTTGGGCCGACGCCAGCAGCAAGGCAGACGCTCCGTCGTTCAGACCCGATGAATTGCCGGCGGTGACCGTGCCGCCGTTTTTTCGAAACACCGGCGCCAGCGCCGCAAGTTCTAAGGCCGTGGTGTGGGGGCGCGGGTGTTCGTCGACGGTGAACCGTGTGATGGCGCCTTTTTTTCCAGGCACGTCGACGGCCACAATCTCATCGTTAAATCGCCCTGCGGCCTGTGCTGCGGCCCAGCGTTGCTGGCTTTGTAGGGCGAATTGATCCTGGTCAGTCCGGGAAATCTGGAAACGGTCAGCGACCTTTTCTGCGGTTTCACCCAGCGGATCTGTATGGCCCAGGGCCCGCATGCGGGGGTTGACCATCCGCCATCCCAGGGTCGTGTCGTGTGCGGTCAGATCCCCCCGCGCAAACCCCACGGATGGTTTGGACATCACAAAGGGCGCCCGGGACATTGATTCGACGCCGCCAGCGACGATAACGTCGGCCTCGCCACAGGCGATGGCCCGGGCGGCTTGGGCCACGGCTTCCAGGCCCGATCCGCACAGGCGGTTCACAGTGACCCCGGGAACCGACACGGGCAGTCCCGCCAGAAGGGCGCTCATGCGGGCGACGTTGCGGTTGTCCTCACCTGCCTGATTGGCGCAGCCTAAGATCACGTCATTGATGACGCCTGGATCCATTGTCGTGCGATCAAGAAGCGCCCGAATCACCACGGCGCCCAGATCGTCGGGGCGGACGTCGGCCAGCGCCCCTCCATGCCGGCCTACCGGGGTTCGGACCGCATCGACCACGAATACGTCACGTCCGGTCATGCTGTTTCCTATCGCCAGGGTGCAGGCAGGATGGGGGATTTTTCCATGGCCCGCCGGGTGCGCTGCAATTCAATTTCACTAATCAACAGGGCCGGGGCAACGGTGGATACCGGCACGTATCCCGATTCGGCGCCGCAAAATCCGTTGAACACACCGTCGGTGTCAGACGCTGCCAGAATCCGATTCAGCGACCCAATGGGGGTTCCGACAAATTCCACGCCGCGGACCAGGGTTTCTTCGCCGGTTTTTCCGTCAACCTTGTACACGATGCGGGGCATGCCCTTGAATGC
>JAYUUT010000188.1:0-7428 GCA_043754455.1 Myxococcales bacterium
CCGCGAAGGTTCGTCGGGCGATCAAGATCAGCGCCGCTTTTGGGGGCGCCAACGCGGTGATTGTTTACGGCGATCCTGCACACCCGGCACCCGCGGTACGGGCCACATCGCCGGCGCGGGTCCAGATCCGAGGCGTGGCGGCGTTGACACCGCTCGGGGCCGGATGGGCGCCAAATCTGCCACGGTCCGATGCACCGATCGTGGGACGGATCCCTGATTTTGATCTGGCCACCTGTATTCCCACTGCCGATCCGCGCGGCTTAGACCGTTCGGGGCGCTTGCTCACAGCGGTTTCGGCGTTGGCCTTGGGCGATGCAAAAATTATCCTGCGGGGCCGGGCACACGAAACCGCGGGCCTGTTTGTGGCCGCAACCCGCATGCCTGCCGAAAGTTCGGCGCGCTGTCAGAAAAGTCTACTCCAGCACGGATCCGGGGGAATGTCCGCGTCGGCCTTTGCCCGGATGTCCGTCAATGCCCCAGCGGGGGCGTGTGCGAAACACTTGGGACTCAAAGGCCCCTGTACGACGATCTCGACTGGGGCGGGCTCTGGTCTCGCCGCGATCGCGTGGGCGGCCGATGGGCTCAGCCACCGGACCGACGCGCACCTTTTGCTCGCCTGTGCGGTGGACGAGATCCCTGCGGGCCGTGACGATCTATTTGAGGGTGCGGTTTGCACCGTCCTTTCGCGCGTGGAACGGCAAACCCCGATCGGGGCTGCTGAGATCTACATTGCGGGGGTGGGAATGTCGGGCGCGGGGGATCTTGAAACGGCGGTGCGTGAGGCTCTTAACGATGCGCCGCCGCCCGACGGAATTTTGGGGGATAGCCGCAGGTCGCTTGAATTTCTGGCAGGACGGTTAGGGGCCGAAGCTGGTTTTCCCTGGGGGCTGCGCAGCCTCGGGGACCAGGTCCAGGCGGACGCATCAACATCGGCCTTGGCTTTCGTGGAAGCGGTCCTTTGTCTGCGCCGGGGGGAGGCCCGTTCGCTACTGGTGACCTCGGCGCTGGGTCCGTCGATGGCCAGCGCGATTTTGCTAAGAAGGAACGAGCCATGAACACAAGCGTTGAGGATCTTTGTCGCCGGCGTGAAGAGGTGCTGGCCAGCGTTCGCCGTCTGCTCATCGCCAGCTTGGACATCAAACGTCCGGCGGAGCAGATCGATCCGGACACGGCGTTGTTTGGAACGGGGCTGGGACTTGATTCGGTGGATGCGGTTGAAATCGTCATCGCGCTTGAGACAGAAATGGGCGTCAAACTGATCGATGAGGATCTGCGCCGGCGCGCCTTGCGCAGCGTGAATGCCTTGGTGGACGCTGTCCTCGCGGCGGGCGGAGGCCGATCATGACATCGCCCGACGAAATGACCGCCTTGCGCGAATCTGCGGGATTTGCCGAAACGGACACCGTCGTGTCCCTGCGGATCTCGGGCGCCGGCGCGTTTGCCCTCCTAGATCGCCTTAGCACCTCGCCCCTTTATCTGCGGGAGGGGCAGATGCGCCACACTCTGTTTCTGACAGAAGCCGCGGTGCCCCTGGCCGACGTCTACATAGCCTGCGACGAGATGGGATTTCTTGTCTTGGCCCGCGGCCCGAGTGAAGAAGATCTCTTGGTCCATATGCTGAGGGTCAAAAAAGAATTTCTGCCCGAGGATGAAGTGTCGATCGTTTCCCTCTCAAGCGACCACGCGCACTGGACGCTCAGCGGTCCCTACGCCTGGGAGATTGCCGCGGCCTTCTTAGGGCCGTCGGTCATGGGAATGCCCTATTTGTCCCTGTTGGTGATGAATGACGTCTTCTGTTTCCGGGCCGGGAACACGGGCGAATACGGCTACGATTTTTTGATTCCCCGCGGGGCCGCTGCGTCCTATCGGAAAAAATTGATGGACGTGGGGGCGCCCCGGGGCATGCAAACCATCAGCCGCGCAGCCCTTGATCTAGCGGCGCTCGAAAATTGGTACTTCAATCCGGATATTCTTCGCCCGACGCCTTGGACGGCATCGCTGACGCCAATCGAACTGCAGTTGCAGTGCCAGGTCGACTACGGGCGCGATTTCTGGGGTGCTGACGCCTTGAGGGCGCGGCGTGCAGAAGGGGCCAAAGTGCGCGTCACCTGTTTTACGGCCCCGCAGGTGCCGCCCGCGGGATCGCCTATCACCCTGGACGGCCGGGGGTTAGGCGAGGTTCTGGCGGCGGATTGGTCGCATACCCGCGGTGAATGCGTGGGCATCGCTCTGATCGCGATCGCCTATGCCCATCCCCATATCGATGCCTTCATAGCCAAAGTGGGTGATCAGGCAATTCCCCTTCGCACGCACAGCGCGCCTGTGCTGAACAACCGCAGCCTGTACGTGAATCCTCATCGTCACACCTTTGCGTCGCGTAACAAGGACATGTTTCCTCCTCTGGTCCTCCGGTGAACCGTTTTCGGGGAAAAAAAGTCGTGGTCACAGGAGGTTCTCGGGGTCTTGGCCGTGCGATTGCCGCGGGGTTTGCCGCCGAAGGCGCTCAGGTGTTTGTGGGATTTTTCCGAAACGAAGCCGAGGCTGATCTGACGGTCGCCCAGATCCGGGAACACGGGGGGCAGGCCCAACCTTTTTGTGTGGATGTGCGCAGCGGCTCCGACGTTGAACGCGCCTTTGATCAAATCAAGACTGAAACCGCGGGAAAAATTGACGTTCTTGTCAACAACGCCGGCGTCAACCATGAAGAACTCTTCCTGCTGCATGGAGATGAGGCGTGGAACGAGGTCGTCAACACAAACCTGCTGGGCACAGCCCGCTGCGCCCGAGCAGCGGCGCGGACGATGTGGCGCGATCGCGCGGGCGTGATCGTCAACATCGCCTCGATCTCTGCCGTCATGGCCAGCCCAGGGATGTCGAGTTACGCGGCCTCGAAAGCCGGCGTGGTCGCGCTGACGGCCACCCTAGGGGCCGAACTGGGGCCAAGGGGCATTCGCATTAACGCCGTAATTCCGGGTCTGGTGGATGCGGGCATGGTTGCGCGCATGGGCAAGGATGTTTTGGACGACCGCCAGAAAAAGATCCCATTGGGACGCTTGGGCAACGCCGATGAGATCGCCCGCGTCGTGCTCTTTCTGGCCTCAGATGATGCCACGTACATTCTAGGGCAATCAATTATCGTCGATGGTGGTCTTTCTTTGTGACAACGAAAGCCGCGTTCTTGTTCCCCGGCCAGGGCACGGACCTAAGCCGTCTGGACACGGCTCTTCTGGATCTGCAGGGACCCGTCCGAACGCTGGTTGATCACGTGGGCGGCCTTTTGAAACTGGACCTTGTGAGCCTCGTCAAACAAGGGGCCCCTTGTCTCACCAAGACTGAGGTCGCCCAGCCTACAATTGTGGCGATAACGTTGGGGCTCGCCCTTGCCCGAGCCAGGACAGAGCCAGCCGATCTCGCGGTGGCCGGTCATTCGTTGGGGGAACTGACGGCGGTGGCATTTGCAGGATGTTTGTCCGTCGACGATGCCCTCGAGGCCGCCGTCGTCCGTGGCGAACTTATGAAAGCCGCGGCTCTAAAGTCCCCAGGTGCCATGGCCGCGGTCACCTGCGACGAGGCTGATGTCGAAGAGCTGCTTGCACTGGGCAAAGCGCACGGATCTCTTGACATTGCCGCGAGAAATGGACCAAAGCAGTGGGTGTTCAGCGGCGACCGGGGGGCTCTTGGTGTGGTCGCAACGGCTGCACCGCTGACCTTGCTTCCGGTCATGGGCCCTTGGCATACCCCCGCGATGGGCGATGCCGCTCGTCACTGGGAATACAGCCTCCGGCGGTTTCGCTGGACCATGCCCACCCGCCCGTTGTTCTTGGCGGGAACGGCGCGGCCCGCCCGCGGGGACGTGGACTGGGCACGGGTGTTGGCCGAGCAACTTTACAAACCGGTGCCCTGGATGCAGATCTTGAACGACCTGCATTCCGCTGGGGTGACGCGTTTTATTGCAGTTGAACCCGGCCGTGTCCTTCTGGGCCTCTGTCGTGAAACCCTGGGACGCGGATGTGAGATCGTACCAGCATGAATCCTGCTGACAGTCCACCACCTTGGCTATCCGCCCGAGGCTTGGCGGCCTGGACCGATGGCCGCGCCGTCGAGGCTCTCATCCCTCAACGTCCGCCGCTCTTGTTGGTCCACCGGGTGCTGGGCGTTCGGAAGATCCCTACACCGGCGGTTGCAGCGCTGTTTGTTGTTGACCCCGCCGAACCCGTGCTCCAGGGGCATTTCCCCAAAAAGCCGATTTGGCCGGGAACCTATACAATCGAAGGTCTGGCCCAGACCTGCGCGCTTGCGGGACGGCTTTTCCTGGGCAAGGACGCGCCCGGGGGCAGCGCGATGGTTGTGGCCGTGAAGATCAAACTGACCTCGGTCGTCGAGCCCCCCGCCGAACTTGTGTATTTTGTCGAACACGTTCACATGACTGGCGACCTTCACCGTTTCGAAACCGAGGCAAGTGTGAAAGGGCGTCTGGTCGCAAGCGGTACCCTGGATCTCATCGTTCAGGAGGGGTGATGTGGATGCGTTTTTTGTCATGTTTCCTCTGGTCCATGCTCGCTTTCGCGGGTGGCTGTGTCGGGGGCCTCGGCTGGGGCAAACCACTGCTGTGGTACGGACACAACCCCGCACGCAACGAACGGTTCGAGATAAGGGCGCAGGAAAAAACGCAGTGGTTGACGTCAACCGCAGGAAAACGCGCAGGGCCATTTGACGAAATTTCAGTCCCGGATCTGTCGTGGGGCACAGGGGGGCGGCGCTTTTTCGTGCCGGCCCGACGAAACGGCCGGTGGCACATGATCGTGGATTTTGAACCGAGCCCGGCTTGGTCGGGGGTTGCAGCGCCCCTTTTCAGCGCCGACGAAAAACACTTTGCCTACGGAGCCGAGTCCGAAGGCGGCTGGACCGTCGTGCGCGATGGCACCAGGGGGCGGCGTTGGGATCGCTTGATTGAAGGAAGCCTCTCTTTTAGTCCGAACGGTACCCGGTTTGGCTATGCGGCCCTCGCCGGTCGATGTGCGCAGGCTGTCGTCGATGAAAACGATTCGCCCTGTTTTCGCGATGTGCTCTCCGTGGTCACAACGGACAACGTGGCGAACGACCTTGTTGTGGGCGTTTTGACCGACATTCCCGTGGTTGTCAGCATGCGCGGCGCGACGCCGTTGCGGGGGCTGGAAAAATTTTTTGCCCATGCGGCCTCGGGCCATTGGGTCGCGATCCTTCGCAACGGAGGTGCGGTGTCTCTCTTATCTGAAGATGGGCCTGTTGACGAGGCTCAAGAGTTTCGTTTGCTGCGGTTTTCGTCTCGGGGTGATCTGGTCTATGCCGCGCATCGTGCCCAAGGGTGGTACGCCGTCATGGGAGCAAGACAGGAGGGCCCCTTCAAAGCGATCCATGCCCTTGTGTCGCGCGATGGGGGCGCCGAGGGGGGCAGCATCGTGCGCGATCAGAACGATCGCACGTACGTTCGTATGGGCGAACAGACCCAAGGCCCGTGGCAAAACGCATCTGGCCTGGTTTTTAGCCCTAATGGCCAGCGTTGCGCGTACGTCGCAGACACGGGGAAGCTGCCGACCATCGTTGCCGATAACCTTCGGTACCCTTTTGACGTCGTGGTTGAAACCTCGATCAGCTTCAGCCGTGACAGCGCGCACTGGGCCGCCTTGGTGGGCGCACGGTCCTCACGCACGCTGTTCATCACTGTGGATGGCACGCGACGGATACCCTTTGACAGCGAAGAGCTGTTTGGGGCCAAGACCCAGGAGGCAGGGAGTCCCGAACGCCTGCGTCGCTGGGTCGCCGCCGAACTTGAACTTTCACTCAAAAGGAAAGCCCCGTGACATTTGAGATCAATCTCGATCGTTGCCATCGCTGTGCCGCTTGTGTCCTGCTTGAACCGCGCGTTTTCCAAGTGGGTGGCGCTGGGGTCACGGGTCGTTTAAGCCTCGGTGCGGATGTGGAACGGCGCGCCCGCGTCGCTCTTCTGAATTGCCCCGCCACGGCGATCCGACACCGGGACAGCCCGGAACGGGAGGCAACGCCACCCGACGATCCTGGCCTTTATGGACATTTTGCAGGCATCTCCGAAACCGTTCGTTGGCATCTGGGCGAGATCCCGTGGGATCGTTTGCGCCCCGACCTCGCTTCGCCGTCGTTGCGTTTTTTGGTGCGGGAGATGGCTTTTTCCGAATATACGACCTTCTCGGCAACCCACCGTTTCATGCAGTCCTTCGAGGACGACGTGGAGTTTACCCAGTGGCTTTCAATCTGGTTCTACGAAGAGACGCGGCACCCGCACGCACTGATGGAATGGCTGCGGATTCTGGGCGCCCTGCCAGAAAATCATGAGGTCCTGATCCGAAAGGCGCGGGTTTCGGCGCCCTTCATGAAGTCCAAAACGGGCACCCTGGTCACGAACATCATCTCGGAGGTCACCGCCGCAGCGGCCTATCAAGCCATGGCGGATCACGGCGTCGAACCCACCCTACGGACCGTGGCACAGTTTATTGCCGGGGACGAGGCGCGCCACGCCAGCAGCTTTTTTCGATTCGCCCAAAAACGCATCGAAGAGGCGGACGATCCTCTTCGCGAACGCCTCGACGCCCTAAAAGTCCTTCATTTCTGGCTCAGCGATACCCAGCAGGTGACACACCCCGTGTCCCAGATGATTGCCCGTCTGGACGATCCTTCGTCTGACGTCAGGGTGCTCAAAGATGTCCTGTTTGATCCAGGCACCATTCGTTCACGTCTGATCAAGATGATCGGGCTGCTTATCGAAGAGCCGCTTCACGCTATAGAGGAGGTGCTTCCCCTGTTGCGAACGATGACGGCCGATGTGCAGCGCCGGGGCGGTGGCGAGGCGCCTCATGGATGAACTTTCGTCCCCCGGCCCTGATTCACACTGGGACGTGATCGTCGTTGGATCGGGGCTAGGGGGACTTTCGGCAGCGGCCACGCTCGCGCGGCAGGGGCGTCGGGTGCTGGTTTGCGAACAGCATGACGTGCCAGGGGGATACGCCCACCGATTCCTGCGTCGGGTGCGCGGCACGGACGTGACCTACAGTTTCGACGTGGCTCTGCATCAGATCGGCAGCTTACGGCCGGGGCGGCGCCTCCACCGGCAATTGATGGAATTGGGGGTGCTTCAACAGCTTCGCCTCAGGCGTTTTGATTCTGTCTATCGTACCCGCGGGCCATCCCACGATTTCGTCGTACCGAGCGACGCGGCCACCTACCAAGATCTGTTGATGCGAGAGTTTCCCGCGCACACGACGGGCATCCCGGCATTGTTTGAAACCCTAGCCGCCGCCGATCTTGGTGAGGGCAGCTACGACAAACCAAATATCCGGGCGCTGTCCCTCCTCGGGCGAACCGCCCAAGAGTTGATCGAAGATCACGTTCATGATGAACGTTTTGTGTCGATTTTTT
>JAYUUT010000189.1:0-11556 GCA_043754455.1 Myxococcales bacterium
GACCAATTAGCTTGAGCTGCTTCTTTTTCCCAGGAAATCCAGTATGGCCGTAACTCTCAGACTCAATCGTGTTGGCGCCAAGAAAAAACCTTTCTATCGCATCGTCGTGGCCGATACGCGCAGCCCGCGTAATGGCCGCTACATCGAACAGGTGGGCGTCTATGATCCTCTCCGTAACCCTGCCGAGGTCAAGTTGGTCGACGCCCGCGTCGATTACTGGATCGGGGTTGGCGCCGTCCCCAGTGAAACTGTGGGGCAGCTCATCCGCCGGGTTCGGCGCAGCGCCGTAGCCGCCAAGGCTGCTTGACGCCGTGACTGAGGGTATTGAACCCCCCTTTGTTGGTGACGGCCAAAAGCCGCCGCCCCTGCGCGAGTTGGTCCTTTTCCTAGCCCGTTCTCTCGTCGAACATCCCGACGAAGTGGATGTGAAGGAAATCGACGAACCCGACGCCTTGGTATTTGAACTCAAGGTCGCCGAATCTGATCTCGGCCGCGTGATCGGTAGACAGGGACGCACGGCCAAGGCCCTGCGAACCGTGCTTAGCGCCGCCTCGGCCAAGCTCAGACGCCGCGCCATCCTCGAGATTCTCGAATAAAGTCGGTCGCCCTCCGGGTCGGCCCAGCGTTGTTCGATCATGGCTGATGATCTTCGTTTCGCGCGGCTCGGCCGCCCCCACGGGGTTCGGGGAGAAATCCTTGTCCATCCCTACAACGAAGGCGCGTCCTGCGACGATCTTAGTTTCCCCCTGCAGGTCACGATCGTGGCGGCAGGCGTCCGGCGGTCGATCAATTGGCTTCGGGCCCGGCCCGCTGCGAAGGCGTGGATCGCCAATTTCGCCCAGATTCTCGATCGCGACGCCGCGATGACCCTGACCAACGCTGAATTGTGGGTCGCCCGATCTGCCCTGCCACCTTTGGACGATGACCAGGTTTTTGTCGGGGATCTCATTGGCTGCCAGGCCCAGTCGGTGCAGGGGCTGGCGCTGGGCACGGTGAAAGGCACCTTTTGGAACGGGGCCCACGACATCCTTTCGATCATCGACGACGCAGGCGCCGAACGGTTGATCCCCGCAGTGCCCGAATTTCTAATCGAGGTGGACTTGGCGGCCGCCCGGATTGTGGTGGATCCCCATGAGTGATCCCGCGGCCATCACGTTTGAACTCATCACGCTGTTCCCTGAACTTTTCGATTCGTTCTTGGCTGCCAGCCTATTGGGGACGGCTGTCGCGTCCGGGCTGGTCGTGGTCGAACGCACCCAATTGCGCGATTTCGGAATAGGCAAACACCGCCTGGTTGATGATTCGCCTTATGGGGGCGGGCCCGGGATGGTTCTGCGTCCAGAACCGCTTGCCGCCGCCATCGAACACGTCGAGGCGGCCCGCGGCGCCTGCCACCGCATCGTCTTGTCACCTCAGGGGCGCGTGTTTGACCAGGCCGCAGCCGCCCGCCTGGCAGGGGCGGGGCGGGTGATGTTCCTTTGTGGCCGTTATGAAGGCATCGACGAACGGGTCAGCACCCTTTTCGCCCACGAAGTTTTCAGCATTGGGGATTTCGTCCTTTCCGGTGGGGAAATTGCCGCCGCGGTGATGATCGAGGCCATGACCCGCCTGATCCCCGGGGTCATTGGCAAATGTGAATCGACCTCCGATGAATCGTTTGGGGCAGGGCGTCTTGAATATCCGCACTGGACCCGGCCTCGCGAATTTCGGGGCCTGGCCGTACCGGACGTCATGATTTCTGGCGACCATGCCGCCATTGACGCATTTCGGCAGCGCGAGTCGCTTCGGCGCACGATCCTGCGGCGTCCTGACCTCTTGTCACGGGTCGCCCCCACGGACGCCGAGCGCAAGGTGCTGGACCAGTTGGGGCCTGACCCGTCCGATCCCTTCCGTTCTCCATGACTTTCTGTTGACCCCGCCACCATTCCCGCGTAGAAAACACGCCCTTTCAGGGAGCCCGTCATGAGCCAGCACCCCCTTATTAAAGAAATCGAAGCCGCTTTTGCCCGAACCAACCTTCCTGCCTTCAGGGCCGGAGACTCGGTTCGCGTCCACACCTTGATCAAGGAAGGCGAAAAAGAACGCGTTCAGATCTTTGAGGGCGTTGTAATCGGCCTGCGTCATGGTGGCTCGCGCGCCTCCTTCGTTGTTCGCAAGGTGTCCTACGGCGTTGGCGTGGAACGTATTTTTCCGCTGCATTCCAGCCGCATCGAACGCATCGAGGTGTCTATGCGTGGTCGCGTTCGTCGCGCCAAGCTGAACTACCTGCGCGCTCTTCGTGGCAAGGCCGCTCGTATCAAGGGTGAGGTCAATTTCGAGGTCTCAACCCCCTCCGGGCCCCCCGCTGTGAAGCCCGCTCCCACGGCGTAGCCGGGTTTCTACTCCCCGACGCGAAAAGCGTCGGGCTGGGTTACGACTCGCCGACGCGAAAAGCGTCGGCGATGTGTAAACACTGAATCTCGTCATCGGCGTTTAGGGGAAAGACAACGCCCACCACGTCGAAACGGAACGCGGCCGCGCTGGGTGATTCCGCGTCGATAAATAGGCGCGCCGCTCGGATAATCTGGGCCCGTTTCCGCTGGGTCACGGACTCTAGGGGATGGCCGCTGGCCTCGCCGGTTCGGGATCGAACCTCGACAAAGACACACACGCCTGCGTCGTCAGCGACCACGTCCAGCTCCCCTTCGGGGCGTCGCCAGTTTCTCGCCACTATCCGGAAGCCTCGCGCTTCCAGATACGTCACGGCCAAATCTTCGGCCCGTCGGCCTGTTGCAATTCTGGCCTGGGGATCCTGGGCGCTCACGTCAGAGCGCCGCCGACTACTTGACGTTCTTGCACTGAGCGACGGGCTGGTTCACCGGGTGCTTCGGATCGCAGACCGGAGGGCCGTCTTTGTCAGGTACCGTCGGCAGGAAATCCTTACACATACATAATTTCTTGCAGCACAGATCGCCAGTTACGAAGGGTACCGCACACACCCAGCCGCCCTTGCAGCGTTTGTCGTCCTTGTTCCCAGGATTGCGGGTCTCGCCATCGCTACAGTCCTTGTCCTTGGAACATTCCGCCGTACACACAGGCGACGTGTCAACCGACATGGCGACCGTGCTTTCCTTGGCGGGTCGCAGGCAGATGCGGCTTGGACATTCGAGGGCCTGGGCATTGAAGATGGCTTTATTGGTGCCCCCATCGGGTGGGGCCTGGACGTCGCAGGCGCGGCCAATGGCCTTATCTTCGCAGCCTGCCGTCAACATGACGCCAAGACCCAGTAATGCAAAAATCTTAGAAACGTGCGTCATCGAGCTCATGAAGGCTCCTTCTGGGACGGACTCGTTGAGGCTCCGCAAGGGGCGCCATCTTAACGGTCAGCCCCTGTGTGTCAACATGAAACCCGCCTTCCGGCACAGATGGCGGGAAATGTAGGTGATTTCAGCGGATCAGCTCCTTTTGCACGACTGTTACCTAGGCTTGACATGATTGATCCGGTCTGCCTACCATGTCGCCGTTTCGAGCCTCTAGCGGGCTGCTAGCTTCTTTTGCCCTTCCCAACCTTAGCTTCGTGGATTGTTGGTCCCCTTTTTTAAGTTAAAGACCGCCCTTGGAGCCCCCGGCTCTCGGCCCCGCCTTCCCCAATAAGGAAGGTCCCTGACGTGAGGATCTCATCGATGAAGCGTGAACCGAATCTGGTCCTTTCCCTTGTTCTGGCGGCAGCCCTTGTGCCCGTCGCGGCGTCTTCGGGTGGCCGTATGGCCTGGGCGCAGAAAAAGAAGGCGGTCGAGGCAGAAGCGGCGGCCACACCAGCGGGAGGCTCGGCGGTGTTTGAACGGGCCCAGAAGTTGTATGAGGCCAACGAATTTTCGTCCGCTTCGATCGAACTGTTCAAGGTCATCGAGGGAGAGACGGGCGATGCCGATCCGGTGAAACAAAAAGCCGAATTCTTGATGGGCAAGACGCTTTACAAGATGAAGTTCTATTCGGCGTCGTTGACCTATTTCGATCGTGTCGTGCAAAAGGGCGCCGCCCATCCGAACTACAACGAAACCCTGAAATGGCTGGCATCGTTGTCCCGCGAAGTGGCCGAATCGTCCGGCATCCTGGAAAAAATCGGCAAGTACAACAAGGCCGAACTGGACCAGCCGGGGCTGGCCAGCGTCCGCGACGAACTGTACGTCCTTTTGGGGAAGTTTCACTACAACAAGGGCAAACTGAAAGAGGCGGTTGAACTGTTCAACCAGGTTCCCAGTTCAAGTCCGTCCTACGCGCAGGCAAAACTGTTCGAAGGCGTGTCCCATGTCCGCGAGTACCAGGCCAAACCAGCGGTCGAATCGTTCAAGGAAGTTCTGCGCGCAGCGGGAGCAAACAAGGACAGCAAGGTTCGGCAGTTTGAAGATCTGGCGAATTTGTATCTGGCCCAGACCTTTTATTCGACCGGCCAGCATGATCTGGCTGTGAAATATTTCGACCGCGTGTCACCCGATTCGTGGGAATGGCCGAACAGCCTGTTCCAGGGATCGTGGGCCAATTTCATGTTGCAGGCCAAAGGGTATTCCAAGGCGCTGGGCCATATCCACACGCTACAGGCCCCACATTTTGAACCCATCATTAAACCGGAATCGATAGCCGAAGCCCTGACGCTAAAGGCGACAATCTATTTCTATAACTGCCTTTTTGATCGGGCCGAAGATTCGATTGCCGAATTCCGTGAACGGTTTGAACCGCTGGCCATCGAATTGAAGAAGGTCCTTGATACCAGCACCGACAATGCCGCGTTTTTTGACCTGGCCGTCGCGGTTCGTGCGGGAAAATCGTCGGTTCCCGAAGCGGCGTCGCAGGCGATGCGTGCAGTGCTTTCCGATCGTACGTTGGCGCGAAGGTTTGACTACGTGCGGGAACTTGATCGAGAGCTGACCCAGCACGACAAGATGGACCCCGCGTGGAAATCCACCCAAGTGGCCAACGCGGTCTACACCGATATCACCCTGCAGCGGTCGCTGACGGTTAATGAATCGGGGGAACTGGCGCGCCAGCGGGTCAGCCGGTTGCTGGGCGAGATGGCGTCGCTAATCAAGCGGGTTCTGAAAATCGAGGTGGAAATTCTCCAGGGTGAAAAGGGAAAACTGGAGCAAGAGGTGGCGCAGGAACAACAAATCAAGGGCAGCGGAAAATCGCGCGACTTTTCCAGCATTCCGGTTGACGATGAACACGAGATTTGGCCGTTCACGGGTGAATGGTGGCGGGACGAATTGGGTTATTACCGCGTGCGGCTGACCAACAAGTGCGAGAAGAACGCCCCAGAAGGCGCCCCTTCGACGGCGACGGATTCGGCCGGCGCAGCAGATGCGGTTTCGGACAAAAAATGAGGTCAATCATGCGCGCGACGAAGGTTGTTTCATCCCTGTTTGCGGCTCTTGCAATGGGGGCTACAAGCCCGGGGGCAGCGCTGGCGCAGGCCCAGGGAAAGGCCAAATTCACCAAAAGTGAACACGCGGTCGAAGGGATCGCCCAGACCGAACTGACCAAACCCAAACAGCCCGTGAAGGACGATAAGCCCAAAGGGCCGACCATCACCCTGGACGACTTCGTTGGCCAGCGAACCACCAAGATCAAGGAAATCAACGACCGCGCCATCGAGAAGATGGAACGGCTAACCAAGATCACCCCTGACGACAGCCCCGAAAAGGCGGATTTTCAGTTTCGGCTGGCCGAGTCCTATTCGGAAAACCAGCGCTTCTACAATTTCCAGGCTCGTTCTTTGGACGAGAAAATTTTCCAGGCCAAGGGCGGGGAAAAAGCAACCCTGGAGCGGCAGCAGAAGCAGCACGAACAGGACGAAAAGAAGTGGTTGCTCAAGGCCGTCGGGGCTTACGTGGCGGCGGCGCAGTTCAAGAAGTACGAACGAATGGACGTCGTTCTGTTCAAGCTGGCCTACCTGCTGCAAACCATCAAAAAAGAAGATCAGGCCCGCGAATTTTTCCTTCGTCTGATCAAGGAATACCCGAATTCGAAGTTCGTCCCCGACGCCTATCTGTCCTTCGCCGAATTCTATTTCAACAAGGGCGAAATGGACGCCGCGATGAAGTTCTACGAAAAGGTGCGCAATTATCCGGACGCCCCGGTTTATGGATACGCGTATTACAAAATGGGCTGGTGTCAGATCAATCTGGGCCAGTTCAAACCGGCGTTGCAGATCTTCATCGACGTCATTCGGTTGGCCAGGCAGGGCAAGGCCGGCACTAACAAGGCAGCAAACCTCGCCTTGGAGAAAGAGGCCAAGAAGGACGTTGTGCGCGCGTTTGCCCGCGTCCCTGGTGCGACGCCGGACAAGGCTTGGGAACTGTTTTCCAACGTGGGTGGTGACTACGCCCCCAAAATGATGGAGTCCCTAGCCGACCTTTATTACACGCAGGGCATGTTCAAAGATTCGTCGCAGGTCTATCACAAGCTGATGGCGCTGTCGCCAGACAGCCCGCGGCTGTGCGAATGGCAGAATAAGATCGTCAACAACACCCTGTCATCGAGCACCAAAAAGGAACAGGTCCAGGAAATCAACCGGCTGGGCATCGCGTTTGATCGCGTCCAGAAAATGCCAAACGTGAAACAAGACGTGAAAAACGAGTGCCGGAACGCGTTCCACGATATCGCCAAAGAACTGGCGTTGGTTTGGCACAAGGAAGCCTCGCGGACGAAGAACCCCGATACCTATGCGTTGGTCAAGTTCGTGTACCGGGATTACCTGGAACGGTTTGCCAAGGAAAAGGGGGCCTATGAAATGGCCTTTTACTATTCCGAAGTTTTGTGGAAGACGTCCGAAGACGGCGCCGGCAATTGGCGCGAAACGGCCGAGGCGTATACGCGCGTTGTCGAACTGGATCCCAAGGGCAAATACGGCAAAGAAGCGGCCTACGCGGCGGTTTTGGCCTGGAAGAACGCCCTGAACATCGACGACGTTGGGGCTGCCCCCGACGCGCACAAGAACAACAAGCCGATGGACATCCCGCCACACTGGCAGAAGATGATCCAGGCCTTTGATACCTACATCAAATACGTTCCCGATTCGCCTGAATTGCCGAAGATCAGGTACCGAAAGGCGCGCGTCTACTACGAACATAACCAGTTCGATCTGGCGGCAAAATATTTCGAAGAAGTGGTCACACATCACCCGAAGGACGAATTGGCGATCTATTCGGCGAACTTGCTGCTGGACGCGCTGAATGCGGCTGGAAAACATAAGGAACTGATTCGCTGGGTGGATAAGTTCATGACGAACGACGACCTGATGAAGGATCAGGAATTCGCCAAGCAGCTGGTCACCATCAAGGTGGACAGCCTTGAGAACGAAGCCATCCAATACAAGAAGCGCGGCGATTTCAAAAACTGCGCGGTGTCCATGTTGGCGGCGGCGGATTCATTGCCCGAATCGCCGAAACACGCCACGCGCCTTTACGATGCGGGAACGTGTTTCACCGAGGCCCACCTTATCGGGCGTGCGGTGGGTGTGCGGTCGCAGCTTATCGACAAACACCCGGGTGACAACCTGGCGAAAAAGGCGCTTTACCAGATCGCCAACAACTTCCACCAACTGGCGGCCTATCAAAAGGCGGCCGACAACTACGAGGCCTTCGCCACAAAGTTCCCAGGCGAAAAAGAGGCCCCGGCGTCGTTGGGCAACGCGCTGAACTTCCGCATGGGCCTAGGCGACAAGGAAAAGGCCTTCCAGAACATGAACGACTACATCAAGTTCTATGGGGCCAAACGCGCATCGGACGCCGCGGGGGTCTTTTTCCAGATGGCGACCGTGTATGAAAAAGAGGGCAAGAACGACGACCTCATCAAACACCTAGACGCCTACCTTAAGAAGTGGGGCAAAGATGGGGGCATTGATCGTCAGATATTTGCGCACTTCCGCCTGGGCGAGCTGTTGTGGAACAAGTCCTGTTCGCAAGAGAGCGTTCACGGGTCGTGCATCAAACTGGAGCGGGTCAGCGCGACGGGTCGCCAGAAGGCGCTGTACGAACTGAACCGGCGGATCGCTGATAAGAAGAAGAAGCTGAAAGAACCAGAGCGGACGACCTGCGGGGCGCCCACGCGTTCCAAGATCACGGTGTTCGACCGCAACAAGGGTGCGGCCGCACAGGCGAAGGCGCATTTTGATACGGCCCTGAAACTGTTCGCCAACGGGGACGCGCTGAAGAAGGTTCCTGCCGGGCCTGATGCGGATGCGCGCGGGTTCACGGCGACGGCCGCTGCTGCCGGGTCGCGTTTTTATCAGGGCGAGGGTCTGTACGAAGATTTCCTGCGGCTGAAGTTCCCTGAGGGCATGGAACTGCAGCCCCCGAACCAGTTCGATACGCCGAAGAAGGCCAAGGTCAAGAAGGATCGGTACGAGGCGGACACCAAGAAGTTCGCCAAGTACATGACGGACAAGGCCGTGCTGCTGCAGCGTCTGGCCGGGGCAAGCGTCGAGAAGAAGGGCATCTATGACAGCGTGCTGGACTTCAAGAACGCCCACTGGACCATCGCGGCCTCGGCGCGGATTGGGCAGGTCTGGGCGAACTTCTCTGATCAGCTTCTGACGGCTGAAATCCCTAAGTTCCTGAAGAAGATGAACGAATGGGGCATGAACGAACGCGAACTTTATTGCGATCAGTTGGTCGACAAGGCTGAACCGCTGGAAATGAAGGCCGCTGATGCCTATGGGGTTTGCCTGAAGGCCGCGACCCAGCAGTCCTGGTTCAACGAATGGTCGAATATGTGCGAGGTCGAATTGAACCAGATGCGCCCCAGCGAATACCCCCTATCAGCCGAGGACAAACCAGAAGCTGGATATGTGTCGACGTTGATGACGCCCGCGCCGATCATGACCGAACTGCCATCGTCAGTTCAGGCCGTTGGCCCCCAGGCGGGCAAATAACCGATGTCTAGGAGAAGCAGCATGAAAAACATCCTGGATGTCGACGTCCTGAACAAATCTTGGCGTGGCGGATTCATGTCCGCCTGCCTGGCGCTGGGTCTGGGGGTGGGGTGTGCAACGGCGCCCAAACCTGTAGATCAAGAAGCCCTGCCTGACGAAGTTGGACAGGCGGGTGCCGGCAAGGCGTCCGTTGGGGAATCAGCTGTGGTGGTAGCGGCGCCTCCCAAGGACACCCGAAAGATCTCGGATGAGGACAGGGACGATTTCGACAAGGTGGTCGCGCGTCTGACCGAGGCCCGCAAGGCGGGGAAGCTAAAGACCGAATGTGACAGCCTGGCATCTTCGTTCCGCAAGGTGGCGGATGAAAATCCGCTGCTGCACGAGGCGCGCCACAACCAGGCGGCGATGCTTTTGGAATGTGGCAAAGAAGCCGACGCCACCCGCCTGTGGGAGGAACTGGCCGCCGGGTCTAAACCCTATGCACCAGCCCTGTCCAGCCTGGGTTATCTGGCTTGGAAAGGTGGAGACGCGTCCAAGGCCGAACAATATTTCACCCGATCGATTTCGATCGACAAACAGTCGGGTTCAATTGGCGCCTACCTGAATCTGGCGCAGATTCTTCGGGATCGGGCCCGACGGCTATCAAGCAGCAAGGAACGAACCGAACTGACGAGCCAGGCCATCAATTACCTGCGATCCGTGCTGGCCATTGATGGAAACAACCTGCAGGCGTACGCAACGCTTTGTTATTTTTATTACGACCTGGGCCTGTCCGACATGGCCAAGCTGGTCGGCGATCAGGCGGTCAACCGGGCGCAAGAGATTGCCACGGGCAAATACCTGGCGGAATCGGCCGGCGATGACGGCGACAAACCCGGGAAAAAGGGCAAGGGTAAAGGCAAGGCCGCTAAGGAAGACGACGCCCCGAAGGCGTCCAAGGAAGTTGGGGCCGACGGAACCGGGTACACCGCTGAAATGCGGAAACAACTGGGCATGGTGTTCAACACCTTGGGCTTGGTTGAACTGAAGCGCGGCAAGATTTCGCAGGCCATTGCGAACTTCAAACGTGCGATCGAAAACGACGCCGAACTGCACGAGGCCCGGATGAATGTGGCCGCCCTGTCGTTGAAATTTCGTGACTACAACACCGCTGAGGAAAACTTCCGCGCGGTGCTCAAGGCCCAGCCCAAAAACTACGAGGCGACGATCGGGCTGGGGGTCGCGTTGCGCGGCAACAAAAAGGTCGATGAGGCCGAACAACAGTACGTCGCAGCGCAGAAACTGGCGCCGCAGAACCCTGACAGCTACTTCAATCTGGGGGTTTTGTACCAGGAGTACAAGGGTGTCGGCGATAAGGGGGCCCTGCAAAAGGCCCAGCAGTACTACCGCGACTATGTGGGGAAAAGCGGCCCTCGGCGTAAAGAAGCCGAGCGGCGCATCAAGGACATCGACGACATGTTCAGCGCCATCGCTGAATCCGAAAAGATGCAGAAAGAGGCCGAGGTGATGCAGCGGCAGATGGAGGAGCAGCAGAAGAAGATGGAGGAGGAGCTGCGCAAGCAACAAGCCGCTTCTGGGGCTCCGGCGGCTGGGGCGGCTTCTGCGCCCCCGGCGGCGGGTGGAGCTGGAACGGCGCCGCCCCCAGTGGCGGGTCCGCCGGTGCCCGGTACCACGAATGAAAAGAAGAAGAAAAAGTAAGGAAGTGGGATCGCGAACGATTTGCGGAACTTTTTCCCGGCTTGGTTGTCTGTAGAGGGAGCCTATGTCGCACCCTCGGAAAGGAATCCTGACCATGAAAACCATGAGCAAGACCCTGTGTTCGTCCCTGGCTTTGATTTCGACCCTGGCGATTTCGTCCACTGTCACGTTTGCCCAGGACAAAGCCGCCGCCCCTAAGGCTGGTGGTGACGAAGCGGTGCAATACAAGGCAAAGACGGTTTTTGACTTCGAAGACGACAACGTCGAGGGCGATCTTCAGCGCCCTGACGGCGAACTGGTCGATTCCATTCGTAAGGTGAAACATTCAAGCCTTATCGAGATCAGGAAGGACTTCATTCCCGAGATGTTGAAGTCCTTAGAAGACGTGTAGCCCGTTTGAGGAGCTGGTTCGTTCCGGCAGATTGCGTCGGCCCGCTGCGGCGGGTGTTCCCTAAGGAGATTGTCGATGTCTAACGCGAAGGTGCCTCTCAAGTTCCAAGTCTTTAGCGGCGCGCAGCTTATCCGCGAGGAAGTGGTGACCGAGGCGGTCATCAAGGTCGGCAAGCTGGCATCGTCCCACCTGCGGGTGGACGATGAATCGGTATCGCGGATGCACGCGGTTATCGAGGTCAATGGGCCTCACGATGTGCAGCTCATCGATCTTGGATCTACGCGGGGCACCGTGGTTAATGGCCAGCGGATCACAAAGACGGCGCTTCAGTCTGGCGATGACGTGATGTTTGGGGATGTCCGCGTGGTGGTCAGCTTCCTTGATGAGGAATCGACCGTGGTGGCCCCGCATGTCGTGGCGGCCGCCGCTGCGTCTGAACATGCGCGACCTACCCCGATGGCCCCCACCATGATGGGAATGCCGGCCCCGCAGATCCCGATCCCGGGCGTCGCGGCGCCTCAGGCGCCTGTTTATCAGGCCCCCGCACCTGTTTATCAGG
>JAYUUT010000190.1:0-8590 GCA_043754455.1 Myxococcales bacterium
CGAACGTCCCTTGCCCCACAATCATGGCATGCGGACAGGACGGCGTCGGCCTGTTCTTGCAGATCATCTGCCAGCCCATCCACTTCGATAAGCAATACGGCAGCGGCATCCAGGGGAAATCCCGCGTGAATGTACGCCTCGACCGCGCGCAATGTGATCTGATCAATCATTTCAATGGCCGCGGGTGTGATACCGCGGCGGAGGATTTCGGTCACCCCGCGACAGGCAGCATCGACCGTATCGAAAATGGCCAGCGCCGTCTTCACGCCTTCGGGATTAGGGGTCAGACGCACCAGGATCTTGGTTGCGATGCCGAAGGTCCCCTCGCTGCCCACGAAGGCGGATACCAGATCGAACCCGGGCGCGTCGGCCGCTTCCGATCCTATTTGGGTGATCTGGCCATCGGGCAGCACGATTTGCAGTGCCAGAATATGGTTCGTGGTGACCCCGTATTTCAGGGTGTGCGGCCCCCCAGAGTTTTCCGCGACGTTGCCGCCGATGGTGCAGGCGTTTTGGCTGGATGGATCGGGCGCGTAATGAAGACCTTGGGCGGCGACCATGCGCGACAGGTGCGCGTTGACCACGCCGGGACCTACCCAGGCCTGGCGGTTCGCCAGATCGATGCTGTAGACCTTGTTCATACGGGCGGTCGAAATCGCCACGCTGCCCACCGCCACAGCCCCCCCCGACAGTCCCGTCCCCGCGCCGCGTGGCACGAAGGGGATCTGCCGCCGCGCACACGCCGCCACCACAGCCGCAACTTCTTCTGTCGTTTCGGGAAAAACCACCGCCAAAGGCAGAGCGCGATCCAGCGTCTGTCCGTCGCAGTCATACGCAAACAGATCTTCGGCCGATGTCAGGACGCGCGTAGCAGGCAACAGCGTCCGCAGATCTTCGATCAGCGCCTGCCTGTCCCCAAGAATGGGCGGTATGGCGGCCGCCGCCATGTCAGACAGATGGGAGGGCGACGTGGGCAGGGCGGGTTGGGTCGCACGTTGTTTCATGGCGCCCCTTCCCCTAGCAGCGTGCCGGGGGCCTAAGCAAGCCAAAGGGCAGCCCCGGAGAATCCGAAGCTGCCCTTCGCTGCGTTAAATGGGGCTAGTTACCGACCGCCGCGTCCTGCACTGCGGTGCAGATCCGGAAGTCCCCCAAGGCGCGGCAGAAGGCCCCGACCCCGCAGGTGTTGCCCGCGCAGCAGACATCTCCCACGCCGCCGCAGGTCTGACAGCGGTTGGTAAATCCACAGGCCGTATTCGCCGCTGTGCATCGGGTCGTCGTGGCCGGGCAGCACTGCTGGTTCAGCCCGCCGCAGGTCTGGCATTGGTTGGATCCCCCGCGAAGAGCGACGCAAGCGGTACCCGCTGCCGTACACATGTTTCCCGTGCAACAGGGCTGATTCGCCCCACCGCAGGCGGTCGTGCACTGGTTCGGATCAGGGGTCACGTCGCAGGCAAGACCCGCGTTGCAGGTCCGATTGCGGCAGCATGTCTCCGTGGCGCCGCCACAGGCTTGGCAGGTTCCTCCATTGCAGGTCGCCCCGGTTCCGGTACACGCCCCTCCCGCACAGCAGGGCTGGCCCGCACCGCCGCAAAGCGCGCAAAGCCCAGCGCCTGTGCAGGTGGTTCCCGCCTGGGTGCAGGAGTTCCCGCTGCAACACATGTTTCCGGCCGTCCCACACGTGGCGCAGGTGCCCCCGGCGCAGGTGGTCCCCGTTTCGGTGCAGTTGTTGCCGCTGCAGCAGGCCTTGCCCGTGGTGCCGCAGGTGGTGCTACAGGCGCCCGCCGTGCAAGTGCCAGCAATGCCAGGACACATGTCGCCGGCCTTGGTGCAAAGCGTGTTTACACAGCAGCCGCCGGCGCCACAGGAATTCCCAGCGCAGCAGGTTTCACCCTGGCCCCCACATTTTTGGCAGACGTTGTTTCGGCATTGGGTGCCTGCTTCGCTACAGGTTCCCACGTTCCCTGCGCCAGGGCAGCAGCCAAGGCCCGCGGTTCCGCAAGGTGAACAGGTGCCGCCCCGACAGGTGTTGTTGGCGCCTAGACATACGTTGTTTGCGCAGCAGCGTTCGCCCGGATCACCGCAACCGGGATCCTGGGCGTCTGGGCTGGCGATCGGGGCGTCAATACCAGCGCCGCCTCTGCCCATCGTGCCGCCCATGCCGGCGTCCCTGTT
Source organism: Myxococcales bacterium (assembly GCA_043754455.1). Lineage (GTDB taxonomy): Bacteria > Myxococcota_A > Polyangia > Fen-1088 > Fen-1088 > JAYUUT01. The sequence continues at coordinate 2,173 of JAYUUT010000190.1, forward strand.
TCCGCCCGTGCCGGCGTTCCCGCCCATGCCCACAGTGCCGCCCATGCCCATCGCGCCGCCCATGCCGCCATCCTTGTTCCCGCCCGCGCCGCCCATGCTGCCGCCCGCGCCCGAACCGCCGCTGGCCTGGCCGCTTGCGCCCGATCCGCCGTTACCCATCATTCCCCCCGAACCGCTGCCGCCGCGTCCCCCGGTGTTGGTCATGCCGCCCGCGCCCGAACCACCCGAACCGCCGCCGCCTCCCTTGTTGGCGCCGCCTTCTTCGCTGCCGCCGTCGACGTCTTCAGCCTTCTTGGCTTTGGAACTGCCGCCGCAACCTGCCGCAACGACCGCAAAGGCCATCATGGACATGAACAACACACCAGGTATTCCGCGCAATCTAGTCATGAAATCTTTTCTCCCTGCCCAGGTTATCTGACAAGCGGGGGGCGCCGACACGGCCATCCGCTATTGGTTAGGTCCCAATGGCGACGGATTTCATCAGAAATCTGTGAAAAAAGCTACTCGAGGGCCAGCCTTCTCAGGATTCGGGGGCCTTCGGTGCCTCGGGCAGGTCGACGTTGATGTGGTTTCGTCGGCTAAACAGCAACAACGCGCAAAGGCCCAGCGCCACGGCAAACCACAGCGTGCACAGCCGCGTGAGGAACGTCGCCGCTGCCGCAGTGCCCCGTCCCACCCCCGTGGCCAGTCGTCCCAGAAGCGCCAACATTTCGGCTTCGGTGACCCCCAGGCCTCCGGGCAGGAAGGACAGCGCGCCCGCGATGGTCATGGATGCGTAGATAAACGTCGCGGGCTGCAGATCTAGATCTGCCCCCTGAAAACCGCGCACGATGCAAAAGAAGGCCGCACATTCCATCCACCAGGCCGCAGTTGACAGGGCCACACCCAGGAACAGCGGGCCCGGTCGCAGTAAATCGCGTGTGCCCCGGTAAAACGATTCCAGGCGTCCTTCCATCCGGCGGATCACAGGCAGGCGTTCCCCTAGGCGCACGAACCGCATGGCCAGGGATTCCACCGATACGACCACCAGGCCCAAAACGATAACCAGGGCGGCTGCCACCAAGAATCGTCGATCGACGTCCAGGGTGAAGGCCCCCGCGGCCGACAGTAGCAACAGCCCGACCAAATCGGTCAGGCGTTCGGCCACGATAATGGGGGCCGTGCGGGTGGCCGGGATGCCGCGCGTCTGTCGCAGCAGAAAGGACTTCAACACTTCGCCCACTTTTCCAGGGGTCACGGTCAACGAAAAACCCGCGATGAAGACCAGAAAACTTTCAACGGTTGGCACGTCCAATGACAGGCGGCGCAGGTACATTTGCCACCTGAGGAAACGGATCAGATAGTTGCTTAACGCCAGGACAAGAGCCCAGCCTAGGGCGCCCCAGCTAAAGGTTCGCAAGGCCGCGCCGACCTGACGGGCATCCGCCCAGATCGAAAATCCTAGATAGACGGCGACGCCAACGGCGACGCCCAGCAATACGCGACGAACCAGTTTTTGCACGGGGCCGGGCAGCTTGCCCCGGTCCTAGGCCCAAGGCAACCTTGGTCGTTTATACGGTGATAAGTCCGACGGCGACCGATAGCCCGTTCGCGACACCCGAGATGCCAAGGGCGCGGCGAACGCCAAGACCGGGCATGACGGTCTGGTACAGCAGGGCCTCGGCACCCCACGCCCAAGCCTCGCTGACAACGAAGGTCTCCCACCCGGTAAGGCGCGGCACAAACGGCAGAACGAACCAAACCAAAGGGTGCGTGGCGAGCTGTCCAAACAGCGCGATGATCGCTCGTTTCGGGACAGTCGGCCCAAGATCGCGGGTCAACCACACGAACAGCGGCACCTCGACGAGCGTGGTTACCGAAAACGCCACGAGCCAGTCGGGGACTGTCATGACGCCGCCTGCGCCTGCGCGCGCCGCGCGACAAAAAACGCGGGCAACGCGACCTCGACATATCCGTGGAAGGTCGCGAGCGACAGGTAGGTTGCTCGCGTGTCCCGTCGGCAAGCGCGGCGTGGCGGCGGGCCGCTGAACGTTTCGTCGCGTGGTGCAGGTTTCGTTCCTCCGTCGCTCGCTGAAACGACGGCCGCACCCGTTCCGCCCGTGCCGCGTTCAATCCCGCACACCACCTTGTTGCCGGTCGGGCAACGTGGGCAGCATTCGCCGTCCATAAAAGCGCCCAAATGCCATCGGGCCAGGGTCTATTTAACGCGCGCAGTTGAATCAAAGGCGGACGGGTTTTGGGCCTGGTTTGGGGGCCCTCTGGGATTTCGGACCGGTTTGGCATTCGTGCGCGCGGTTGAAGTAGAATGAAGGAACGAGCTTTGACGACATGACCCGCCACGACATCACGAGCCAGCTGCAAGCCCGGGACAAGGACCTACGGCTTCTTGGAGTGCGTTCACTGGCGCTCTTTGGATCGCACGCACGCGGAACGGCAACGCCGTAAAGCGATGTTGACGTTTTGGTTGAGTTTGAAGGTTCCTCCACGTTTGATCGTTACATGGACGTGAAGCTGTTCCTTGAAGACCTTCTTGGCAGCCGGGTCGATCTGGTGACGCGGTCGAGTCTCAAGCCTCGGATGCGCGATGTCGTGGAGGCCGAGGCTATCCGTGTCGCGTGATCCTAGACTCTATTTTGAGGAGATCCTTGGAGCCTGCGACCGCGTGCTCGAATACGCCAAAGACAAGTCGCGCACGAAAGCACTCGAAACACGTATCAACCGAGATGCAATCCTATGGAACCTCATGACCATCGGGAGAAGCGGTCAAAAACGTTTCGGCGGAAATCCGTAACCAGCATCCCAATATTGAATGGCGCAAGATAGCAGGCCTGCGCGACGTGGTCGCCCACCAATATTTTGCGATCGACGACGAAATCATCTGGGACGTGATTCAGCACAAACTGGCTCCGCTCGCGCTGCTGTAGTACGAGTCCTGAACGCCTGACCCAAGGAGGTTCGAGACTTAGCCTCTGTCCGTGTTAGCTAAGGCCGACCAAAGGCCCGTTATTGAAGGGGCGGTTGTTGGCGGGGTTGACGCCCTTGTTCCATCCGAAGGTCATGGCCGGGATGTCCAACATATTCAGCATGGTTACGTACAGATCAGCCAGCGACCGGGCGGTCGTTAACTTCAAATGTTGGCCCGTCTTAAGGCGGGTCTTGGCCCCACCCGCGAGGACCACGGGCAGGTCATTGGTGCCGTGGCCAGCGTCGCGCAGGCTGCTGATCCAAAGGACCAAGGTGCTGTCCAGCAGGGATCCGGCACCTTCCTTGGTGTCATTTAACCGGGTCAGAAGATCGCCCAGAACCTCCATGTACCAGCGCATGGGGCGCAACCGTTCCTCGTCCGTGCCCTTGTCCATGTGGACGACACCGTGCCAGCTGGTGTTAAGGAAGTTTTCGCCGTTGTTGAGCCAGGGGAATACGTTGGTTTGGAAGTTAGAAAAATGTAGGTGGGCGACCCGTGTGGCTTGGCACGCAAGGGCGGTGACGGCAACGTCCATCTGCGCTGCGGCGATGGCGTCGTCGAATCTACCTTCGGCGCGTTCAAACCCATTGACGACGCTGGCGGCGGGCAGCGGCTTGGTCACATTCAGCTTCGGGTTGTCACACACAATTTTGACCACCCGCGAGATGTTCATCTCGTATTGTCGGATGTGGGCTAGGTGACGTTGCAGCCGGGCCTTGTCTTCGGCCCCGACCTTCGTCTGAACCTTTAGATAGCTGTCCTTCACGGCATCCAGGATCGACCCGCGTTTGCTGCGCAGTCGTTCTTCGGGCGTTATCATTCCAGCCATTGGTTTCGCCTTGAACAACCGATCGAACGCAATTTGCGGGTTCGGCTGCCCCAAATCTGCGGTTGTGTCCATGCGAAAACTTCGACCGTGTTCGCCCGGGCTTTCGCCGATGCGAAGGTTCAGGGCCTCGTCTTTCCACTGGTTGGCCACGAAATATTCGAGCGACGGGCCTCCTGCCACTGAGCCAATCTTGCACTCGGGCGCGGTGGCCTTGAGATCCCCGTTTGCTTCTAGGGCCTCTTTGGTGGGCATACAGGTCAGCAGGCTGCGTGACGAATAGTTGTGACCGTTGCTTGAAATCGCCTTCATCTGGCCAACGTTGTTGATCAGGTTCGACACCACGCATAGTTTGTTCTTGTGGGGGGCAAGGGGATCCAGGATAGGTGACAGCACGGACAGATCCGCCCCTGGGGGAATCCATTTGTTCATGCCGCGGGTCACGTCAACACTGTGTCCACACGACACGATAACCAGCCGTTTAGGGGCGACATCCGCCTGGGCTGTACCCGCCGTAAACTCTAGCCAAGGCAACCCGACCGTTATGCCACCGGCACCCCGCAACAGCGCCCTTCGGTTCATCCGTTTGATGTTCATGGTGCTCATCTCCTAGGGCTTGGCCGGGGCGTCGGTACGATAAACCAGCGCGTCGCTTGCGCCCACCGCAACCAGAAGGTCGCGGATGGTTAGGTTGTTCTGGTTGAATCGTTCGTACAGACGCCGCACATGACAGCGCAGTTCTTTGTCGGTTTCTTCCCTGCCCATCGAATACCGATACCATTCCCGGGCCATGCAGGCGGCTGCGGATTTTTCCCCCGCAAGGCGCGCTGCCACATCCGCGGTGCCGTCAAAACCTTCTTTGCCGGTTCCAAGTTCGGCCAAGACTCCCTTGGTATCTACGGGGCGACCGGGGCCGTATTCCTTCCGGAAACGACCCAGATGGTCCATATCCTCAAGGCCAATGCCGGCCGGGTCAATCCGCCTGTGGCATCCGGAACAAATCGGCATCGCCATCCGGGCGTCGATTCGCTGACGGACGGTCGCCGAAGGTGGCAGGACGGGGTTCATTGATTCAACGCCCGGAGGTGGCGCACCCATATCCGCGCAGACCATTCGTTCCAGCAGGAATACGCCCCGGTGTACCACGGACGTATCACCTGAGGACGACTGAGACATCGCCATTTGGGCCTTCGCCAGAATTCCTGCTTTCAACCCCATTGGCGGCGTGCCTTCCGCAAAATCGCCGTTCATTGCACCGGTGTAAGTCGTCCCGTAATGTTGGGCCAATCGTTTGGTTAGGAACGTGCGGCTGCTGGTCAGAAGGTCGTTCCAAGATCCCGCCGGGTTGTCCAATGCCACCGACAATGTGAAGCGTTTAAGTTCGTCGGCCATGTCAGCCGCCAGCATCGGATCGACCCGCGAAGAGAAAACTTCGTCGCCGGTGCCCAACCATTCGGAGAAGAACCGCCAGACGGCGTCGCGCGCCCGGGGGTCCATCAACAAACGGCGGGCCTCGGTCTCGACGGTCTTCGCATCGGCCAGGGCACCAGCCTTCGCCTTGTCGATCAACATCGCGTCCGGCGGCGCTTCCCAGTACAGATACGAAAGCCGGGCAGCGGTTTCGTATCCGGTCAGGCGGCGAAGGCCGGCCGTCTTGGTCGCTTCGCCGATTTCCAGGCGGTACAGGAAGGGCGATGACTGCAACGTTGACGAGATGACAGCGGCAATCGCAAGGTTGAAATCCAAGGCATCAGGTGCCTTGCGAACGGCATCGTAGAGCGCCGCGAGTTTATCCGATTCGTCCTTTTCCAGGGGCCGTCGGAAGGCACGAGCGCCGAAGGTTTCGATGAACTGTCGCGCGCAGGCCGATTCGTTGTTGGTCGGGCTGCAAGGCAGGATCATCGCGATCTTCGCCACCGCCTGCATGGCCACTGATTCGGACAGTTCCACCAGATTTTGAATGTCGGCGAACTGGACTTCCTGTGTCGCGGGGAAAGACGTGAAATCCTTCTTGTAGCGGATCCAAGGGTATTTCGATCCCACGTCGATGGGGAACGGAAACAGCGCCACCATCGTGTTCTTGAATTGCCGTTCGCTAAGCCGCGGTGACGATGACGGAATGCCCAAAGGTTCGCGGGGACAGTCGGGCCCGGTTTTCACCACCGCTTCACCCGTACTGGCACCAGGCGTCTTCAGGTCGGGCATCACATTGGGATTCGTAGGATCAGATCCGGCACCCCCTGCGCCAGTGGGTTTCGCGGGTTTGCCGCCAGCGGGCGACCCGGTCTCGCCCTCCGCGTCCCCAAAGGTGGCCTGGCACGCGCAAAGCGAAACCAGCAGCGCCATAAGTTTGTATCGAGCAGCCATAAAATCTGGTCCGCGGGATGGCATGGGCGAAAGTCTGGGCGCAGCCTGACGCGCTGTCTAGGAAAGAAAATCGAATTAGTACGACTGATATGTAGGTAAGGTCGCCTTGTGTGGGATGATTTGGCGTTAGTCCCCCTCCGATGAATCGTGGTCGGATGTCCCACGCGCGCTGCCTTATCTTGTGGGGAATGACGCTTTTTGCCGGCGGCTGAGGACGCATGGACGTCGGACCCGATGGGTGCATCTACATCGCAGATTAG
>JAYUUT010000191.1:0-3247 GCA_043754455.1 Myxococcales bacterium
GAACGGAAACAGGACTGTGCCCATCCAATCAATGTGGTGAAGAGGGGACAGCGTTAGCCGTCCTTGCTGCCGCGGGGTGTTGTCGCCAAGCCGATCCGCCACAAAGGCGTGTCCAAACTCGTGGACCGACACGGATAAGATGAACGCGATCACATACATGATCGCTTCGCCAAGTCTGTCGGGGGAAAGGTTCAAGTGCGTCCTTCGCGATTCGGGGTGATCGAAGCGTATAGCCGCCCCCCCCAGCAGCGTCAACCGAACCTGTAGCCGCGAAGGACACCGCCGCGCGTTGTTAGCCCCTTAATCCTGAAAATTCGCCCGTGGATACAGCCCCGTTCGGTTCCTAAAGGGGCCGCAGCCGCAAGTTCCTAAACTTAACGAATCCCGAATGCCCTTCCGCGCCGTAGGTTTGAAGGGCAATGACCCCCGGGGCCAAAAATGTCGGATTGGGGGCCGGGTCACTGAAATCCGTTACGACGGTCTCGTTCAGCCAAACCTGGACGTGCGCGCCCTGCGCCCTGATGCGAAGGCGGTTCCATGCGCCTGGCCTTCGCACCTTGTCGGTTTCGTCGCCGGTGGCCAGCCATTTGTCGGTATAAATGCCGCCCGTGTATTCGTGCACGGCGGCCCGGCCAATGTTGACCTGGTAGCCCGTCCGCCCGCGGGATCCGGGCGCGTTTCGCAGATACACGCCGCTGTTGTATTTGCCGTGTTCGTCAATCAGGAATTCCATATCGATCTCGAAATCGCGGTACGGGGCCACCGTGTGAATCACCCCCGATCGGGACGGATCCCCATCCTGCGTCCCGACCAGGACGCCATCTTCCACCCGCCACACGGCAGTGCCGACCGACGTCCACCCTGACAGGGTCTTGCCATCAAAGATGGATTGCCAAGGGGGCGAAGGTGACGGCCGCGGGGATGCACATGCCGACAAGAAGGCCAGGACAACGACGCAAAACCTTATCTGTGCCAAATTTAGATCTCACGTGCCCGGGTTCGTAAAATGAAAATACCCAGCCCGACCAGCGCCAGGGATCCCCACTGTCCCGGGGTCAAACGTGCGTAGCGAACGTCGACGATGCGCAAAAAATCGAAGGAAAACCGAATCGGTGCATAAACAATCGCCAGCAGGCCCGTGAAAAAACCAGCGCGCCTTGGTTTTTTGCCCAGCACGAAAAACAAGGCCGCAATGAAAACCGTGTAGATCGCTTCGTCCAGCCCCAAGTTGTGGCGGACAATCCCCTTGGCGTCGGCCATCCCCAAGAAAATCGACGTGGGCGCGCCCGGATGATCGAAGGCCACGAAACAGCCCGTACGCCCTAAGATCCAACCAAATGGCAAGGCGTAGGTGATGGCATCCATCAGCTCCCATCGCTTCGCCGCTAGCCCTTCGCGGCGGACGTACAGATAAATGCCAACCAAAGCCCCGATGAACCCGCCGAACGAAGACATGCCATCCCAGATGCGAATGATGCTGGCGGGATCACGAAGGGTTCTTTCGGGGAAATATACAAACCGGTCGAACAAATGGGCGCCGATGAACCCAGCCACCAGTATCCACATCAGCAGCCCCTCGACATGTTTGGGGGCCACGCCCGCCAAGGCGGCGCGTTTGCGAACCAGGGCACTGCCCAGCATCACCGCAAAGGCCACCAACACGCCGAACGCGTGGATGGTCAGCAGGCCTAGGTCCAATTCCGGTTGGGGGAAGTAGGGGATCATGGCCCGCATGGTAGCTTGAGGACGCGATGAGTGAAGGGGAACCAACAAGCCCGGCGCTTCAGCCGACCGTCCAGGTGGCCGAAGGGCTAGCGCCCAAGACGGAATCGCAGCCCGATCCGCTGATTGGCCGCCGCCTACGCCATTTCGAAATTATCCGTTTGTTGGGGCGGGGCGGCATGGGGTCGGTCTATTTGGGCCGCGACACGTCACTGGATCGCGCCGTCGCGCTGAAGGTCCTGGCGCCCGAAATCGGCCATGACCCAGAAGTTGTGGCGCGTTTTGAACGTGAAGCTCGTGCCCAGGCCCGGCTGCATCACCCCAATGTCACGCAGATTTATTTCATCGGTGAAGAAGGCAACCTTCATTTTTTTGCGATGCAATACGTTGAAGGCCCGTCGGTTGGCCAGTTGCTGGATGACGGCCACAAACTGCCCTGGGCCGAGGCCCTAGAATATGTGCTGGCCGCCGCTCGGGGATTGAAGGCGGCCCTGTCCCACGGGTTCATTCACCGGGACGTCAAACCATCCAACCTGATCCTCGACCCCGAAAGCCGCATCAAATTGTGCGATTTTGGCCTGGTCAAAAGCATGCGCGCCGACGTGGAACTGACCCGCGAGGGCGCCATCATCGGATCCCCGCTGTATATGGCGCCCGAACAGGGTCGTGGCGAACCCGTCGATCACCGCACAGACATCTACGCCCTGGGCTGTGCCCTGTACCATATGGTGACAGGACGGCCGCCGTTCACAGGACCATCTGACGTGGCCGTGATTGCGTCGCATATCACCGACCTGGCCAAACCCGTGCGCCAGTTGGCCCCGGACGTTCCGGAAACCGTGGAAAAATTAGTGACCCGCATGATGGCCAAACCCGCTGCGTCCCGGTTTGGATCGTACGAAGCCCTCATCGAAGCGCTGGAACAGGCGCGTCCGGACAAACGCGAACTGTGGTCGTTCCGCGCCCGAACCATCGCGCTGGCGGTGGATCTGATCCCCCTGTTGTTGCTGGCGTCTGTCATCGGGCCGTGGACGGCGCCCGTGGCGGCGGCCTATTTCATCGTGGCCCATAAGCTGTGGGGACGGACGCCGGGCAAGTGGTTAATGAGCATCCAGGTGACCGGCCGGTCCGGCGATCCGTTGACCTGGAAAGAATCGGTGCTGCGATTCCTGGCCTTCGCCTGGGGCCCCCTGGCCTGGTCGTTGCTGGCGACGATCATCTATTTCGTTCACCGCAACGATCACATCGCCTTCACCCTATCCCGTATGAACTGGCGACAGGCCGCCCTGCCCTTGTTTTACGCGTCTGTGTCCGCATTGGTTTTCGTGCTGTATCTGGGCGGATTTCTACTGGCTGCCTTTCATCCAAAAAAATATGCCCTGCATGATTTTCTGGTCGGCACCCAGGTGGGCTACCTGCCCGGTCCCACGGGCCGCTTGCAACGCCTGATGCATTTGGTGGCCGCACACACCCGTCGCTGACCCTGAAGCGGCTGAGATCAGGCGTTCGCCTCAGTCCATCACCG
>JAYUUT010000192.1:0-2532 GCA_043754455.1 Myxococcales bacterium
TTCATGGTGTTTTCGATTCTGGGTCCGATCATGGACATGCAGAATCTGGTCAATTGAACGACGTAGGTACCTATCTGTTATGGAGGACAAAAAAATGAACAATATTCGCAAATGGTTGGCCGGGGTGCGACGTGGCGCTGTAAGACGAAGGACCGAAGGGGGCCACCGCGACGCCGGTATGACGCTTATCGAAATTCTGATCGTGTTGGCGTTATTGGGTTTGGTCATGGGCGCCATTGGATTCGCTGTCAACAGCGGACGAAAAAAGGGTCAGTTGCAGACCGCCAAGATTACGGGCAGCCAGATTGCCCAGGCTTGTGTCCAATACATGTTGGAAAACAACAACAACTGCCCCACCAGCATGCAAGATCTGGTTACCAACAAGAACCTGCCAAAACCGCAGAAGGATCCCTGGGGTCGCGAGTTCATCATCAAATGCCCAGGTTCGCAGGATGCCGACGGTGTGGATGTGATCTCGACGGGACCTGACCGAACCGAAGGAACTGAGGACGACGTAAAAGCCGGCATGTAAGCCCGCCGTTGAACATCCTATGCGCTTACCCAATCACCGCCCGATTCGATCAATCCAAGCAGGGTTTACCCTGCTGGAGGTTTTGATCGTGCTGGGACTGATGGCAGTGGTGGGATCGTCGATGGTATCGGGGATTCGGTCGTGGTCGCGCAGTGAATTGCGGGGATCGGCAACGCGGATCGCGGGGGCGATTCGCTATCTATTCGATCGGGCTTCAACGACCGGGAAGGTACATCGGTTGGTGCTGGATTTTGAGACGGGGAAATACTGGGCCGAAGTTTCGGGGGACCAATTTTCGTTGCCACGCGAACGCGAAACCGAAGAGATCCGGGCGCGCGAGGCCGAAGAGAAAGCCCTAGAGGAAGTGGCTCGAAAGAAGGCCGAAGAAGATAAGAACTCGATTTTTGAGAAAGGCGATTCGGCCTACGATTTTTCGCACTACCAGCCCAAGGAATGGAAGGCCAAACGCGCCAAGTTTGAATCATTCAAGGAGCTGGTTTTAAAGAGTCGTCCTTTCACCGGCGGCAAGATGGCTGCTTTGTTCACGCCCCGGTTGGCCGAACCCCTGACCCAAGGCCAAGGCTATATCTATTTTTTCCCCCTTGGCCAGACGGAATCGGCGTTGATTCATCTGGCCGACAAGGACGGCACAGTGGCATTTTCGTTGATGGTGCATCCGCTGACGGGGCGGGTGAAGGTCAAGGCAGGTTATGTAGAGCCTCCGTTGCGTGAACAGTTCGACGATGAGGGAACGGTTATCGAATGAATCGGCGTGGTTGCAGCAGCGCCGGATTCACCTTGTTGGAGGTGATGGTGGCTTTGGGCCTTCTGGCGATGTCTCTGGTCATTGTCGTGGGGATTTCCACATCGAACGTTCGGGCGACCAATCATGCCCGATCGATTACGTTGGCCAGTTTTCTGGCGCGCGCAAAAATTGCTGAAGTAGAAGATCAGGTTTTGACCCAAGGGTTCGTCGACAACGACGAAGCAGAAGACGGCGATTTCGCGGACGAGGGGCATCCTCAGATCCGCTGGACGACGTTGATCGAAAAGATCGAACTGCCGACCGATGCGACGCAAATGGCGCAACAGCAGACGCAAGACAAGGTCAACAACAGCAACGGCAACCCCATGATGGCGATGGCCGGTCTGATGGGCGGGTTTATGACCATGCTTATCGAACCCATCAGGGTCGGTCTTGAGGAATCGGTTCGGCGGTTGTCGGTCAGCGTGTTGTGGGATGAACCAGGAAAACCCAAACAGACCTTTGATGTGGTCACGTTTATGACTGACCCCGCGAAGTTGGACCTGGCTGTCGGTGCGGTTGGTGGGGGTCTAGGGGCGGCTGCAGGCGCTGCAGGCGCTGCGGGGACCCCGGGGGCTGCTGGCACGGGCGCTATCGGTGGGGCAGCTCCAGGCGCCGGGGCCGCGACGCCGGCCGCGGCACCGAAGGTCGGCAGATGACCCGCCATCGTTCGACATCGGCGGGCTTTACGTTGGTCGAGGTCATTCTTGCGATCGCAATCTTGGGTTTCATCGTTGGCATTCTGTGGGGCACATTTAGTCAAACGGCGGCCCTGAAACGTCGGACGACCGCCAGTCAGGAACGCACACATGCTGCCCGGGTTGCGCTAATACGCATCACCCGAGAGATCGAGATGGCGTTTCAGTCGGACTCGGAGAACCCTAGCCTTCAAGAACGCCGGACCATGTTCATTGGGACGACCCATTCGGATGTCGATGAACTGCGGTTTTCTTGGTTCGGGCATCAACGTCTTCGGGCCGATAGCCCTGAAGGCGACACGTCCGTTGTCATGTATTACCCATTGCCCGATCCAGAACAGCCGGGAATGCTGAATCTAATGCGGCGGGAGACCCGGCGTTTGGAGGCGCTTGATCCGATGACGATTCCTGGTGAATCGTATGTGTTGTGTCCGGGTGTCGCGCGGCTGAAGTTCTCTTATTACGATTTCAAGAAGAAGGAATGGCGGGAGGATTGG
>JAYUUT010000193.1:0-24548 GCA_043754455.1 Myxococcales bacterium
TTTTGACCATCCTTCGTGATGGGTCCGTGCTGGCGTCGGGCCCCAACCCCGTGTCCGACGAGTATCAGCTTGAAACCACGGCGAAACTGTCGTCCATAACAGGACTGCGCATCGAAGCGTTGTCCGATCCACGCCTGCCGAGCGGGGGCCCGGGGCGCAGCAAGGATGGGAATTTTTTCCTCACCGGATTCGACGTGCGGGTGTCCCCCATTGGCGACGAGGGTGATGGCCAACCTGTGAAATGGAAGACCGCTGTCAGCGACGAATCTTCAGGTCCTGGATCACGGGCCGAAAATCTGGTTTCCGACGATTCGGGCGATGGGTGGGCCATCGACCCGGCAATGTCCCCACGGCCTGCCCGACGTCAGGCGGTTTTGGTTTTGGACAAACCGGTTGGCGGTGCCAAGGGGGTTCGTTTTTCGATTCGATTGGCGCATCGGATGCCCCGCCAGACCAGAAATTTGGGCTATTTTCGGCTCAGCGTAACCGACGCGCCTGATCCTTCGCTGGCCGCGATGGTTCCGACCAGGTGGCGACCGTCCCTGGATCTGCCGTCCGCGCGCCGGACCGACGAACAGCGGCGCGAACTGGAATCCATCTATGGCCGGGTCGCTTTGTCCCTGGCGCCCGTTCGGCAGCGCATTGACGATCTACGCCGTGCGATTTCGGATCTTGGCATCCAAAGCGCGTTGGTATTGGAAGAACGGCCGGGATTCGCACGTCCGTCCACCCACCTGCGGTTGCGCGGTGCCTACCTAAGCCGGGGTGACCTGGTTTATGCGGGCACACCGAAGGTATTGCCGCCGTTGCCCGAAACCCAGCCCGCGAACCGGCTGGGGTTGGGGCACTGGTTGGTTGACGACGAAAATCCTTTGACCGCCCGGGTAACCGTCAACCGGTTTTGGGAACAATTTTTCGGTCGCGGGATTGTCGAAACCACGGAAGATTTTGGCACCCAGGGCGCCCCGCCCAGTCATCCTGAACTTCTAGACTGGATGGCGACCGAGTTCATGCGCACGGGCTGGGACATGAAGGCGATGCAAAGGACGATGGTCCTCTCGGCCACCTATCGGCAGAATTCAACGGCGTTGCCCGCGTTGGTCGAACGCGACCCGGCGAACCGTTTGTTTGCCCGTGGTCCACGGGTGCGGCTTGAGGCCGAATCGATTCGCGATGTGGCCCTGCATGCGGCGGGGTTGTTGTCAGCCAAGGTAGGCGGCCCCAGTGTGTTTCCGCTGCAGCCCGAAGGCATTTGGAACGTTCCGTATTCCAGTGAAAAATGGATCACAAGCCAGGGCGAGGATCGTCACCGCCGGGGCCTTTACACTTTCATACGCCGATCTGCGCCTTACCCCAGCATGTTGACCTTCGACGGCCCCAGCCGCGAGGCCTGTACCGCACGCCGCATTCGCACCAACACGCCGCTGCAGGCTCTGGTGACGTTGAACGACCCCGTGTTTTTAGAGGCTGCGCGGGCGCTTGGCGACCGGATACGCGGGGAAGTGCCTGCGTCGATGGGTCTGCGTGCCCAGGTGACCCACGGGTTTCGCCTGGCCACCTCCCGATCTCCCAGCGCCGCGGACCTTCGCCCTATTGAGGTTTTCTTCAGCAAGGAAGTACAGCGCTATGCCGCGGATTTAGGCGGCGCGCAGAAGCTACTGGGCTTGCCCCAACCTGAACCCGGTCTGGCCCAAAGGGCGGCGTGGACGCTGGTCGCGAACGTGCTGTTGAATCTTGATGAAACGATCACGAAGGAATGATTATGAAAAATCGTTTTCAATCGGTTCTCCGGCAAACGACCCGGCGGCATTTTTTTGGCCAGGCAGGGGTGGGGCTTGGTGCCCTGGCTTTGCAGTCGGTCTTGCAGGAATCGTCCCCAGCGTTTGCCGATGACGACCCGATCGGACCCGCCGGTCTCAAGACGCGTGGGTTTCATTTCGCCCCCAAGGCCAAAAACGTCATCTTCCTGTTCATGGCCGGGGCGCCGTCCCAGCTAGAACTGCTGGATCATAAGCCGCTTTTGCGGAAACAGGACGGCCAACCGATTCCAGAATCGTTAACCAAGGGGGAACGGTTTGCGTTCATCAAGGGGGTTCCCCGCGTGTTGGGGTCGCCCTACGATTTTGCCCGGCATGGGAAGTCGGGCACCGAGTTTTCCGAATTGCTGCCGCACACCGCATCGATAGCCGATGACCTGGCCGTCATCCGGACCGTTTACACCACGCAGTTCAACCACGCCCCGGCCCAGATTTTTATGAACACGGGCCACCAGATCCCCGGGCGGCCCAGCATGGGGTCGTGGCTGTCCTATGGCATTGGCAGCGCCAACAAAGATCTGCCGGCGTTCGTGGTCATGGTGTCTGGAGAAAACGCCCCCGACGGCGGCAAAGCCTGCTGGTCCAGTGGATTTTTGCCCACCGCCCATCAGGGCGTCGAATTTCGGTCCAAGGGTGACCCTGTCCTGTACCTGGCGAATCCCGATGGGATGCCTTCGGGTGCCCGACGCGAAACCCTGGACCTGTTGCGCACCCTTAATACCAACCGTCTGTCGGTCACGGGGGATCCCGAGGTGCAGACCCGTATCACAGCGGCCGAGTTGGCCTTTCGCATGCAAACCAGCGTGCCGGAACTGACGGCCATCACAGGTGAAACCGATGCCACCCGCGCGATGTATGGGGTGGAACCAGGACGAGCCAGTTTCGCCAACAACTGTCTGCTGGCGCGGCGCCTTGTGGAACGGGGCGTCCGTTTCGTGCAGCTTTACCACCGAGGATGGGACACACATGGCACCAACGCCCGCGGTGATTTGGTGACGCGTTTGCCGCAACTGTGCCGTGAGATCGACCAGGGCGCCGCCGCGCTGATCAAAGATCTGAAACAGAGAGGGCTGCTGGATTCAACGTTGGTGGTTTGGGGCGGCGAATTTGGCAGGACGCCCATGAACGAGGCCCGCGATAAATCGGTGTACCTAGGCCGCGATCACCACCCCCGGGCGTTCAGCATGTGGATGGCGGGAGGGGGCGTGAAACCAGGCACGGTCGTAGGCCGAACTGACGATTTTGGGTACAACCCCGTCGAAGATCCCGTCAGCGTCCACGATCTGCAGGCCACCATCCTTCACCAACTGGGGATCGACCACACCCGTTTGGTGTACAAATCCCAAGGGCGGTTTTTTCGGCTGACCGATGTTCACGGTCAGGTAGTGAAAAAACTGGTGGCTTGAAGTATGGCTAACCCTCGTAGTCGTAGATGATGACGCGGTCGAAAAATTTTCCGCAGTCGTTGCGGAAGCTGTCGTGGACGGGGTGGTCCTGGTACAGATCGTGTCCCGCCAGATCTTTGAAGGCCACCATCAGGCCATAGTGGTAGCTGCGATCAATGACCGGTCGATCGGTCGACGCTGGTTGGCCGACTGTGCCGTAAACCACCGACGGAATCATGGTCAGGGCGCGCAGCTTGGTTTCAAAATCGGCCACGTCATCCGTGGTCATTCCCGGTTTCAGCCAGAACATCACGACATGGGTAAACATGGCGCATGTTCTACTAGATCAATGGTATTTGCGGTAGATACCGATAACCACGCCTATGAGGTTCACACTCTTAAAATCGCTTTTCCGCACCATGATAGGTCGCATGTTCGCGTTGGCCGGTTGAAAACGAATTGTGTCGCCTTCAGGGAAGTACCGCTTCACCGTCGCCTCGTCCTCGATCATGGCGACCACGATCTCTCCGGACGACGCGCTTAGTTGTTTGCGAACAAATACGTAGTCGCCATCGTGGATGCCGTCATCGATCATCGAATCACCTTTGACCCGTAGGGCGAAAACCTCCCGGTTGTTCCCGATGAAAAATCGATCGACCCGAACCGTATCTTCATAGCTACGAACCGCCAACAGTGGCTGTCCTGCCGCCACGCGACCTAAAATGGGTACCTCGACGGTGTCCGTTTCAGGGGCCAACATCTGGCCATTGGCGGGCCCGATGGCGTCGACCGGTCGCAAAGCCCGCGATTTCAGATCATCGCGGTGCAGATACCCCTTCTTTTCTAAAGCCCGCAGGTGATCGTTGACCCCGTTGGTGGATTTGATCGTGAATTGACTCCCAATTTCCCGCAGGGTCGGCGGATACCCGTGGTCGCGGATGTACTGCGATATGAAATCCAGAATCACCCGTTGGCGATCGGTCAGTTCATCCCGCGTGTCTTCGTCGCGAACCAGTGTGAGCTTGGCCATGGTGAAGTGGGCCTCCGTACTGAACGTTCGTTCGGTACGGAACAAATGTCAAGTTTTTCAACTGTTTTTCGACTGTTTTTCGGCCCCTGGCTATTTCTTTCGGAAGTAGCCCTGCGTGTATTCGTCAGCCCATAGACCCGACACGTTTTCGGGCTTGTCGGCAAAGAGGACCGCGCGGCCTGGCCCGCCCCCGGATTGAAATCGATGCCCCGGTTTAGCCACCTAGACGCCCCGCGTGCCCGCGTCGGTGCGGAGCCTCCGGATGGTGTGAGGAT
Source organism: Myxococcales bacterium (assembly GCA_043754455.1). Lineage (GTDB taxonomy): Bacteria > Myxococcota_A > Polyangia > Fen-1088 > Fen-1088 > JAYUUT01. The sequence goes on from JAYUUT010000193.1 coordinate 4,508, forward strand.
TTGTTGCGACAAGGGCGTGGTCCTGCGACCATTTGCGCGTGAATGCCTTTATTTTGGCTGCGTTCGTGCTTTCTGGTGCGTGTGGATTGATCTATGAGGTGGTCTGGACAAGGGCGCTGTCAGTGTTGGTCGGTGGAACGGCGCTGGCCAGCCAGGCGGTCCTGGCCACGTTTTTCGCCGGCACGACGGTGGGAGCCTTCTGGCTGGGTGGTCGCCTGGCACGCAGCGAAAACGGCGCGCGCAGTTACGCCCGGCTTGAGGGCGGCATAGCGGTTGCGGGTTTGGTGTCGGTGGTGGTGTTGGGCCTTGCGCAATCCGTGGTGGCGACCTTGACCGATGGACAGGCGACCGCGGGGACTGCCCTGGTGGCCTTGTTGGTGACGGCCTGCGCCTGTTTTCCCGCAACCGTGTTGATGGGGGCCACCTATCCCGCAGCCACACGCGCGTTCGAACAATCGGGAAGCGCGGAAGACAGCGGGCGGCGGCTGGGGCTGGCGTATGCGGCAAACACCGCTGGGGCGGTTTTGGGAGCTGTCGGGGCTGCCTTTGTGTTGCTTCCCGGATTTGGGGCCCGTGCAACGCTTGGGGTTGCGGTCTTGGGAAACCTGACCGCGGCGCTGCTGGCGCGTACGGGATCGGGGAGTCAATCCGTCGATCAGGGGGTCGAGTCCCGTCTACCCCCCGCCGCCGGGCCAGTTCCTAAACGGATTCTGCTGGGGGCGTTGGCCTCGGGACTCGCAGGGATTTCGCTGCAAATTGTCGCCATCCGAATTCTGGCGGTGACGTTGCACGATTCGGTCTACACCTTCGCCGTGGCCGTGGGGGCGTACATTGCGGGGGCGGCTTTGGGTGCCTTGCTGTTTTCTCGGCTGTCCGGACGCATCCTGGATCGTCTGGGTGCGGGGGCACCGGCTGTGGTTTTTTCGGCGGCAGCGGTGCTGTCCGCTTTTTGGTTGCTCACGCTTCGCTGGGGCGCCCCGGTCGCGGCGTGGCTGTCCGATGGATCGGTGTCGTTTTTCGATCGGGTGACGACTGAAACCACGGTGTCGTTGTTGCTGGCAACGCCGATAGCTATTCCGACGACTTGGGCGTTTTTGACCCTGGCGCGGGCCTCTGCGCCGAACCAGCCTGCCGTGGGGGCAGGGATCGCAACGGCGTGGAACGGCATCGGTTGTGCTGTGGCGCCCGTGCTGTCATCGGTGCTGCTGCTTCCGATCGGGGGCAGCCGCGCTGTTGCCATCTTTGCGCTGTGCGTGCTGTTGCTAAGCGCCGCAGGGCTGGTTACGCCCGAACCGGCGCCGCGGCGTTTGGGGGTTTACCTGGCGGTCCTTTTCGCAACAGCCCTGCCAGTCTGGTTTGTCAGGGACGGACTGTTTGATTGGCTGTCAGCCGAGGGATACCACCTGATTTGGCGACACGAAGGGGCGTCGCAGGCGGTGGCGGTTGAAGCGTCACCCACGGGACAAAGGCGTCTGCGGACCAACAACAATTTCACCGAAGGTGGTGATGCTGCCCTTCTAATCCAGTTGCGCCAGGGCCTGCTTCCCACCTTGTTCAGGCCCCACGCGGCCCGTGTGCTGGTCATGGGCGTGGGATCCGGGGGGACACTGGCTGGGGTCGTGGGCGGCTTACCAGAGGCGCAGGTGGACGCGGTCGAATTGGTGCCCGAGGTGTCGCGCGCCTTGGGCTTCTTTGATGAGCTACACGGTGGAATTCAGCGGAATCCGAAGGTGAAGTTGAACATTGCGGACGCGCGAACGTTTGCCGCGCATGCCGCCCAGAAAGGCAGTGGATACGACCTTGTCGTGGGGGAATTATTTCACGCCCAACAGGCGGGGACTGGGGCGCTTTATGCACGGGAGCATTTTCAAAACGTCCGGCGTGCGCTTGGTGCCGGGGGGCTTTATTGCCAATGGGTTCCGCTGCACGAAACACCGCCCAACGTGGTGCCGATGATTGTCCGAACGTTCTTTTCTGTGTTTCCGAAAGGTGCGGCGTTTTTTGGGACGTGGAATCTGCGGACGCCGATTCTTGGCCTGATGGGGACCGAGGCGGATTTATCCGCCGATTGGGTTCAGGTGAAAAACTGGCTGGCCGCAGATCCTTTGCGGGCCCGGCGGGCCAAGGAGTCCAAAATCGATGATCTGGCTGACACGTTTGCCACGTTCTTGGGCAGTGCCGATGCCATGCGTTCCTGGGCGGGGCAGGGCGCAATGAACACCGATGATCGCCCTGAAATGGAATTTCTCTCGCCCCGGGGCGCGGGGGATGCCATCGGCATTGAAAACGTGCTCAGTCTGCTTCCCGTGCGGCGCCTACCGACGGGCATGCTGTCCTTTGGTGATGAACGAAACCGGATGGCCGTTGCTGCGTTGCAAACGGCGACCGCACATTTCTACCGCGGCAGCGAGGCCTGGCGCCGCGACGACTTGGAGGGTGCCGAAACCGGGTTGCGTGCGGCCTTAGTGGCGGCTCCTAGCTTCGATCCCGCCCGCCGTGGCCTAGGAGATCTGGTGAAAAACTGGCGCATCGTCAAGCGCAGCGATCGCGCCGACGCATTGGCCGCGTGGTTGGCACAAAGGTAATTCACGCCTCGCTTTTACCCGGTCGATGCACCGTCATTTACAGATGACCTCGATATCCAGACGCTTGACGATTCCCCAACAAGGATCTCCGAATGTGGCGTTGGTGGCACTGATCGCACACGAGGTCTTTCCAAGACAAGCCGTTGATACCAGGCCCGCCGCCCCCGCTGCCTTACACGTTCCCGTACTCAAGGATCCGCACGTGCCACTGGACGTACCATAGTTTGCGAATACGACCGCGTTTATTGTCTGACCGACCGGACAGCTAATCGTTGCGACACCCCCTTCATTTGCGCTGCCGCAGACGTCCCCTGGCGGCGCATCCACAAAACTTGCGGGCGCGTCCGAAGGCCCGGCATCGGGGGTAGGCTGCGTCGTTAGGGCGGCATCGGTCGTTCCGCCGCTGCCAGGACCTGTGCAGGTGACCTGGGCGTCCAAATGTTTGTACACGCCTATGCATGGATCCCCGAATACGCTGTTCTTGGCGCTCAGCACACAGCTTGTCTTTCCGACACAGGCATTGGTTAATACGTTCTTCGCTCCTGCGGCATTACAAGTGCCGGTTGCGAACGAGCCACAGCTTCCTGTCGATGTGCCGTAGCCTGCAAATACGATTCCTGTAATTGTCTGCCCCGTCGGACACGAAAGCGTCAGGTCCAGCCCCTCGGCCGCAGATCCGCACACATCACCGGTCGTTCCACCGGTGCCGGTCGTTCCACCGGTGCCGGTTGTTCCACCGGTGCCGGTTGTTCCACCGGTGCCGCTACCTGTGCAGGTGACCTGGGCGTCCAAATGTTTGTATACCCCCACGCACGGATCCCCAAATACGCGGTTTTTGGCACCCACCACACAATTCGTCATTCCGACACAGGTATTGGTTAATACGTTCTTCGCTCCTGCTGCGTTACAAGTACCGGTCGCGAACGAGCCACAGCTTCCTGTCGACGTGCCGTAGCTTGCAAATACGATTCCGGTAATCGTCTGCCCGGCTGGACAACTAAGCGTCAAGTCCAGTCCCTCGGCCGCCGACCCGCACACATCACCTGAAAGTCCGCCGCTATCCGGGGCGCCCGCATCGGGCCCGCCGGTCCCGGTCATGCCGCCGGTCCCGGTCATGCCCCCGGTACCCGGCACAGCGCAGCTCACCTGGATGTCCAGGTGTTTCGCCGTCCCATCACACGGATCCCCGAATACGGTGGTTCGGGCGCCCACGACGCATGATGGTTTACCAAGACAGATGTCGGAAACCACCGACTTTTCCCAAACCGAATTGCAAATGCCCCGCGCGAACGATCCACAACTTCCCATGGACGTGCCATAACCGGCGAAGACAATGGCGCTGATGGTCTGTCCGGCCGGGCAGGCGAGGGTAACGTCATTCCCGTCCGCTGCCGAGCCGCACACGTCACCCGCGGGCGGGCCGCCGGGGCCAGTCCCAGCGACAGCGGGAAACAGTTGCGTCGACGGGATGATCTCCTTGGGCTGCCACGTGTGGTACCAGGACAATTTCGCCACTGCCTCCCCCGCGGCCTCGTAGAACTCCATGCTGATGTCGTATTTTTGGCCTGCTGTTAGGTTGATAGTTCCGTAGTTTTCAGTCGCCCCGTGGTTGGTCCAGTTGTCGACCAACAACGAACCGTTCACCCTCAGCCGGACACCGTCGTCGGACGTCGTAAGGAAGGTGTAGGCACCGGAGAAGCGGGGTTGCACCTGTCCGGTCCAGCGTACGGAAAAACCGTCCGCGGCAACCCCGGCACCAGGAGATCCCAGACCCCAAGCAAAATCGACATTTTTGTCGGTGCGCACCAGTGCCGATGTCCCCAGCGTCTGGTCGCTGAAATATTCGGCGCGAAGTCCTGTCCCGTTGCCCACAGGCGCTGGGGCAGGCGGGGCCGACAGTTGCGAGAACAAGCCGTAAACGACAAGTTGGTTCGAGAAGGTCGCCAGGAACACCTTGCCGTTTGCAATGGTCGGCGCGCAGAACTTCGCAAAATTGCCAAGATCGTCGCGGCCCGGTTCCATCAAGCTGTTCCAGATTTCCTTCTTCACATCCGAGGCATCGAAGGCACGCAAAATGCCAGGCCGGGTCGCTCGGTTTGCATCCCCCCAGGCGGGGTGGGCCGCCCACAAGATGCCCGTGCCATCAGCATTGCCGTTCGCAGAGATGCTCATGAAACCTCCCGGCATCCCCGGTGGGGCGCGCATGGCGCTGACGTCGGCTGGTGTTGACGTGAGAGTTTGTCCGTTGAAAGCAAACGCCTTCATGTAGTCATCCTCGGACCATACATAGACGCGTTGTCCCTTGCTTGCGCTGTTCCAAAAAATTGGAGAGCCGTGAATGTGCCCATCCGTTGCAGGAAAACTCTGCGGGATCTGGGAGTCGCTACCATCTTGGAAGTGACCTAAGTTGTTTTGGTCGAGGACATAGAGCCGACCCTCCTTGCCCCCACCGACCAATCGTGACGTACCCGGAATCAGCAAAAGCCCCGCGGACCCAAGGTCTGTATCGGTATTGTTCAGGGCGTTAGTGTTGTAAGGCATGAACCAGTCAACAACGGGCTGGGTTAATGACGGATCGAGCTTGACGACGGCCTCGCCATAGGACTGACCTCCGGCTTGAGCGTTCGACGACCCATTGCCCGTCATCAGAAAGATATTGCCGGAGTCGTCTGCAGAAAGACCTTGGCCACCCTGCCAGATGCCACTGCCCCAACCATCCGGTGTTGTGTTCCATACAAACGTCTTTGATAGGTCCGATGTTCGGTAGCCTATCACCCAGCCGTGAAAGGGACCGTAGTCGCAATAAGCCCCCCAAGCGATATAGACCACTCCATTTGACAATAGGAGAGCGGCCCGTTGGTTCTGGATATTGGGATCGAACGCAATGCCGTTGCCGTCGTTTCCATGCCCGGTCCCCGGGACGCGCGCGGCAATCACCACGGGACTGCCGGGGCGTTCGGCTAAGTTCGTGATATCCAGTGCGTGCAAGCGCTGCACGATGCCCCCGTTTTCCATGGTTCGCGCCACGACGTAGAGAGTGGCGCTGTTGACATCGATGACAGGCGTCCCGGCAATACCGATCCGGCCGCCGTAATCACGATAGATTCCGTCACAGGCCGCGATATCACCATTGTGCATGGGCCGGGCGCCCATGCCGAGATTCACAGTTGCCAGGGGTCCCGCTGCGTTTACGTCATCGGCATCGAAGGCATAGATTGTGTTGCTGACCGTCGCGATGTAGACAACGTTTCGCGTCGCACCGGCAATGGGCACGCCCGCGATGTGCAGGGGTTGCGCGTAAATCTGATCGTCCACCTGCATTGAGAAAAGTTTGCCGAACCCGCTGGGGTTGACGTTCGCCGTCGTCAAATTGCGTTCCGCCAACGTCGTTCCCGTCCGCCGGTTGTCGTTGTGTTGGGTCCACACGTTGCGTTCGTCGGAGCTGATCGGCTGCTGACGCTGCTGATTTGGAAAACCTCCGGTCACGGGGTCACAACCCCACACGGCGCACCCAAGCGCTATGAGCCGGATCAGTCCAAACAAGCTGCGATTCAACATGAGGTCTCCAAGCCGGAAATTATATGACTGCGTCATGAAATGTATGTGAAGGTCGGCAGAACAGTAATGCAAAAGACAACTCAATGGGGCGAAAAAGACGCAGTCGGGCCCCCCGGTCAAAACCGCGTAGACGCGTTCAGGCCCCTAACGTCCGCCGGACCACTTCGCGAACCGCGTTATATTCATTGGGCAGGACGATAGGTGTGTTGGCGTGCTTGAACGCCCCAAAACCTTCCAGTTGGCTTTCGTGGTAGCGGACCTTGAAGTCCGTGAATTTCAGCCCGTTGGCCGTGCTGACCACCACCACGGATTCGTCCGCCCGGATGGTTTTCCGGGCGACCAGTTTTTCCAGCGCCGCCAGGGCCACCCCGGTGTGGGGACAATTGAACATGCCCGTCCGATCGGCCCGCGCGGCCGCATCGGCAAGTTCCTGTTCGCTGGCCTGTTCGACCACGCCATTGAATTCCTGCAACGTGCGAATGGCCTTCTTCACGCTGACGGGGTTACCAATCTGAATGGCCGACGCCAGGGTGCTTGAGGGGACCATGGGCCGGAACGTTTCAAACCCGTTCTTGTAGGCTTCATAAAGCGGATTGGCGGCCTGGGCCTGGGCCAGACAAATACGCGGCAAACGTGAGATCACCCCCAACGCCTTCATCAGATTCAGGCCGGCGCCTAGCGCGCTGACGTTCCCTAGGTTGCCGCCTGGAATCAAGATCCAGTCGGGCACCTGCCAATCGAACTGCTGCACGATTTCGATGGCAACTGTCTTTTGCCCCTCTAACCGCAGCGAGTTCATGCTGTTGGCCAGGTAGACGCCTTCCTCGGCCGAAAGACGCTGAACCAAGGCCATGCAATCGTCGAAATTGCCGTCTACCGCTAGGACAGTGGCCCCGTTGGCCAGCGGTTGCACCAATTGGGCTGTGGAGATTTTCCCGTGCGGCAGAATGACCAAGGTCCGAATGCCCGCGGCCGCCCCGTAGGCGGACAACGCCGCCGATGTGTCGCCGGTGGACGCGCACGCCACCGCATTAATGTTCTTGCCGTCAGCCATCATCTGTTTGACGGTCGATACCAACACGGTCATCCCCAAATCCTTGAAAGATCCTGTGTGGGAATTGCCGCACAGTTTGATCCACAGGTTCTCAACGCCCAATTGCTGTCCGTACCTTTGCGCCCAGAACAGGTTTGATCCGCCTTCGAACATCGACACGACGTTTTCGTTCCGGACGTGCGGCTGCACCCATTCCTTTTTGCCCCAGACCCCTGATCCATAGGGCCACTGCGTCCGCATGTACCTATCCTCGAAGGTCTTGACCCACCCTAGGGCGCTTTTTTCTTTCAGCGCCTCAATATCGTGATGGACCTCTAGGAGGTTCTGGCAGGTGGGGCATCGGTAGATGACCTCATCCAGCGGGTATTCACCGGCACAACCGGCAATGCAACGGAAGACGGCTCGAAGCGGACGCGACATAGGGGAGAATCTACCAGAGCAGCGGCTGCGAAAAAGCCCCCGATGATGGGATCGGCAGCAAACCCGCGCGCGTCGTAGTAGATACGGGCCCCTCATGGCGAAGAAGGTCATTTTCCCCGACGTTTACAAATTCGGCGGTGCCTCGTTAGGCGACGGCGCCGCGTTTCGACACGCGGCGTCCATCTGCCGGGCTCACGCGGCGCCGTTGCTGGTGGTTTGCTCAGCCCCTGCGGGAGTGACAGATCTGCTGTTGGACGTGGCGGCGAGGGCCTTGGCCGGTGACACCGTGCGGGTGGCCGATGCGGTGCGAATTCTGCGCGAAAAATATGCGTCTATCGTCACGGCGATGGCCCCGCCCGCGCGAATCCGCAGCCAGTTGCAGGCGGTGATCAAAGCCGCGATGGATGAACTGCAAACCTTGTCCAGTGGGCTGCTGGTGTTGCGTGAACTGACCCCCCGCACAAGCGATCTGGTCGTGTCGCGGGGCGAACGGGTTGGCGCCCGCATCTTTGCCGCGGCCCTGTCCGCCGCCGGGGTGAAGGCCGAATACGTAGACGCCATGGACGTTATCGAAACCGATGGTCCCTTCGGTGGCGCGGCGCCCAATCTGGCCGCTACCGATCTGCTAGCCCGCAAGCGCTTGCGCCCCTTGCTGGACCGGGGCATCGTGCCCGTTGTCCCCGGTTTTTTGGGTGCCTATCGTGAGGATTCCGATGCCGATCCTTTGGTTGTCACGCTGGGGCGGGGCGGCTCTGACCTGACCGCTACGGTCCTGGGCCGTGCGCTCCAGGCTGGGCGCGTGTGCCTGTGGAAGGACGTCCCGGGCCTGCTGACATCTGATCCCCGTGTCGTCCCCGAAGCACGCGTCATCCCGCAGTTAAACGTTCGTGAGGCCGCCGAACTGGCGTATTACGGCGCCAAGGTCCTGCACCCCCGCGCGTTGATTCCGCTGGCCGATCGCGACATACCCCTGTTTGTCCGGCCGTTTGGCGATCCAACGAACGTAGGCACAGAAATATCCGGGCGGCTGACCCTGGGCGACTACCCGGTCAAGGCCCTGTCGGCCATCGGTGCCCAGGCCCTGGTCACTGTGGCGGGCCGGGGCCTGCTGGGGGTGCCGGGTGTCGCCGCGCGCACCTTTGCGACCCTTTCGCAACGGCGTATGTCGGTGTCGCTTATCACCCAGGCGTCATCCGAGCAGTCCATCAGCTTCACGGTGCCAGAAAAAGAAGGAAAGGCCGCACGCCTGGCCTTGGAACAAACCTTCAAAGACGAAATCGCCCGGCGGGAAGTTGACGGCATCCAGGTGCAGCCTGGCATGGCAACGATCGCGGTTGTGGGGCTGGGAATGGCGGGGACCCCAGGCATTGCCGCCCGCGTTTTTTCGGCGCTGGCAGCGGCGGGGATTAACCTGGTGGCGATTGCGCAAGGATCGTCCGAACTAAACATCAGCTTTGTCGTGAAGTCGTCGGAGACTGCCGCCGCCCAGCGGGCCATTCACCAGGCGTTTCAGCTGGCGAAAATTGGTGGCGGCAAGGTTGCCCATGCCGAAACCATTGACCTTTTGATTCTGGGGTACGGCCAGATTGGCCGCACGTTGACGGGCCTTTTGTCAAAACGAAAAACCACGCGCGGGCCTGCCGTGCGGGTTGTGGGCCTTGTCGATCGCACCGGATTTGTGCATTCAGAACATGGGTTTTCGTCACGGGCCTTGGGCACAATCGCGAATGCGAAAAACGCGGGCCAGTCGCTGGCAAAACTGCCCGGTGGCCACCCGGCATCCCCTACTGATGCCGTCGCATTTTTTTCACGGCACGCCCTGTCGCGCCCGGTTTTGGTCGACCTGACCGCGGATGAAACCACGCCTGTGTTGACCGCTGCCTTGCAGGCGGGCATGGACGTTGTCATGGCAAACAAACGTCCGCTGTCGGGCCCGCGGGCGCAACGCGATCATTTTCTAGCCGTGGCCGAGGCGCATGGCCGCCGCATTCGTTTCGAAACCACCGTCGGCGCTGGCCTGCCGATCCTGGACACCTACAGAAAACTGGTTGATTCCGGGGACAAGGTTCTGAAAATCGAGGGCTGCGTTTCGGGTACCCTGGGATTTCTTTTGACGGAACTGGGCAAGGGCCGATCTTTTTCTGTCGCTTTGCGGGCGGCGATTCATAAGGGCTATACCGAACCCGATCCACGCGATGATCTGTCGGGCAAAGACGTGGCCCGCAAGGCCCTGATCTTAGGGCGGCTTCTAGGCTTCGATGGTGAGCCCGAGGATGTCGCTGTCGAATCTCTCGTTCCTCAGCAGGCGGTGGCTTTGTCCAAGGAATCTTTCGTCGCCGGCCTTGAACAATGGGACGCCCTGTGGCGAGGCCGCATCGAATCGGCGACAGCGAAGGGGGGGGTGTTGCGGTACGTCGCAAGCGTAACGAAAAAACGCATCCACGTCGGTTTGCAATCGGTTCCCCTGCAAAGCCCCTTCGGCGCCTTGGAGGGCACCGACAATCAGATCGCGTTTACGACCCAGAGGTACCGCAGCCCGCTGGTCATCAAGGGCGCTGGCGCGGGCCCTGCGGTTACGGCAGGGGGGGTGTTGAACGACATCCTGGAACTTGGCGTGTGAAAGGCGTAGATACGAAACCCATGACCGAACCATCGGGTCCCGATCCCCTGCCGGAACGTTTCGACGACCTGCTGGGGCGTCTGAAATCTTTGGTCGATAGGCTAGAAGCCGGAAATCTGCCGCTTGAAGACGGCCTGAAATGTTTCGAAGAAGGGATGGCCCTGTGCCGCAAGGGCGGTGAAATCCTAGATCGCGCGGAAAAACGCGTAGAAGTCCTGCTGACGGGCCCGGAAAACCGGACGGCGCCGTTCGATGCCAGTACGGGGCCCGGACGTAGTGACGACGATTCGCGATGACGGCTGCGTTTGACCTGGACGCCTGGCTTGCCGCCCGGCGCGCTGAGATTGAAACCCTGCTGAACGCGCGCCTGCCCGAACCGCCGCCGGCTGACGATCCGGGGCGTCTGGTCGAGGCGATGCGATATTCACTGCTTTCGCCGGGAAAAAGACTGAGGCCCCTTTTGGCGTTGGCCGCCGCCCAGGCTGTTGGCGCGCCTTTAACCGATATGGTTCGCGTTGCCGCTGTCACCGTGGAACTGGTGCATTGTTACTCGCTCATCCATGACGACCTTCCCGCGATGGACGATGATGATTTTCGCCGGGGTCGACCATCCTGCCATAAGGCCTTTGGCGAAGCCACCGCGATCCTGGCGGGCGATGCGTTGTTAACCTTGGCCTTTGAATGGCTGGCCGAGGCAGGTCTTATGGCGATGCGGAAAGATCCGGGCGGGGGGGCAAACCTTTTTGACGCCGTTCGGGCCCTGGCGGCGGGGGCGGGCGCCCGCGGGATGGTCCGGGGTCAGGCTCGCGATCTAGGTGAACCCGCGCCTTGTGATTTGGGCGGGCTGGAACGGTTGCACGCCGAAAAAACCGGCGCTTTGTTCCGGGCGGCCATAGAAATTGGCGCGGCTGCCGCAGGGGCCAGTTCCCAGGCAACAGCCGATTTGTGCCGTTTTGCTGATGCGTTTGGTCTTGCTTTTCAGCATGTCGATGACCTTGAAGACAAGGAACATCGCCAGCATGCGGACAACGCCCGGGAGCGGATTTCCCATCTACTGACCACCGCGACCGATGCCCTGGTAGGATTTGGCCCCCTTGGGGCAGCTCTGAGGGGTTTTTGCGACCAACTTGCATCCCGCGCCGCCCATGCGTGATACGATCAGCGCCGCGTGAGCTGGGACGACGTCACGAATTTCAAGGGCCCCCCAACTGGGGCGGGCAAGGCGCTGCCTGCGCGCGACCAGGCCTACCTGATTGTCATTGGCGGGCCCGGCATGGGTGAGATGTTCAAAATTGCGCAGGACCAGTCTGGGGATCGCACAGTTATAGGTCGGGGCAGCACCGCCCAGTTTCGTATCATGGATGACGGCCTGTCCCGCGAACACTGTGAAATCCTGGTGGTCGAGGGCAAATTCACCTTGCGGGATTGTGGTTCCACCAACGGGAGTTTCTGTCGCGGTCGCCGCGTTCTCGATGAACCGGTCGAACTTGAGGACGGCGACAAGATCTTGATCGGTTCAGGCACGGTTCTGAAATTCACCTTTCACGATCGCCTCGACGAGGCGTTCCAGCGCCAGATGTACGAATCGGCGTTGCGGGATGATCTGACCCAGACCTTCAATAAGAAATACTTTCAGGACCGCATCGAAAGCGAATTCGCCTTTTCAGCGCGTCATGGACAGCCGTTGGCCCTGGTCACTTTTGACATCGATCATTTCAAAATGGTCAATGATACGTACGGGCACCCGGGGGGCGACGTGGTTCTTCGCGAAGTTGCCGCGGCGGTATTGGGAACCATCCGGGTCGAAGACGTCCTGGCCCGGGTTGGTGGCGAAGAATTTGCCCTGATCTGTCGAGGTGCGGACCTTGCACAGGCCCTCATCGTGGGTGAACGGCTGCGTGCGGCTGTCCAACGTCAGAGCGCAGTGTTTGATGAAAAGACCATCGCCGTCACCATCAGCGTCGGCGCCGCGTCGGTTCCGAATCCCGCGATCAAGGACACGGCCGCGTTGATCGAAGCCGCCGACAATGCGATGTACGACGCGAAACACGGCGGGCGCAACCGTGTTTGTCTGTGGTACCCGCGCCCTCAAACGTCGGCCTAACGGCTTGCGACGCTGCGAAGATGGGGCGTCTGTGCGTGCGCGGCCAGGTGTTCGGCTATGAGCCTCTGGGCCACGAAGGGGGCCTTGATACGCCAAGTGGCGCTGTTGCCTATCAGCACCGCGAATGCGACCTGCGGATTGGTTGCGGGGGCGAATCCGACAAACCAGCTATAGCCCAGATACGAGCCATCAGGAATGGCAGCGGGCAGGGCGGGATCCCCTGGATTGCCCCGGAACGATAGCGATCCGGTCTTTCCCGCCACGTCGATGGGCAATAGCGCGCGGCCTCGGCGATCATGGAAGGCGCGGCGGGCGGTGCCCATGCGCGTGGTCAGGGTCATCATGCGGCCAACTTCAGCGGCGGCCGCTGGATCCAGCACGCGACGGGCCGTCATGGGCCCCATCGTCAGCGGTTTTCCCTGGGCGTCCACGGCCCGATCAATCAAGCGGGGCGAAGGCATGGTGCCCCCCCGGGCGATGGTTGCCGCGATCAGCGCACCATGCAGGACCGATAGCGACGAATGCCAGAAACCGGCAGCAGCGCGCGCAAATTCCATCGGCGTTTCTGGTATTTCGATTTCCGACGGACCCACCTCGGCATCGAAGGGCAGGGGCTGCCCAAATCCGAAAGCGGTCGCAACACGCCCCAGGCTGTCTGCCGACAGATGCTGAATTGCCAGCTTCGCCACAATCGCATTCTGGGATTTCGCAATTCCGAATCCCAGGGTGTCACAACGCGTGTCCAGCGCGGGCAGATCCAGAAGGTTCGGCGGCAGCAGCGATGACACCCCGCCGTGGTAACAGATCCGCGTCCCTGCCCCCAGGCCCGCCTCTGAAACCAACGCCGCCGCCGATATCACCTTGAACACGGACGCGGCGGGCGCCCATGGACGCAGCGCCAATTCTGCCGGTCCCAGCGATGCGTCGACGCGGGAACGCCCCGCAAGGGCCAGGACGCGGCCGTCGGCGACCGACACAACCACCGCGGCACCAAAGGGAATGTTGTACGAATCGAAGATAGATTCGGCTTCTTTTTGCAGGCCCGTGTCCAGGGTCAGCCGGGCCGTTCCTCCCGATCGCAGGCGCGCCATGTAGTGGGGGCCTTCCCGGGTCAAGGTGTCCAGATCGACCTCGGGACGGCTCTGGCGTAACACGTCCGAAACCTTGGTGCTGGCCCGCGCTTCAGGAACCGAGGCTGCCTCCCGATGTTCAGCCTTAGCACCTGGTGTCACCGCCAGGACCAGGGCGGTTGGCGCCAGAACAAAGGTCCCGAAGGCTCTGAACAAATAACCTCTTCGCTGCGACAACGTAGGGAACATCACTTCAAGGTCAGACATGTAGGTTGATGTGTCAAAAAATCCTTCCCTTTACCTCCCTTCGGGGTTGACCTAATCTCAGGGTCAACTTCCAGCGTCATCCAGGAAACACCTTGGCCAAGACCCCCCACAGGCGTGACACGACCGAGACCGACCAGGTCCGGGCAAAAACGGTCGTTACCAGCATCAGCAAGATCACGGATCGCGCCCCAGGCAAAGAAGCCTGTCTGGTGGTGATCTACGGAAATGATCTGGGGAAAAAACACAATCTAGACGGGGCGACCTTGGTACTGGGGCGGTCATCGAAATGTGACATCCAGATCGATCAGGAATCGGTATCGCGGGCCCATTCGAAGATCATCAATTCGGGAAAATCGATCCGAATACGGGATCTAGGATCAACCAACGGGACCTACGTCAACGACGAGATCATTGAAGAACGCGTCCTAGGCGATGGCGACCTCATTAAGATTGGGCGCACGATCTTCAAGTTCCTTTCGGGCGGGAACATCGAACGCGCCTACCACGAAGAAATTTATCGTCTGACCACCGTGGATGGGCTGACCCAGATCTACAACAAACGATATTTTATGGAGACTCTGGAACGGGAAATCGCGCGTTCGAACCGGTATCGGCGCGAATTGTCCTTGGTCATGTTCGACATCGATCATTTCAAGAAGATCAACGACACCTACGGCCACCTTGCGGGTGATTACGTCCTGAAGGTCCTGGCCTCGACCATCAAGGGGAAGATTCGCCGCGAAGATCTATTCGCCCGGTATGGGGGCGAAGAATTCTCCATCGTCCTGCCCGAGATCGATGGATACAACGCCCACCAGTTCGCTGAAAAGATACGACATATCGTTGAAGCTTCGGAATTCACCTTCGAGGCGACTAAGATTCCGGTGACCGTATCGATGGGGGTTGCCACGTTGGATCCCGAAACGTCTGACGCAGGGTCGATTATCAAACGTGCTGACGAGCTGCTCTACGATGCGAAAAAGGCGGGGCGAAACTGTGTTCGGGGCTGATGCCTGGGTGCAGCAGAAGTCTTTTTGACCGTTTTTCCTGGCTCAGGTACTGTAGATAAGGTGTGCGCCGGGCGTCCAATGATCAGGGACGACCACCACGGAGCATTCTCGGGGATACCGTACTTAGGAGCTGGAAGACTCGCATGGCCTTTTCGCAACTTTCTCGGCACGTATTAGTGACCGTTTTAGCCTGTTCTTCGGTGGTGGGATCCGTTCGTACGGTGGCTGCCCAGGAACAAAAAACCCTATCCGAGGCCGATCGTACGAAGGCTAAGGACCATTACGAAAAGGCGACGCGTTTTTTTAATGTCGGGCGTTATGCCGAGGCGATCGAGGAATATCAGAACGTATATCTGGTGACCGCCGATGCAGGGATGCTGGTAAACATCGCGCAGGCCTATCGATTGTCCGAACAGCTCCATGAAGCGGCCCGGTTCTACAAACGATATCTGACCGTGGCAGCCGCGGACGCGCAGGGGCGGTCGCTGGCGGAACGGAAGCTTGCCGAAGTTGAAAAACTGATCGAAGAACGCAAGAAGGTGGGTGTCGTCGCGCCCCCGGTTGCCCCACCTCCCGCGGCACCAGCGCCTGTGGCCGTGGTCCCGGTGCCTCCTGTGTCGCCGCCACCCGTTGCTGCAGCGCCGAATCCTGCGGCGGAACCGACCATTGGCTCTGTTCCCACCCCGGGGGGGCCGACACCGGCACCCCCAAGCCGGGTGATTCCTTATACGTTGCTTGTGGGTGCAGGGGTCTTGACCGTCATGGCTGTCGGATTCGGGGTGGTCGCCAAAAGCAAGGAAAACGCTCTGGAAAAGGCCGGGGCTCAGAGGGAAGTCTTCGATCCAAATCTTCAGAAGACTGGGAAAACGATGAACGCCTTGGCTGTGGTGTCTGGGGCGATCGGGGTCGCCTCGGGGGTAGTCGGCTTGATCTTCCTGGCGCGTTCCGGGGGATCGACTGGCGACGCAACGGCGATGACGCCTTCATCAGGCAGACCCGCCTTTGCGGTGCAACCGTGGCTGGCTCCGGGGCTTGCTGGTGCTGGAGCCAGGCTGTCTTTTTAAAGGCGCGAAGGAAGTTTTATATGAAAAATAGATTGAGCGGCATTGTCGTTGTCCTGTCTTGGTTGGGCGCGCTGACTTTTGCGGGTTGTTACAACCCGACTTTGGACAGCGGGGCCCTTGGATGCGCGGAAGGAAACGTATGCCCTGACGGCTTTACCTGCGTTGGGACGGTGTGTTGCAAGGAGGGCACGACCTGCGGTTCTTCTGGCAAGGGGGGCGCCGGTGGCATGGGAGGGTCCGGCGGGGAGGGCGGCATGATTATGAGCCTGATCCCCGACGGCGGCGTGCCCCCCGTGACGGCGTGTGCGGGCCCAGTTTCTTGTTCAGGGAAAATCGACTCACCTGGAAAATGTGATCCCGTCTGCCAGACGGGCTGCGCGTGCAACCAGAAGTGTGTCAACCAGCCATCCGGGCCACGCTGTCTGGACGTGTCGCCGCAGCAAAAACCATTGGCCGTCTACGAGGAATGTGTGCAACAGGGTGATTTGTGTCGTCCGGGCTCCACCTGTCTGGAAGAAACCGCGTCCGCCTGTAAATCGCATTGCTATCGATACTGCCGGACCGATGCTGACTGCGGGGGGCCAGATGTGGCCCGCTGTTCGAACGAAGTTGTCTTTCAAAACAAGGCGTCGTACGTGGCCTGTAGCGCGCCAGTCCAAAAATGTAGCCCTTTTGGGCTCAACGCAGACTGCAAGGGGGCCATTGCGGGCAAACAGCGCCCATTTCCGGCCTTTGGCTGCCTGATCTTGTCGTCGCGCCAACCCGACGTGACGGTATGTGACTGTGCCGGATCGAAAAGAGAAACTGAAGAATGCACTTCCGAACGGGAATGTGGCCCCGGGCTGGAATGTGTGAGCGTCACGGGCGTCGATTCCAAGGCGCGCTGCCGTCCTTTGTGTGCGATCGGCAAGCTGTTGCCGGTCGAAGGCGGCTGCCGGATGGGTATGGTGTGTACGCCGTTCCAGACGGGGGCGGGCGCTTCGCGGGTGTACGGTTACTGCCGCGCGCCGGTGTAGGCCCTACGGCCTGACGCCGGCATAGATGATTGCAAACACGGTGACCACGTACGCCACCAGGTTCCCCATCAACAATTTGTCCCGCAGCATCGAATCGGTGGGGCTTTCGGCGTCGCCTTGGCGATTCACAATCCGCAAGAACCGCCCGATGCCGATGGCGACGAATGGAAGTGTGAAAATCAGGTTTCGGGTGCCAAAGAACTGGATGGCATGGTTGGATTGGGTGTAGGCCGCGTAGGATCCCGACGTCAGGACGCCCAGCAACCCCATGAGCCAGCGCAGGGACGTGGCGCTGTAGCCGGTGAGGGCATCGCGCTGCGTGGCGCCCCCGGCCCCGGCGACTCGCAATTCATGCGCCCGTTTGCCAAACCCAAGGAATGCGGACAAAAGGGCTGTGCAGGCCAAAAGCCAGGTCGAGGGTGGGACGTCTATGGCCAACGCGCCTTCCAGCACGCGCAGCAAGAAGCCCGTGGCAATGCAGGCGACATCAACAAACGCGATACGTTTAAGCACCAGGGAGTAGGCGACATTAAGCAGGATGTATCCGAGGCAAATGGCGCCGGCGCCGAGTCCTAGGGTTGTGCCCAATCCAAGGCCAGTGAGAGCGAATAGGGCGGCGGCGACCCGCGCCGTTGGCAGGGGAAGGGCGCCCGAAGCGATGGGGCGGCGGCGTTTGGTCGGGTGGGCCCGATCCTTTTGCACGTCCACGATGTCGTTGAGCAGGTAGACCGAGCTGGCCAAAAGGGAAAACGCGGCGATGGCACCCCCTGTGCGAAGGACGGCCTCGGGATCAGAAAGACGCCGTGCGAACATTAGCGGCGCGCCAACGAAAAATAGGTTTTTTAGCCACTGGTGGGGACGGGCGGCCTTGATAATCGCGTACAGCATGGCGGAAAGCGCCGCATCTTATCGCACGGAAGCAGGTTGCAAGGTGGTTTGGCGCAAACCTGCCGGAGTTCGTGTGAATTGCTAGGATCGGCGGGTCATGTTTGATCCTGTCCCGGGCGGCGCTGCCACGATGCCCGCGTCGCCGTCCGATGAGGATCTGGTGGCGCGCGCGCTGGCAAACGACGTGTCGGCATTCGAGCAGCTGTTGGAGCGGCATGAGGGCAGGCTGTACCGGCTGGCGTCCCGGATGATGAAGGACGAAGACGACGCCCGCGAGGTGCTGCAAGAAGCCTTCGTTTCAGCCTGGAAGGGGCTCAAAACGTTCGAAGGGAAATCCCAGTTTGGAAGCTGGATCTACCGGGTGGTGGCGAACGCCGCACTTATGGCGTTGCGATCGAAACGTCGGCACCCATCGTCCGTTTCGGTTGACGACATGGAATCATCCACGCTGGAGGCCGCGGTGGCAGAGGCCGGACACGGGCCCAACTGGGCCCGGCGTCCCGACGATGAATTACAAAGCACTGAGCTGCGAAAGGCGGTCGATCTGGCCATTGCCGCCCTTCCTGAATCCCAACGCGTGGTTTTTCAGTTGCGTGACGTGGACCAGCTCTCGACCGAAGAAACGGCAGAAGTTCTAGGTATTAATGAACCGAATGTGAAGACGCGCCTGCATCGGGCCCGTTTGGCCCTGCGGGTGGCCATTGGCGCGTATTTCGCGCGTACCTAAGGGTTACGCCTTCAAACTTGTCAGTTCGCCGCCGTATTTGGGGTCGCCAAAGGTTTCGGTGGGGGCTCCCATGGCGTTGCATAGGGCGATAAGCACCCCGTTGACCGCGACCGATTTGCTGCTGCGGGCGAATTGACCGGTCTTGAAATAGCCGCCTGCCCGCCCCGCAATCACCCACGGCAGTTTGGTCGATGAATGGCCTCCACCATTACCCATGTGGTTGACCCACAGGATGGCGGTGCTATCGAGCATTGTTCCCGTCGGTCCCCCTGGCTCTTTGACCGCCTTGACGCGATCGATAAGTTCCGCGAACTGGGACATGTACCAGGTCTCGGCCTTGATCTTGTCGACGTTCATAGCGCCGGGACGATGGGCCAAATCGTGGGAATCCCGGATTCCAAATTCCATTCCCTTGCCGGACAACCCCAACCACGAGAAGACAACGTCGTTCCCGTGGCCGTTGTTTAGTTGAACGGTGGCGATACGGGTGGCGTTGCACGCAAGGGAGGCCACTGCCAAATCGAACTGTATCTTCATGATGTCCGCGATGCGCATGTCAGGGTTGCCCTTGGCGTCGGCCAGCGCTGCGGGGACCACGACCGAATCCCTGCCGCATTGAAACTTCTGAAGCGCACCGAGTTGTCGTTCCACCTCGCGCACCGAATGTAGATGGGAATCAACGCGGGACTTCTCGTCCTTTCCGAATCTCTTGGCGAAGGTTTCCAGATCACGCCCCACGTAATCCAGCATGCTTTTTCGTTCTGCCCGCAAACGGTCAATTTCGGGGTCGGCCATACCGGTGCCGCTGAATAGGGTGCTGGCGACCTTGGCGGGGTTGTTTTCTGGGGAGATCGGCTGGTTCCTCCCGCGCCAGAAACATCGTTTCTGGCCAACCCCTGCGTTTTCAATCTGGCTGGCTAAATGCAATTTCGGGATGGGGGTGCTGATCGGGCCTTTTTTTATCCACGAATCGACGATGAAGTTGTCAAAGGTAGGGCTGACGGAAATCGGGGGGCGAAACCCGCGGGGATCCCCGACGTCCCGCTGTTCGCCCAAGGCCCCGGTGAAGATGTTGCTGTAGTTGTCGTGAGCGCCGCCGTTGTTGGGCTGCTCGGTGAAGTTTTTGAGTTCCAGATTCTCAATAAACAGCAGATCCTTTTTGTGTTTTTCTAGCGGCTCCGTGATCGCGGGCAGCGTCAGTTCGTCAAGGCTGCTGGCGGTCGGGCTTCCCTTTGGAAAGAATGCATCGGCAATGGTGCCGTTGGTTTGCACGACGACGATCAGCCGACGGGGCGCCCCGGCCTGCCCAAAGGCAAGGTGATCGGGGCCCAAAAGCGGCAGCATGCCAGTGCCAAGGCCCATGCCCGCAAGGAAAGATCGGCGGGAGAAATAGTTCGAGGGTTTCACGGGGACACCTCCCAGGCGTACGGTGTGCGGTAGGAAAAGGCCTTGGTTTTCGCAAGGGCGACCAAAAGGACGCGCAGATCGAATTTCGCGGCCGCATATTCGTCGTAGGCGGCCTTTATCGACCCCTGTTCCGAAGGGCTTTCCAGGCGGCCGAAAGCAAATCGGGCCCACTGTTTGACCAGGCATTGGCGCACCTGGGGGCTCTTGGCCAACAGGGGAATCAGATCGGCTGGTCCTGTGACCTGGCGATC